>JBGSTX010000068.1:0-15145 GCA_041736305.1 Oligoflexus sp. | reverse complement strand
GCGCTGCCCATGTTTGACAAGGAAAGAAAAGATCGGATAACGCATCGAGGGATCGTCATTGCCGAGCAGTTCGAGCTTGGGATGTCCTTTGATGAACGCCACCATATCGATAGTCAGCTCTTCGTCGCGTTGCTGAATGAGGTCGACGCCTATCCAATCCTTCAACTGCATAGAGAGAGCGGCTTGCCAGGTTTGACGAATCGCTGGGGTTCCCGCCGATTCCCGTTCTTCAATAGAATCGTGAAAATGATACTCCCAGGGTGTTACTGCCGCCACGGTGCCGCCACCACCAAAGCTCGGGTTGGTGTCCATATCGTAGATGTGCTTGCGACCGACTAAGAATCCGATATTAGCTCCGCCGAGATTCTTGTGCATGGAGAGAAAGATGGCGTCGATTCCATCGCGCTCCATATTGATGTCGGCATAGGGTCCTGAAGCTGCAAAGTCTACCAGATAGATGGCATCGTGCTCGTGGAGGATATCCCCGAGTTTCTTGAGGTCGCAGCGCAATCCCGTAACGTTAGAAGCGGCCGAAAAAGAGCCGATTTTCAGATAGCCGGCAAAACGCTGCAGCTGAGCGCGGAGGTCGTCATAGTCAATATCGTTGCGATGCTCGCCGTCACGGATAGCTTTGATGCGGACGAAGGTGCAAAGCGTATCGTCCTGCCAGGAAACATCATTGGAATGGTGCTCATAAGGGCCGACGAACACCACCGCCTTCTGTGCCATGGCTTCTTTTAAGTTCAATCCTAAGTTTTCTTCTATAGTCTTTTGACCCTTCGGCGAGAGATAGACGCCGAGTATCTTTTGAATCTTCTCTATAGCTCCGGTCGCGCCATAGCCCGAGGGAATAACAAAGCTATCAGCCCCCGCATGAACGTGCTGCCGAATGATGTTGAGGGCTTCGTGAAAACGCTGGGTCGATAGCTTACCTGTTGCCGAGGTTTCGGTATGCGTGTTGGCATAAGTGGCCATGCACTCTTCCAAGTAAGCTTCGACACAGTGCAGGGCTTGAGCGGAAGCGGTATAGTCCAGGTGGAGCATGGCTCGCCAGTTGGCTTGCGCTGTGCTACCCGGAAGTATGCCTCGCCAAAGATCAGGAGCGGGTATGAGGTGAAAGCGCCCCACTTTCTGCGATCGGAGATAGCTCAGCTTCTTCTCAAGCGTCCACTCCTGTGCCAGGGGCGTGAGGGCAGGATGAAACCCAATCGGCAGCCAGGTCCTTTGCGCAAGAGCAGCAAGCTGGGGTAGGGTAGCGGAACGCTGGGTTTGAGTGAGGCTTTGGCTCTTGGCCATGAGCTGTCCTTTCGGAGGCAAATCCTTGGTCGGTGCGACCTTCAGATAAACTCAAAGGATACCCTACCCTTTGGTTGGAGTGAATATGTCAGTGGTGCGTGTTACCTGTGCTCTCATTCGAAAGGACGATCTCTACCTCGTCGTTCAAAGGCCCCCGCACAAGGCAGAAGCTCTCAAGTGGGAATTCCCAGGTGGCAAAGTCGAAGCAGGTGAAAGCGACGACGTGTGCATAGTGCGCGAAATTCGCGAAGAGCTTGGCATCGCCATCAATCTCCACGGTCGACTGAGGCTCAGCTCTTTCAGAACTGCTGATCGCACGATCTTGCTCTTGCCCTTTCTCGCCACACTCGGTGCGGGGACGATCGTTTTACACGAGCACTGCGCTCTCAAATGGGTGGGGGTAGAAGAATTGGGGAAGCTGGATTTAAGCGCGACCGATCGGGATCTACTTCCCTTGCTGAGAGAGGCTGGTCTCGAAGAGCAGGCGTGGTGGAGCTCCTCTCCTCGGCCTTGACGACTTTGAGGAGCGGGCTTAGTCCATGCTTTAAAAAGTTTCAGGCTTCGACGGGCGCTTTTGCGTTGCGCTTGTCGATGAAGAAAACCTGATTCTTATATTTGTCGACTTCGGCATTGAGACGACGCCACTGGGGGTCGTGGCGCATTTTAGTCTTGTCAGACTTTGGATTGAAACCTTTGGCTGTCGCGTAGTCTACAATTTCCTTCTGAGCTTTAGCCAAGTCTTTTTCTACTAGTTCACGGGTTCGTGCCATGATGATGACTCCTCGTCAGCTGTCACATAAAGGAGCGGATTATGGCGAAAACTAAGACAAACTCCCACTGGATTTTGGGCTCGCGCTCTATATCCTGCTAAAATCTTCTCAGTCTCATCTAATTTTCTGGTGAAATAGACGCAGTTCCGCTTCTCAGCGTGTCAGTGTGGTGGGATTTTCATGAATTAAGCTGCCGCTTTTGCGTGGTCTTTATAGCGTGGCAGTACGATGGACAGGGTAGTGCAGTTAGCATGATAATCAAAAGCTACTAGGCCTCGCCCCGCTTCGATAATGCTCTTAGCTAGGCTCAGACCCGTGCCCCGCCCTTGACCTACATCTTTGGTACTGAAGAAGGGCTGAAATATCTGCGAGCGAATGTCAGAAGGAATCCCAGGTCCACTGTCGATGACGAGGAGCGTGATGGTATCTTGACTTATGGGACCTAGCTCGATTTTTACCCAAGCCTCAGTTCCATATTGGGCCGCTTCTACTGCGTTTTCTATGAGATAGAAAATAGCCTGCGTCAACTCCACTTCCCGCGCTGCAATCGAATAGTCCTGAGCTCCATGAAATATAAATTCGAGCCCTTGAGCTGGGTAGCGAGCCATCGCAGCTTCTTCTACACGTTGCAGGAATTTTTTCAGCTGCAGGGGCTTTAGCTCTTCCTGCGAGGGCCTGTTGGCCATTGTTTCGAGGTCGAAAACCAGTTCCTGGATACGATAGATTGTTTTTTCCATACTGCCGATGATGCCCTCGAGCTGTGGCTTGTCAGCTATAGACGGACTGAGGAACTTACGTAACTGCGCGGAGCGACCGACCAGTATCGCTAGGGGGTTATTGATTTCATGGGCGATACTGCCAGCCATTTCACCGAGAGCGGCAAGCTTGGCTTCGGGCGTTGCTGTCGCCGCATGATCGATGCTGCTCTTCTGCCTTTCGGCGGCTTCAGCGACTGCGCGGTGCTTGAGACGGTCTACTTCTTCTCTAGCTAACGTAGCATCGCGTTGTGAAACCTGGAGGCGCGCTAGCATCTCAATGTAGCTATTCTCCAGTTCTTCGAACTCCCCCTCAACTTTTTCCAGTGCTTTGAGCGTAGTATCTGAGCCGAGTGGCGTGCTGAGCTGGAGTTGGAGGATGCGTTCATGTAAGCCCCTTAAAGGCCGCACGAATAGTTTCTGATTCTGGGCTTGCACGAGTTGGACGAGGACTAGCGCTGTGCTGCTGCAGAGAAGGAGCAGCAGCCAAGTCTGTGAGCTTGAGAAAATCTGCGCGAGGGGTGAAGGGAGGAACATTTCCACCGTCAGCGTGTGGAGAAAGCCGTCGGCTCTTTGATCTAAGATGATGAAGCGATAGCCAGCTTCGCTCTCTTGCAAAGGGAGACCAGGTTGAAAGTAGCTCTCTTGCCATCCTTCATGATTATCTATGAAGCGGAGCCCACTCAGCTCTTGGCCGTCGACTAAACCTTGAAAGAGGAGTTTGATCATAGAACGCTGGCGCTGACGGGCTGCTTCGAGTAGCGGTGGCGTCAGAGTTTTCTGCAGGCTCTCAAAACGCACTTGGCGGATCTCCTCCTGGCGATACAGTTGGATTCCTATATAAACGAGAATCGAGCTAGCCAAAACTAGAGCAGCCAAGCCGTAGAGTCGCCAGGTGCTGGAGTGCATGAGGTTTTTAGCAAAGCGTGGCCGCATAAGATCCTCAGGGTTCTAGCATCTTATCGACCATCGAGAGCAAATAATGAGAGATTTTACCTGCGAGGCAGCAGTTCTGAGAGCTGCAGCCGAAGGGCTTGAAGAACATCGTAGGGAATCTCATGCCCGCCCTGGAAAGGCATGAAGCGATGAGGGAATTTGTGCTTTTCCCAAAAAGCATTCAATTCCTCAGCCGCGCTGAAAGACAAAACCGTGTCGTGTCGTCCATGAGCTTGCAGGACAGGACAGACTTCGGGCCGGATTTTCACCGCATTTTCCCAGCGAGATTCTGCAGCGAAAGTCGCTGAAAGTTGTAGAAGCAAAGTCGGTTTGAGCTCACTGTGGAGAGCCACATCACAGCTGACCATAGCCCCTTGACTGAATCCACCGAGGCAGACGCTGGGATAGGATTGTTGCAAGGTCTTGAAGAGGAGCGAAACTTGTTCACTCGCTGCTACGAGGCCAGCCGGTGTGTGATCGGCAAAGGGTCTTTTTTGGCCTGATTCCTGTGCATATTGGAGTCGCACCATATCGATGGGAAACCAAGCCCGTCCGCTATGCAGAGGTGAAAATGGAATTTCGAGATGACCATTAGGAAAATACCAATCCCAGGCTTGCTCAGGATCTGCAATAGAGGCCAAACTCGTCAGGTCGCTGAAATCCGCCCCATAACCGTGAAGCAGAATAACACAAGCTCGTCTCTCAGGTCGGGCGAGATGAAGAACATCGAGGTCGGCAATGCGTTCAAATACAAGATTTTCCATTCTTAATTATCCTATCAATCGGCACATGGCTCGATTATGAGGGTTTCAACGATGCCACCCTCGAGCAGGCGGTAGCTGATTGGCCACATCATTCCCGCTCGTAAACTATCATTGAGATCAGCTACCAGCTCAATCTCCAAGATCCCAGCAGGGGCTCCTTCTCTGGCTATGACCCGCGCTGCATGGAAGCCGTAAAAGCGAAGGACGCGTCCGTAAGTAGCCTTGAAGAAACTTTCCTTAGCCGAGAAGATGAGGGTGAGACCTAAACCGGCTGGACAGGACAGTTCCGTCGATAGCTCATCGAGTTCCGCAGCGTCGAGACATATATGTTTGATCATCTGCGGTGATGCGGCAGTCATTTCATGCTCGAGATCGAGTCCAAGACCCATTACCAGGTCCTTTCGACCGACAACGGCACTAGCCCAGCCTTGGGTATGAGTAATCGAGCCAGTCAGTCCGCTGTCCCAAACCGGAGAGCGATCTTCTGCCAAGCCTACCAGAGGTGGGGATTCGATGCCCAGCTCTTCCATCGCTATGCGCGCACAAAAGCGACCAGCAAGGTATTCAATTTGGCGTTTTTTAACGGCGGATTGCAGCCCAAAGGGTAGCTCAATTCCATAGGATTGGAAGTCAGCGATGGCGAGGCTCTCAAGATTGATGGGAACAGTAACCTGAAAAGCGCCCCTAGGAAGCGGGCGCTTTGCGATCTGGGGAAAAAGATCAGTAGCAAGAAGACTCGTACTCATAGGCCGCCTGGAAAGGAGAAGGAGCTTAGCGCTCCTCGCTTACTTACTCAGGAAATGTATATTGAATAGTGATCTTCGAATCAAGTAAAGGTTCAAAATTGAGTTTGATGATCGAGCCGCTGCGCGTGTAATCGCTGATCGCTTCACCGTCGATCATGACGATCCACTTGCCCTGTTCGGGAAGTTTGATCTCGCCAAGATCGAAGGAGGTCTGTGCTTCACGGAACTTGTAGTTCAGCGTAAAATCAGTCTTCGCTTTCACTCCGCAAATCGCGGTCAGTCTGTCGCCGACGATCTCGATGCCCATACCGAGGTTGCAGGCCCCATTCGCAACTTGAACGTTTGCGCTGTTTTCAATCGGTTTGTGGCCCAAAGTGAAGGAGCGTGGAGCCGTCTCGGCAAGGTCATAGCTGAAAAGCAGTTTCTTGCCCGGTGCATGCTGGAGAGCATCGATCGTGAATACCCCATCTTTTTCGACGAAATTAACGAGATTTGCTCCATCGAGTATTCTAAGGTTAAACGCACCGTTCATCATGGGGAGTGCGTAACTGAGCTGCGGGCCTACTTTGTAGGTAAAGCGGAAGTCGATCTTCGCGTTATCGAGAGGTGCATTGGCGAAGACAATTTCGTTCCTAGCCGCATCGTAGGCAAAGGCATTGCTTGCAGCTCCGTTAACCATTACAGAAAGGGTATTTGGCAGTGGTACCCTGGCTAGAAGGAAACGATTGATCAGTGGAGTGTTGATACGATAGTCGATGACGATATCGGCCAAGGCCGCAGGCTGTGTGTTGAAAGTGAGCGTTTGGCCCGTCAGCGTATAATCACCCGCTCCCAGGGTTGCGCCGTTGACCTTGACCACAAGGGTTTCGGGTGCTGGCGGATTAGCAAGAGCGACAGAACTGAAGAGAGGCTTAACACCGATTCGATAATCGACTAGAACTTTGGAGTCGGAAGCTGGTGCTTTGCCAGCAAGGAAAGTCAGCGTTTTGTCGTTCAATGTATAGTCGACGCCGGCGACGGCTGTCCTTACCGTGCCGTCTTTGGCCTGTATTTTAACAACTGGGGTATTTTCTGGAGAGTTGCTCAATGAGAACTGGCTGCTAAGGATCGCCGAGATATTACCCGAAATGCGATTGAGGGTAGTCCCATAACTCGCGTCGCAAATGTTTCCGTAATTCAGAGAGCCAGCTGCGGCCCCACGCTGAACTAAAGCCTTATAAAGAGGTGCGTTAGAACCTGCCGTGTTGCAGGGCGCTTCTGGTGGCGAAAAAATTCCGTAGTAGCCTGCATTTTGGCCAACTTTACGGCCTAAGGTAATTTCCACATAGTCGGTCAAGTAGTTATTACTGGCCCAAAGTTGACCTGCACAGCCTTGACCATCGCTGCAGTTATCTTCATCCGAGACGATAAGAACGGCCACTGATGAATTGGCTCGAACCCAAGGGGTAGTCGTGCATTCTAGTCCGATACGGGCCTGACGGATGCCTTGCTCGTTGCCGTCGCCTGAAGTTCCAGCATTGACAGCTTCTGCGAATTTAGTCGCAGCATTCGCCTCATTAGATTTAATAAGTTTAATAGCACAGCTGCCGTTGGCGTTAGGCGAAGTCGTAGTGACAGCGATTTGCCAGTCACTGTTAGAGACAGCTGAAAGGAGATTAGCGAGTCGAGCACCAAGATTGGCCTGTTCCTGAGACATTGAACCTGAGTTGTCGATTACGACCAATAGGTCGAGTAGGCCCTTCTTAGCCGTTTGATCGAAGACATCTTGCTTAGCTACGCCGGGAGTTCCCTGCTTGGCAGTCTGTGTCAGCGATGTCCGGGTTATCTGCGAGCGTTCGTCGCGTAGATCTTTATTAATATCACTCAGTGTAAACTCTGTCGACACACCTTTGGTATCGAGAGTGAACTTATAAGATTCATCTTTGATAAGCGAGGCTGGAAAATTCATCGAGAGGCTATCTGGCTTCTTGCTGACCGCTGCAGGCAAGGAACCATCTGAGGCGACTAAAGGCCGTCCCGGTATTTCTTGAATGGAAGTAGCATCGGCCGACTGAATCCTGGCTGATTCGGCAGAGAATTCGCTGTCAGCACACGAAAAAGCTAATAAGCCAAGAGCTAACAACTGCAGCTGGGATTTCACCCATTTCCCTCGAAAGTTTGTGCTCATCTATGCTAGCTCCCTTGTGTTGCTTTTTGACTCATTGGAGAGGTGACAAAAAACTGATCACTTTCACCACCTCAAACCTGCAGAAAACCTACTAACTTATCGGCAGGTCCGATAAAAGCTTGAGAGACTTTCTTGAGACGGGATAAAACCCCCTGAAATTAGAGGCTAAGGCCAACGAATAGTCGATCAATGGCAGAAATCGGCTTAAGCATGCAAATCGTGTTTTTCGTGGCGATAGAGTTTGCAAAATCGTGCCGCAGGCATTAGGCTTTTATGCATCGACCCGTTGAAAACATTACTTTTTAGCAGCAGAGGAGGCTTTATGAGCTTTCCCGCCCCCAGACAGCTTTGGCTTTTATCACTCACCTTATGCGCATGGCCAGCTCTCTTTATGAGCTCAGTGGCAGAGGCTAACTGGACACTGAATCTCGGCTACCACAACCCCATGAACAGTAAGTTTGGTGTCAACTTCCTCTACTGGGGGAGCCAGTGGAATTTTGAGGTGGGAATCGGCTGGCTCGATGCCAATGCTGAAGCTGATGACGATAAGGACGAAGTCGACACAGACGACGATAAAGTCGGGGTCGCAGCTGCGGGCGATATAAATTTCAAGTACCGCTTTTCCACCGGCGGCATCGCTCCCTATCTACAGCTGGGCATGGGGGCCAGTACGGGGGTTGAAGTCGGTGACGACACCGACGGTGGCGTTGGTCTGGGTGGGCCCTTCGTCGGCGGTGGATTGTTTTTCGGCAAGCCAGCCTTCTACGGCTATCTCGCGCTCAATCTTCTCATTGAGTCCAAAAATACCGAAGCACAGGCCGGCATTGGCTTTGATATTTAACAAGTCCTGTCGCGAAATGCCCCTAACTCAGGCGCGAACGTAGCGGAAGCGGAGAACAAGGATGAGACATAGGGAGCGAGAAGCGATGCGGATCGGATATCTGGTTCCCGAATTTCCTGCCCAGACCCACGTTTTCTTCTGGCGAGAAATCGAGGCTTTGCGCAGTCTCGGGGCCGAAGTCGTCCTCCTTTCCACGCGCCGTCCCGCGCAAGCTAGTCGCCATGCTTTTGCCGCCGATGCGCAGAGACGAACTCGTTACCTCTTTCCTCCCCGCATCGTGCCGACTCTCTTGGGCCTCGCCCTGCGCCCTTTGCTGATCCTACGCATGCTGATGTATATTATGCGAGTCGAAAACACGACTCTGAAGCAGCGCTTGCGCCTCCTCGGTCTCGCACTCTGCGCTATGGAGCTTCTGCTTTACGCGGCCGAGACAGGCCTCGATCATGTTCACGGACATAGCTGCGCTGACGTAGCTCATCTGCTGGCTCTCGCTTCGCTCAGCGGTCAGCTCCCTTTCAGTCTCACCCTGCATGGTGATCTGCCGGTATACGGGACAGGTCATCGCGCGAAATTTGCCGAAGCCCGCTTCGTCGCCGTCGTCACCTATGCTTTGCAAAAGCAGGTCGAAGAATACTGCGGCCTACCTCTCACTCGTCTACCTGTGATCCGCATGGGAGTCGATACGCAGCGCTTCAGACCTTTGCCAAAGGGACTTGGGGAGAAAGGTCAGCTTCGCCTCATTACGGTCGCCCGCCTCGCAGCATGCAAAGGTCACATCTATGCGCTCGGAGCTTTGAAGAAGGCCATCCAGGCCGGACACAATATGAGCTATACGATCGTCGGTGAAGGCGAAGAGCGCGCGAACATTGAGGCTGAAGTTCGCAGACTCGGGCTGGAAGCCGCGGTCGAGTTGGTCGGGACAGCGGGAGAGACTGAGGTCATGGCCTATCTACAGGGAGCTGATGCTTTTGTGCTCTCGAGCGTCGGACTTGGCGAAGCAGCTCCGGTCTCCGTTATGGAAGCGATGGCCTGCGCTTTACCGGCGATTTCATCGATTATCGGAGGCACGCCCGAATTGATAGAGCCGCAGCAGGATGGCTATCTTATTGCGCAGGAAGATATCGATGGCTTTGCAAAAGCTTTCATCGAACTAGCGGAAGATCCCGAGCTCCGCCTGCGCATGGGTCAGAAGGCACGCATCAAAGCCGAAAAGAGTTTTTCGGCTCTGGGCTTTGCCCGTCAGCTCTACGAGAATATCAGCCGACCGGAGCAGCAAGGGGGATCGGCCCGATGAAGCCATTGCGAATCCTGCTCCTAGCCGAGCAAAATAATCCGGAGTGGGTGAGCGTACCCTTAGTCGGCTATCAACATTGCGCTGCGCTCGCTCGTTTGCATGAGGTCACTCTCGTCACCCATGCCGAGAATTGTGAAGCCATCGCTCGTCATTGCAGCGATTACAAAGAAATCGTTGGTATCGAATTAGGACGCATCGATAGTCTCTTTGCCTGGTTGATGCGGGTCGTCTTCAAATACGATTACGGGAGTCAGGCCCTGACGGCCGTGCGCATACCCTTCTACTGGGCCTTCGAATGGAAAACCTGGAGTCTCATGAGGCAGCGGATTCGGGCCGGAGACTTTGATATCTGCCTCCGCGTTACGCCGGTTGCTCCCGTTCTCACCAGTGTTATGGCCTATTGTCTGCGGCGCGGTCCATTACCTTTTGTGATCGGGCCTATCAATGGTGGTCTGCCCTGGCCTAAGGGCTTTGCCCAGGCCGAGCGCCAGCGCGAGTGGATATCGAACCTGCGTTTTCTCTATCGCTTTCTGCCTTTTTCCCGAGCCACTTTCCGCTATGCTAGCGCTATCATCGTCGGGTCTTCCCAGACCTATGCTGAATATCGGCAGTATGCGCACAAACTGTTTTTTATTCCTGAGAACGGTATTCGGGAAGATATGATTCGCAGCAAAGCCGAATCAGCGGAAAATCATGATCCGCTCGAACTGCTTTTCATCGGTCGATTGGTACCTTATAAAGCCTGCGATTTAGCACTCAAAGCCTCCGCCCCCCTCATCCTCAAGCAACGAGCTCGCTTTACGATCGTGGGTGATGGTCCTGAGCGAGCGTATCTTGAGCGCTTGTGCCGCGAGCTAGGTATCAACGAGGCGGTGACGTTTACCGGCAGTCTCTCGCACAGCGAGGCGATCGAGCGAGTAGCAGCTGCCGATGTTCTGGTTTTTCCGAGCATACGTGAGTTTGGGGGCGGAGTGGTTTTTGAGGCCCTGGCTTGCGGTGCAGTACCTATCGTCTCCGATTACGGGGGACCGGGCGACATCGTTCACAGTGCAATCGGCTTCAAAGTTCCTCTCAGCGATGAGAAAAGCAGTGAGCAGCATATTACGAAAATACTCGAGAGTTTGGATGGAGATCGCAAGGAACTGAAGAGACTGTCAGAAGCAGGGCAAGCGTTTGCGCGCCGCTCGCTCTCCTGGGACGGCAAAGCCGAGCAGACCAGCATGGTGCTTCGCTGGTGCAAAAAGCAGGGACATCGCCCTGCACTCCTGCCACCAAATAAGTAGATTTGTTTTTGCCTCGAATCCAAGGCCTGTGCTAGCTTCGCCCGGGTTGGACTCCCCCTAGCCCAGCTAGAGTCAGCCAGGAGACAAAAATAATGAAATATCTGCACAGTATGGTACGCGTTCGCGACGTCAAAAAGTCTTTAGAATTCTATGAAAAACTGTTGGGGATGGTTGAGACACGCCGTTACGACAATGAAGCAGGGCGTTTCTCTCTGATCTATCTCGCCACGGCCCCCGGTGAGCCAGAGCTTGAGCTCACCTATAACTGGGACGTACCGGAGACCTACGGGACGGCACGAAACTTCGGTCACCTCGCCTTCGAAGTCGAAAATATCTACGAGTCCTGCGAGCGCCTGCGATCAGGTGGAGTGACGATCAGCCGACCACCGCGCGATGGGCGTATGGCTTTCGTTCGCTCTCCCGATGATATCTCGATCGAACTTTTGCAAAAGGGCCCGAGCTTGCCTCCGGCCGAACCCTGGATCTCGATGCCGAACACAGGAACCTGGTGAGACTCAGGCCTTGAGGCTGGCAATAAATTCATTGAGGTGTTTGGCCACCAAGGCCGGCGCCTCTACCTGCGGCGCATGGCCGATGCCATCGAGAACGACGAAGCGACTGTTGCGCAGCAGCTTGTGAGCTCGCTCACCAAAAGCCTGGGGAAAGAGTCGGTCCTCTGCCCCCCAGATAATGAGCGACGGTACTTTCAGCTTCGGCAGATACTGATTCAAAAAGAGATCTTTGTAGCGAGGATCACGACGATGCGTGACCTCGTTGAAGATCTGCTTGACGAGATATCCATACCATTCGTGATTGTTCTGGAACTCCAGCAAAAAATAGTCCCGAATGAGAGGAGGCAGGTAGGGGCCTTTCTCAAAGATCCGAGCCCAGAACGCATCGAAATCGGTTCGCGTTTTGATCTGGAAGAGGATCTTTCCGGCCAAGAGCTCGTCGTAGAGTGAAATCGCTTTGAAGTCGGTGACAGCCGCGGTGTTCAAAAGCGTCAGCGACTTGACCAGATCGGGTCTCTCCTGAGCCAGCATGATGCTGAAGGCGCCGCCAAGAGAATTGCCGACCACGTGCACGGGTCCCATTTTCGCCGCATCGACCAACTCGCCCAACCAAATGCGATAGGCGTCGTGATTATGGGGAAGATCGTTGCGTTTGAAGCTCTGCCCAAAACCAGGAAGATCAGGTACGATCCAGTCGAACTTATCGACCATGCGATGGGCGAGAGGATAGACGCCGTCCATGCTGTCGCCGAAGCCATGAAAGAAGAGTATAGTCTCCGGACGGCCCATGGAAGTCTTCCAGTAGCGGACTTTGCCACCACTTATTTCAACTTCATGAACTTTCGCCTTCAACCACCTTCTAGCCATATGAGACAGAGATTTATAGATTACCTCGCCCACTCTTGCGCTGGCCTTGAAGCGACGTTCTTCCCAGCGCAGCAGCAGCCCACTTTTGTCGAAATTCAGACTCTGGAGTGGCTCGGCTAGCGCCGACCCGAAAGCAGTGGAAGGCGACCAGTTCGGGCTCAGACCCTGATCGACCCAAGAGCGGATCTTAAATTCGGCGTCTCGAGACCAAGATAAAGCGCGTACGGCACCAAGCATTTTTACCTCCCATGCGAGTCAAAAGCTTCTCTGGATTTTTTACCAGATCAAATGATCGTCGACCATCCCATTGTTAAAGGCCTGCAGCTGAGCTTTTAGAAAAAGCATCTCGGGGGTGAGCTCATATGCATCCGGCAAGGGCAGCGGGCTTTGCAGCGCAGGGTTTTGCTTCCAGGCAAAGCGTTGAGCTCTTAGCTCCGGCGCCCACTGCCAGACCTCGCTCGGAGTGATGAGATGATAAGTCCCCCCTTCCAGCAGCACAACTCCCGGGCGCGATGGCTTGCGCAGGAGACTAGTCCCAAAAGGGGAGTGTGCACGAGGCTCAATGCCCAGGATGTCGAGCACGGTCGGACCGATATCGGTATGCTGAGCGGGGCTTTCGAGACCCAAGAGGGGAAGCGGTCTATCGTTTTGAATAAAGAGCAAAGGGACAGCAAAGTGACCGCTGGCGTTCTCATAAAGCGGATTATCAGATTTTGAAGTGTGATCGGCGGTGAAGATAAAGAGAGTATCAGGAAACCAGGGTTTTTTCTGGGCCTCCTCATAAAATCGCTGAAGAGCATAGTCGGCGTAAGCGATGCTTTCATGAATTTCGAGAGTGCCTTTTGGGAAACGACCCTCGTAGGCAGGTGGAATCCGGTAAGGATGATGAGAAGTGAGCGTGAAGACGGTGCCAATAAAAGGCCCTTCCTGTTTATCCAGGTCTTTAAGAACCCACTGCAGAAAAGGCTCGTCAAAAATGCCCCACTGACCATCGGAATCGGCAGCATGCGGATACTCACTCGCGCCGAGGTAGCGTTGAAAGCCGAACTGCCTTGCCATGATGTCGAAGAACATGGTGCCGTTTTTCCCGCCGTGATAGAAACTCGTCTTCCATCCCCCTTGGTTGAGAACTTCTGCGAAACCCAGAACGTGGTTGGTCTGATAGGGCGAAGTGATGAAGGATGCGTCCATCCAGGCCGGAATCGAGGCAAGAATTGCTGGCAAAGCATCGATCGATCGGCGACCGTTGGCAAAAGCTAGAGGAAAGCTGCTACCTTTCTGCAGCAGGCTATTGAGGAAGGGTGCATAGGATGGGCGTCCAGGCGACGCTTCAACATATTCTTTGGCAAAGCTCTCCAGTATGACCAAAACGACGTTTTTCGGTCGCACTCCTGCCGCGTAAGGAGCGGGAGGAAGCGGCTTGGGCAGCTGCTCTTTGAGATCGGCTTCGGTAAAAAATTTAACTTTCGTTAGACTGCTTTTCCCCGAGGAGCGCAGGAGAGTGAAGGCGCTGTTGAGCGCCAGAGTCCCGGGCCGCCCTAGGGCCATCGCCTGGGCGGGAATCAGCGGCTTCAGCTGCAAACCTCCGCGAGCGCATAGAATTATCAGCGCTAGAGTAAGGACGGAGCTCAGAGTCCGCTGCCAGACAGCCTCGCCCTTTACGCGCTGAGTCACGGCAAAGAATTTGCGGGCCAGCCAGTACGAAAGCACGCAGAGCAGAACGAGGATAAGGCTATAGTGCCAGTAGTAGCTGAAGATACTTCCCGCCTGTTCTTCAATGTCCTGGGCGATAGCGAGAGAGTCGCGCGTCAGACGTTTGCCGGTAAACTTATAGTACTCGATGTCGCCGAGGTTGAGACCGAGCGCAAGACTGTTGACGACGCTAGTCAGCAGGATAGCCAGACGACTTTGCCAAACGCGAAAACTCATCGGCAGCGGCGCGAGATAGCAGAGATAGGGCAGAGCATTGCAGAGGGCGATCGTTGAGAGGTCATAGCGAAGACCCTCTAGCCAAATGCCCAGGAGAGGCGAGTCTGCGTCCAAGGGAAACTGGAGCTGGTTTTGCCACCAGAATAGCAGGCGAAGAAGCTGAAAGATGACGAGGACACTCAGACAGTGGAGCGCGACGCGTGACCAAGATCTCATTGCCAAAAAGCCTCCTTCACCTTCAAGAGGGACAAATCACCTACCTCGTGATGGGTCCTTTGACCGTATAGATTGTCGGAAGTCGGCTGGCTACGGCTAATTAGCGTTAGAAGGGCTGGAGCGGGCTCTGACGAGCCCGCACGCGGGGCTTGATCAATCGATCGTATTGTTAAGAAAATCCTTGCTGCTGGGACTGTGGAGGTCAACTGCGTAAGTTAGGTTTAGTTCCTTACCCTGAGCGAGTCGCTGAATTTTCGAGCCTATCGTTACACTCACCAGTTGGCCATCGTGGAGCCAGGGACTCCCCGAATCGCCTGATGCCGTTGCAACCTGCTGACCTTGCGGCAGCGAATCTCTGCCTTGGGTCAGGCCTGTGAGACTCAGAAAGCCCTGCTTGCAGCTGCGAACTGTATTGCTGCCATAGCGTTTGTTGCTCGGCCTCCGCGCGCTCTGGCTTCCTCCGCTGAGGGCCTCGTGGGTTCCATAGCCGACGAGAGTGACTTTGGAATTAAGAGGGGGGCTGGCAGTGCCTAGATTGAGGCTCGATGGAGCCGTGCCCGTCGGGAAATCCAGTACCGCCAGATCGAAGGAACTCAACTCATCTGTTCTGGCCGGCTCATATTGAGGGTGAACATGGGCCCGCACAGCCTGCGCGACTGCGCGAACTTTGGGAGCGCCTCCGTCTCCGGCCAATTCGGGATGCATAATAAACAGCGGCACATCAGCTTGTGCTGGATCCCCCAAACAATGAGCAGCCGTGAGCGCCTGA
>JBGSTX010000059.1:0-16074 GCA_041736305.1 Oligoflexus sp. | reverse complement strand
GACTTGTCTGCATTTCAATGCCGAGCAGGTAAAAGACGCCGACTGCCGGGAGTTTCTCAAGAAGAATGCTGCCGCCTGGGACAAGTTTCACCAGAGTTTTCAAAATGTACAAAACAGCTGCAAGAGCGAACTACACGAGCTCTGTCCTAGTCTCGAGGCCGAAAAACGTCTCTTGAAAGCTCAGCAGACCTGTCTCATGAGTGGGAAGGAGAAACTGAGTGCAGCCTGCAAGACCGCAATGAACACCCATATCCGCGAGCAACAGCCACAGATCCGAGAGCTCGACTGATCTAATGCCTTCCTTCCTGAAGAAGTCTTGAGGAGCCGTGACTTGACAGCGGCTTCAAGGCTTACCATGATAGTTCAAAATGGGAGGACCATCATGAACATAAGACTTCGTAATCATTCCCCTGCTTTGCTACTTCTTGGTCTAGGCCTGTCTGGAATAGGGTACGCTCGCGTGTTGGGTGGAGAAAGCAGCGAAGAAAATCCGCCTCCAAGCTACGCAGACGTTGCTCCTATAGTCGAAAGCAATTGCACGCCTTGCCACAATTCAGGCTACGCTTCGGGCGGAGTCAGTCTCGAAACAGCAGAAGAAATAATTCTTCAGCGGGATCAGGTTGAAGCTGCGGTAAGTTCGGGTTATATGCCCTACGGACAGCCGGAGTGGAAGGACAGTCCCGATGGTGTGCTATTTCTAGCTTGGCTGAAGGCACAGCCTCGTTAAGTCCTTTTCTCCCCTTTGCGTCCTATGGAGGAGTCCCAGTTAATATGAACGACTTTACTGACCTGCTGAGCTACTTGAAGCAGAACTTTAGACCTCATCCTTGGCACGGCATATCCATGCAAGGAAAGGACGCTTCCTACCTGAATGTCTATATCGAGATCGTCCAAACGGACACCGTTAAGTACGAACTCGACAAGGATTCAGGATATCTCAGCATCGATCGACCGCAAAAATTTTCGAATATTATCCCCTCCCTCTATGGCTTCGTGCCGCAGACTTACTGCAGTCAGCGGGTAGCTACCCTAGCCGCAGAAAAGACGGGCATGAAGAATTTGCTGGGAGATATGGACCCATTGGATATTTGCGTTCTGACCGAGCGTCCGATTACTCACGGCGACCTTTTACTGCAGGCCAAACCGATCGGCGGCCTCTTGATGATCGACCGGGGTGAAGTAGACGATAAGATCATAGCCGTTCTTAAGGACGACCCGATCTACGGGGACCTCAATGATCTCGACGAATGCCCCCCCAAAATCCTGGCGCGGATGAAGCACTACTTCCTTACCTACAAGGACCTGCCAGGTGATGGCGAACGGAAAACGCTGATCCCGGCAGTCTACAATAGAGCCGAGGCTTTAAAGGTGATTCAACTGGCTTCTCAGGATTATCGTGAGGCATTTCCGCAGAGATTTGACGTGAAGTAGGGATACTCGAAGGTCGGTAGGCTGAGATTCTCAGGCTCTACCGACTTCCTCTCAGAACGGCTTAAGATTCTCGGTCGATTTTTTTGACATAAGCATGAAATGTTCTTCAACCAGCTCGTCCATCCGAGTCGCGCGGGTCGCAGGCAGACCTGTGCTCATGATCGCATCGTCTCCCGCGGGTCGGTGACCTTCAAAATTATGAAGACAATGGCCAAGCTCATGATACACGACCGAGCGTAAGGTAACATCGTCGAGCATGATGGGCCCGGCCATCTTCAGTGCGTTGGGTTTGGTAATCTGAATGATTCGATAGCGAAGCCGCGGATCGGCATTGGTATTATTAAGCTTTGTGCAGCGCCCGAGATTGATGCTGGTCTTGCTGAATCCCTGTGGAATCTCACTCGACCAGACAAGCTGCCGCAACTCTTTCATCGCAACTTTATCAACGGGAACGCCGCGCGCCTCCGCTTCCATCACATAGCGATCGAGGAAGGGTTGTAAATCTTTATCGAAGATTCGTGGAGGTTCGGCGTAGGTCGGGGCTGCGGGCTGCTTTTTTGAAGAGCACGCACCTGAACCGGTGCAAAGCGCTGTCATAAGAAATACAGGCAAGAATTTCATCGGGTTAATTGGCAACATCAGCGAGTCCCATTCCACAGCAACTAAGACCAACAACAGCCAAAGAGACGCCTTTAGGCCTAAGCCGTTCTAAGCCACTTCCGCTGTCGCGTCAAGTTTTACTGCCGTCTAAAGCGACACTCCGCCAACATTTGCAGCTCCTACCGAGACAAGACCCAGTGATTTCAAGCGATATACAGTGATTTTAAGCCCTGTCGGACTTTGATCCAAAAGCTCAAAGCTCTCATAATCGGGGTTCTGGGGCAGCAATTCCCGCATAGGTCCTATGAGGTGGGGTTCCTGTTCCCTCCCTACTTGGATCGGATAGCCACTATAATCCACCACGAAATACTGTTCAATCCGCCGGCTTTCCAATATAGCTTTGGCCGATTTTTCTCCGTGAAACCCGTGACTTATTATGGCCGTAGGCATCTGCGAACGGCGCATTTCCGGAATATCCTGATAGCAACGGAGGGCAATGCTAGCTGGTGCTACAAAAGTCGAAAATCCTACGAAAGTATTCCGTTCAACTTTTGCAGCCTCTTGGCAAACAGCGGCAAAGACCGCCTCCATCGCCGTCTCATGCGAAAACTTATTGAAGACGTCCAAGAGATAGCCCCGCGGCGGAGGAAAACCTATGAAAATAGCTAAAGTAAGGAGGGGTGCCAGCCGCAGAAGATAGGCATCAACGCGTGAGGAGGACCTTAGCAGCAAGAACTCCAGCCCATGGGCAATGGCCAAGCCGGAGACTAGGAAGATGAGCGGCGCTGTCGTGAGCAAATAGCGGGTCTGGTAGTTAGGGTGGGTAATCGTCAGAAAGAGATTGAAGAGCGTCATCCCCAATAAAAATCGAGTGGCGAGAGGCAGCTTGCGCCAAAAATAGGCCAAAACAAACAGACTGCCTAGGGTGAATACCCCGATGAGGGGATGCGGTGCATAGACTTCTAACCAAGCTCCTGGATAAAACGTCAGAGTCTCCATCGAGAAAAATGAAGAATGGCGCGTTTTCTCGCTAAAGATAAAAATAAAGAAGGTCGAGAAAAAAGGCGGGTAAAGCATCCAAGCAGCCGCCGGAAGAAAGACGAAGCGAAGCAGCGAACGCACCGGTTCATCTGCTTGCCAAATGCTCTGGGCGTAGTACTTAATCAGTGGCCGATTGACGATAAGATTTCTGACCAAGAGGATGATGAGGAGGATATAGACCGGATTCCCAAAGGCTCGTACCAGAGTTACGTTTCGGCCAAAGAGCTTGAAATGTAGCCCTCCACTGAGGTGAACTCCGAAGAGAAAGAGCACATAGGCCAACACAAAAATCGTAAAAGACGAGCGCCAGCGCGTATCGCGCACAAAGGCCCAGACCGCACTAAATATCTGCCAGCGGAAACTTGCCAGCCGGCAAAACTCGCAGACGACGATAGGTAGCATCACGGCGACCGCATAGTTGAATTTAGCAAAAAACAAGACGATCCCTGAAAGACAAGTCGCCCGCCAATGCTGAGGCTTATTCGACTGCAGGAAGCTCAGATAAAAGTAGAGGGTAAGCATGCTGAGCATAATCCCCGGAACTTCCATCATCTCCTGCAGGCAGAACTCGAGAAACATAGGACTCACCGCGATCAGAGCTGCAGCCCAGGCTCCAACGAAAAGTCCAAAACGTCGATGCGATCGCCAGCCTACTGCGGCCACCATCAAGACGGCTGGAATCGAACTCCAAGCTATCCAATTGCGCACGTTGATAAAAGATTCACCGAAGATAAGGAGAAAAGGCGCCTGTAAAAGGGGTATTACCGGAGGCCACATCGAGCTATTATGCAGCTGCACGAAGAATTTTTGTAGACTAAACGTCCGAAAAGCTTGCGAAAAATGTATTGCATCCAATACGTGCGAAGCTTGATCCCAGAGCGGCGGGCGTGTATACCATCCCTCAAAGCTCTGCAGCATCAAGACGCTCTGTGTCATAAAATACACAAGCAACGCAGCCACGGCGAGATAGGGTATCCAAGATCCAAGTTGCTTGCGCACGAAGGTCTCCCAGTCTGGTCAAGAGGAGCCGAGAGTCTAGAAAATAACTGATGACCTGTCAAATGATGTGAGTTCAGAATGCAGTCATTGCCCAAGGGCTCGTCTCCTGTCTATTCCATTGTAGTTCCTGTCTATAACGAAGAGAGCGGACTTGAGGAGCTTTATCGGCGCCTTCACGGGGTCATGGAAAAGCTCGATGCAGCTGCTGAAGTCATACTCGTGGACGATGGTAGCCGGGATCGCAGCTTTGAGCTGATGGAAGATCTCTGTCGCCGCGACGGGCGTTTCCAGGCCCTGCGCCTCTCAAGAAACTTCGGCCACCAGATGGCTCTGACGGCGGGTTGCGATTATGCGAGAGGCCAGGCGACTATCACTATGGATGCCGACCTTCAGGATCCTCCCGAAGTGATCGTGGAAATGGCTCAGAAGTGGCGCGAAGGATACGAGCTGATCTATGCTGTGCGACGGAGTCGCGAAGTCGATACTGCCTTCAAAAAGTATACGGCTCTCAGCTTTTACCATATTCTAAGCCGCTTCGCTGACATCCGGGCTCCAGTAAATTCTGCAGATTTCCGTCTTATCGATCGCAAAGTACTGCGCGCCTTTCGACGTCTGCGCGAGAGAAATCGATATATCCGTGGTCTTTTTTCGTGGCTAGGTTTCAAACAGACCGAAGTCTACTACGATCGCGAAGCACGCTTCGCCGGCGAAACCAAATACCCTTTCTTAAAAATGCTTAAGCTAGCTTTCGATGCTATCGTCAGCTTTTCAAATTTGCCGCTCCGACTTTGCATGGGAATGGGTCTGCTGATGGCTGTGGGCTCTTTGCTACTCGGAATAGCAGCGATCATTGCACGGCTCGGCCATGTCGGCTCTTTCGTGTGGGGATGGACTTCACTTTTCGTTATTATCACATTTATTGGCGGCATGCATATGCTGATGCTGGGGGTCTTAGGGGAGTATCTCGCCCGCGTCTACGACGAAGTTCGAGATCGCCCCCTCTATCTTGTCAGTGCCATTGTTGGAAGGGATAATTCAGAGCCTGAACCTAAGCCGCTTGGCCTTAGCTGAACATCCGTCGGAGGAGCAAGCGACCCGTCTTTTGAAAGGCTGCTTCAACGAGGTTCATAAATATGACTCTTCCTGCTTGCTGGACGGCAGCGCTTAGCCAGGCATCCATGGGGAGTGGCTGATTCTGCGCTTTTTCCTCGCCTTGCTGGAGCGGTCTCGCCTGAGGTTTACTCAGTGGAAAGAGATGCGAACTCCGTGGAAACCCGACGACATTCATCAGAAGCCGCTGGGAATGAAATATTTTCAGTATCGAGGCTACCTGTTGTCGCGAGGGATCATAGTGGATGACGACGCTGCCTGTGATTTCGCTAATCGTTATTTTCCGAACGCCCTTCAAATCACTCAGCGCTTTCATAAGCGCTTGGGTCCGCTGAGTTGCATCTTTAAGTGCTGGCACACGGATGCGAACTCGACCATAGCTCTGATGGATAAAGCAGTCCAATTTATTCCCCGTTTGTTGGCTTATACTTATTATAAGCCATAGGGGACTAAATCGGTATAAAAAAAATCAGGCTTCAGCTTGCTCTTTTTTAATCTTATCCATCTCATCTAATTGAAGCATGCCCATAGCATAAATCACCAGCGTCATGCCCGCTGGCAGAAACTTCCCTGATAGACTCTGCTTGACCCCTAAACCCGCCAGCGTCCACGCTGTGGCCGACTTCAGATCGAGAGAATTGCCACTAACTTCTTTCAGAAAGCTGTCGCATTTTTCACGAAATGAGATGACGAGATCGCGGATAGAAGGAGTCCGGGCTTCCTGTGCGAGTGGCATCTGCGGCCCTATTTCCAAAACACCAGCTTCACTTGCCTGATCCAGGACTTTCTCTAACGAACCATCACTATCACTCTCTAGTACGATCGTGCGAGTCAAGAGATTACCTTTGACTCGCTGAGACATAGAATAGCTTTGCAGCTGAACCATGGTCTCCCGAAGCGCCGTATCTGTGAGATCGCTCCCTTCCATTTGCAGGCGAAGGCGACCTGGTGTCCTATGGACAACTCTCGCGGTGTAAGACATTGGAGAAGCCCCTTAAGAAGTTTTGCTGACGTTAACTTTTACGTGCGTCTTTGCTTGAGCCACGACTGGCTCAGCGGGGGCGGTCGGCTTCTCTTTCTCAGACCTTACTTCGGCCAGCAAATCTTCGAGAGTCTCGAACATGTGAGCAACCGATTCTCTACTTTTTTCAATAAGAGTGGTCCCAGCTCGGATAAATCCCTTAACCACAGGACGCATCATGCTGTTATTTGTCGACATCAAATCGCGGGATACGAATCCTGCACCAAAACCTAGTAGAAATCCTGAGCTAAAACGGGAAGATTTGAACATGACATCTTGCCTTTCTTACGAGCTACTGAGTTCGCAGTTCACGACCTGAAAAATAGCTAAGAGCTTCATTGAATACAAGAGGCGATATACCCTGAAGCAGGGCATCGAACCACTGTTTTCGATTGAGAGGCGAAGTTCCTAGCAACTGACGGAACCATGGCGAAAGAGTACCTAGAGCCAAAGTCCCACCCGCCAAACTCATTGCTCCGTACAATCTCTTATTCTTCGGCCAGCCTCCACGGATGATTCCGTTTTGGTCGGCCGAAGCGGAAAGAGTATGCAAAATCTGCGACGTGGTAAGCGTAACAAAAGCTACTGTTCCGGCACTGCCTACATCTCCCCGATCATATTCACGCCGATGAGCGAAGAAAGCTGTAGCTGCGATGAGACTACCTTCGACGAAAAGTGCCTTCTTGGTTTCGAGCGGCAGTATCTCAGCCTGGGGATCAGGCGGATTGTGGTACATCACATCATGCGCCGGTGGATCGAGAGCGAGAGCCAGGCCCGGAAGAACGTCGCTCAAGAGATTGATCCAGAGCAGTTGCATGGAGTTCAGCGCAGCAGCGCGACCGGATGCGACCGAAGCGAGCATCAGGAGAATCTCGCTAAGATTAGTGGCGAGAAGGTATTTAATCGATTTACGCAGATTGCTGTGGATAGCACGGCCATGTTCGATCGCATGGAAAATGATCTGCAGATTATCATCCTTCAAAACGATGTCAGCTGATTCCCTAGCCGCTGAGGTTCCTTGAAAACCCATAGCGATGCCAACGTGGGCAGCTTTAAGGGCCGGGCTGTCGTTGATGCCATCGCCTGTCATTGCGACGATGAGTCCTCGTTCTTGGAGGGCTTGGACGATGCGCAGCTTGTCGGTCGGGCTGACCCGTGAGAAGACTTGGGTATCGTCAGCGATCTCGCCAATTTCTTTGAGGCTGAGATGTTGCAAGCGACGTGCATCAACAGTCTTGATTTTTTGGCCGTCTCGTCCGAAACCGAGCGCTTTACCGACTGCTTTTGCCGTGGAAGTCTGATCACCCGTCATCATAATAGTCTTGATCCCGGCACGGTGGAACTGACCGATGAGCTCAGCCATTCCTTCTCGCATGGGGTCCATGAGTCCGACCAGTCCTACCCAGATGAGTCTCTCATCCTGGATGGAACGGATGGCTTCGCCTTCGAGGTAAGCAAAACCTAAGACTCGCAGCCCCTTCTTACCCATCGCTTGATTTTGGCTGACGATTTTTTCCCGCGATTCGTCGTCGAGATGTTTCACTTCACCCTGATCGAGGTACCAGTCACACATGCCAATGAGCTGCTCTGGGCTACCTTTAACCGCAGCAAAATTCTTATCCGATCCAGCACGGTTATGGTAAGTAACCATGTACTGGCGTTCTTCGGTTCGGTAGCTGACTTTGAAACGAGGGAAGGCTGTCTTGAGTGCGAGAGGGTCATTGCCCATCGCAACGACGAGCTCGATCAGGGCCTTTTCGGTTGCCGATCCGCTCCACCGAGCTGGATCGCCGTTCACCGCCGCGAGCCATTCGCAGTCGTTGCAGAGTGAAGCGACCATACTCCAGGTTCGGGCCGTAATCTGCTCCGTGGTCCGCGGCATATCTTTTTTATGGGTTTTCGCGACTAGCTTGTCAGCAGTCCATGCTTGAAGACCGAAGGCCCCTTCGGAAGCCACCATTTCGTTGAGAGTCAAAGTTCCGGTCTTATCCAAACAGAGGACCTGCACACTGCCCAGAGTTTCCATGACGTTCAATCGCCGAACGAGAACATTCCGCCGCTTGAGGCTTGAGACTCCGAGCGCCATCGTCGTAGTTCCGATGGTAGGCAATCCTTCTGGAACCGCGGCGACTGCCAGAGAAATCGAAGTTTTGAGAATGTCGAGCCAGCGGTGACCACGCGCCAAGCCGATGAGGAAAACCCCTCCGCAAACCAGGCTAGAAAAGACGATAGTCTGCTTACCAATATCTCCGAGATCTTTGTCGAGCGTCGACGCTTTTTGCAGAGTATTGGCCACGAGCCGACGAACTTCACCTATCTTAGTGGCTTCACCTGTCGCTACCACTATTCCCAGACCCTGGCCCGAGGTGATGATGCTGCCGCGGAAAACCATATTGCTCAAATCGCTGATCGTGTGCAAACGGCTCGCGTCTATGGCTCCAGCATGCTTCGAGACCGGCATCGATTCGCCCGTGAGCGGGGATTCGTCGACCATAAGTCCTTTGCTTTCGATCAAACGAAGATCCGCAGGGACCATGCCGCTACCGAGATAAACGAGATCCCCGACGACTAATTCATGATCTAGAATTGAAGTCCGCTCGCTGGCGCGGATGACTTGAATTTCGCTTGGCTCAAGTTTGCCTATTGAATGAATGACCTCTTCGGCATGAGTCTCAGAGAGATAGCCTATATAGGCGTTGGCTACCAGGACACCGCCAATCATGACGAGATCGAAAACGCCGCCACTGAGCAGCGAGAGGCCCGCGGCACCCGCTAAAAGGCCGGTCTGTGAGTTTGCAAATTGGCGTTGAAAAATCAACCAACGCGAACTCCTTTCCACTTCCTCAACTTGATTCGATCCAAAGCGCTCCCGTCGCTCCTCGAGCTCACCCGGCAAAACTCCTTGGAGTACTTCGACACCTAATTTTTTCAGCAGCTCGTCCCGTGCAAGCTGCGCCCAACTCGCACTCCCACCTGCTGCATGAATACTTTCTTCGACTTTTTCCTGGTCTATATCAGCGCTATTGGAGATGACCATATCAGCGCTTTCACTCAACCAAAGGTTCAGGTCCTCGGGTGTAATGGTCGATTCAAGCGGGTGCTCAATAATGACAGAACCCGTCTGCCAGCGCACCTGAGCGTTCAGAACCTTTTTCTCACGTCGCATGCGTAGAGCTAGTCGGGCGCTCAGATCTTGATTTTGACGGAGCGCGTAAATTCTATAACGTGCTCGGCCTGGCACCGCATGAACAAGATCCCAGGCATACTCTGGCTCACCATTTTCTAAAATTTCGATCGCTTGCTTTTTGGCGTTCATAATTATCCCCGTATCCGCTGGACAAAGCCTGCTGCAGACGCTTGCGGGACCATAATGGCGAAAGATTAAGAAGGATTAAAGAAAGGAAAAAACTTTGCCTAAAATAAATACTTTAAGGAAGCTCGTCGGACCAATTCGTGAAAATTGGCCGAGCAAGAAATCAAAGTTCGACGACGATACCGATTTCGAAAACCTGATCGGCAGGCAGCTGGAAGAAGTCTGTCGCTTTTTGGCTGTTTTTTGTCATATAGGCGAAGATGCGCTCACGCCAGCGAGCCATGCCCGGACGTTCAGTTGAGATAAGCGTTTCGCGACCGAGAAAATAGGTGACCTTTTCCGGCGAAAATTCAAAATAGGGATTGAGACTCCGCCCTAAGGAATTCGGCACGTCCGGTATTTCCATAAAGCCGTAGCGCATGAGGACTGCATAGATGCCTGTGTAGACCTCACGTACTTCGACGTGCTCGTCAGGTGCGACGTAGGGTATCGACTCGGTCACAACTGTGAGAAGAACCGTCTGCTCATGGAGAACGTGATTATGCCTCAGATTATGAAGCAGTGAAGGAGGGGTTGCCGAAGGGACACTCGTCATAAAAATTGCCGTTCCCGGAACTCGGTGAACAGCTTGGCGGTCGATTTCGTCGATGAATAGCTGGACCGGCAGAGCTTTTTGTTTCAGACGTTGGGCAAGAATGTATCGACCTCTTCGCCAGGTCGTCATGCAGGTGAAAATAGCGATCCCGAGAGCGAGGGGTATCCAGCCACCCTGCAGGAGTTTAAGCAGGTTTGAGAGAAAAAAGCCAAGGTCGATGACGAAGAATCCGAGAGTGATCAAGCTCACAACCCAGGGGCGCCAGCCCCAGAGATCACGCGCCACAAAGTAGATCAGGATGGTTGTAATAACCATCGTAGCCGTCACAGCCAAACCATAGGCGGCAGCCAAATTACTCGATGATTGAAAAAGCAGGACCAGACCAACAGTAGAGAGGAGCATCATGAGGTTGACGGTAGGGACGTAAATTTGACCAATCTTGTGACTGGAGGTATGCTTAATTTTTTGCCGCGGTAGATAGCCCAGTTGAATCGCTTGCTGCGTCAGCGAGTATGTTCCCGAAATTAAAGCCTGCGACGCAATTATTGCAGCCATAGTCGAGAGAATCACCAGAGGATAGGTCGCCCAAGCGGGGGCCATGCGAAAAAATGGATTCTCAACGGCAGATGGATCCCGCAGCAACAAGGCTCCTTGACCTAAATAATTGAGAAGCAAACAGGGTAAAACCACAAAAAACCAGGCCAAGTTGATTGGTTTTCGCCCAAAGTGTCCTATGTCAGCGTAGAGGGCTTCGCCGCCGGTAACCACGAGGAATACCGTACCTAGTGCAAGAAACCCGATCCAACCGTTGGCTATGAAAAAGTGAAATGCGTAGTAGGGGTTTACGGCCTGAAAAACGTGAGGATTATAGACTATATTGCGAATACCGAGGACCGCCAAGGTAAGAAACCAAACTGTGATGATAGGACCGAAAGCTTTTCCTATCCGGTCCGTTCCAAAACGTTGGGGTAAAAATAGAAGGACGAGTATCACGACGGCTATAGGCACCACGTATGGTTTGAAGAATGGCGTGGCAACTTCGAGACCTTCAACCGCTGAAAGAACTGAAATTGCGGGCGTGATCACGCCGTCGCCGTAGAGGAGGGACGCTCCGAAAAGACCGATAAAGATAAGGAACTTGCGCGGATCTCCGCGATCGGGTGTAGCCTTGGGATGCGCGAGAGCCATGAGGGCTAAGACTCCGCCTTCACCGCGATTGTCGGCTCGCATCACATAGAGAACGTATTTGAGGGAAATGACAATTATAAGAGCCCAGACGACGAGCGAGAGTATACCGAGAATGTTATCGTGGGTGACCGCGAGTCCCGCATGACCGTGAAAACATTCCCGTAGTGCATAAAGAGGACTGGTTCCTATGTCTCCAAATACTATGCCGAGCGCGCCCAGACTAAGCTTGAATAAATAACGACTACTATGCGATTCCTCGTCTTTGTCACCGACGCCCAAGAAGGGTTTCCTCCAAAATTTCGACTTGGCACTTTATTCTCAGCAAGGTATAAAGGCCCTCAAATCCCTAAGAGCATAGCTTTTAATCACCTAGGGAGATCGAAAAAATCTCTGGGCTAGATGAACGAACGAAGAGCCAATATTTCTCGATATCGCTTATTCTAGTCAACCTTTTAATCCCTTTCGGTGTATAGTCGGCTGGAAGGGTAACCCCTACCCTGACTTGATGTAGACGACTATAAATCGATACGAAAGCAAGTGTGTAGTTGGTCGGCGTGCTCGTGTAGAACGGGTAGCTGATGGGGGAAATATCTGGAATCTATCCAGAATCTACCTTTTTGACTGAGACCAGTAACTGAGGCCAGAATGGAATCCAATTCAAGCACCGCTCCTGCGTCCCCTGGACATCTTTCGAGATTCAAAAATCTCAAAGTTGGCATCGATCGCAACATGACCTGGTTAGCCGTGGTCCTTTCGGTTGGTCTCCATTTCGCCAGCATGGCGATCATGCATTGGAAAGACTCCATGCGTGAGCCCATAGTCGAGAAAGCTAGCGTTACCAAAGTCCGCATCCTGTCCAACCCCAATGGCAATCCCAACATTACTCAAACTAAGGTTGTGGAAATTGCTAAGCCTAAGCCTAAGCCTAAACCCAAGAAGAAAACTGCAGCTCGAGCGATCGTCAAAGATCCTCCGAAAGAAGAGCCCGCGCCACCCGAAGAAGAAGTGGCCAACAATCTCCCTCAGAGTTTTGGTGACGATCCCACCGGCGGCATAGTCGGTACCGGCACCAGCAATACCGATGGCAGCGACGGTGTTTCGGCCAATGCCGAACCCATCGAGCGAGTCAATCCTGAGTTTCCTGAAGAAGCTCGTCTCAAAGGTATCGAAGGTTGGGTTCTCGTTCGTTTCGATATCGCCGAAGACGGTCGCGTGGAGAATGTCGAAGTCGTCGATGCAAGCCCGCGCAACATGTTCGAACGCGATGCACGTAAAGCTGTGAAAAAGTGGAAGTACGCTCCACGCATGAGCAATGGGCAGCCGGTTCGAGTCGTCGGGCGCGAAGTTCAGGTCGATTTCAAACTCGCCGGTTAAACTGAGGTTTCTTCTACTTTTTCCTCTGCCTTCCAAGGCTGAGATCGGTAGTAAGCATTATTAAACGTCTGGACCCTTCTCACGATCAGTGAAGGTCAGGAGACAGCTTAAGGAGAGCGGAACATGGAACACAAAGGATTCAACATCGTCGAGCAGCTACTCAACATGACTCTGTTGGGTACAGAATGGATACTCTGGCTGCTCATCATCCTCAGTGTCGTGTCGATTGCGATCGGCATCGAACGCTTCTGGTACTTCATGCGCCAGACTCGTTTGAAACAAGAAACAATAGAAGAATTTTACCGTACTCTACGCGTCCGCGATTTTTCTTCGGCTCAAGATCTCTGCGGTAAGTACCCTAACAGCCTTGAAGCTAAAGTAGCTCTTGAAGGCGTTACGCACCGTGAAGCCGGCATCAACTCGATGCAAGAAGCGATGCACGGTTACCTCATGCGTCAGCGCAAAGACCTCGACCGCGGTCTGGTGGTCCTCGCGACTTTGGGCAACAACGCTCCCTTTATCGGTCTCTTCGGTACCGTTCTCGGTATTATCAAAGCTTTCCATGATCTTGGACTCAACCCTGCTGGTGGTGCCCAGGTGGTTATGGCTGGTATCTCCGAAGCCTTGGTTGCAACTGCGGTCGGTCTGATGGTTGCGATTCCAGCTGTTATCGCCTTCAACTACTTCCAACGCCGTATCAAAGTTCTCACGACTGACGCTCAGGCGATGATCAACACTTTGGTGGCTGGACTTGGTGACGACTATCTTCCGGAAACTTCGCGTAAGCGCGTTAATTCATAAACTCAATGTGCGCTGGTTTTAGGCTTTTGGCTTTTGGCTTTTCTTTTATCTAGACTGAATAAGGAGTGCGTAGCATGGCTTCTGGTATATCTGACAACGAAGAAGAGATTTCCGGCATCAATGTGACCCCACTGGTCGACATTATGCTCGTGCTTCTAATTATCTTCATGGTTACCGCTTCCTTGGTTGCTAACAAAGCGATTGAGTTGAAGCTACCTGAAGCTGAGTCAGCGCTACCTATCAAGCCTGACGAAAAGACGCTGAATTTCGCTATTAACAACCAAGGCAAACTCTTCATGGATGGTGAAGAGCTCGCTTTCGACCAGATCGCCCCGAGGATCCGTGCCGAACGTGAGAAGAAGCCGGGAGTTAATCTGGCGGCCAATATCAGTGCCGATGCCAAAACTCCTTACGAAGTGGTCGTCAAACTGATCGACGTCATTCGTAAAAATGAAGTGGTCGACTTCGGCATCAATACTGATCCAGCTTCGGTAACAGGTAACGGAACAGAAGCCGCTCCTGCTCCCTGAGCAAGAATCGGAAAGCCAAAATTCTAAAATCGCGGCCAAGTCTTGTTTGAGATGAGGTCGCGTTTTTCCCTTCTCTTCCCCTTCCCCTTCAGTTGAAACCGTAAACGCTCGAAGCACGCTCGCGCTTCTTATTGATGACGATCCAAAAGTAGTGATCGGATAAGCTTGGTATCTCGAGGAGAAAAATCCAGTTCGCCTCAGGGTCTTCCCCAAACTCAGGCGAGGGTATATTCTCTTCGGTTCCGGTATAGAGCGAGAAACGGGTGCTGCTCTTCTCGAGCTGCTCTTTCAGTAACAAGCGCGCAGCTTTATCACTCAATGCCTTCGCGCCGAAACAAGCGCGGACGATGGCTAAAGGCGACTCCGGGCTACTGCTATCGCTGAGAACCAGACGCAGTGCTTCTTCGGTGGCTTCTTCGCGCGTGATCTGCGAGTGCATATCCTGACCCATCACAATTTGACTCCAAAAGACTAGAATGAGTGCCCACAGTTGTACCATCTTCAGACTCCAATCTCGGTCTTGGTCTCTCTATCTGCTTGAACTAGACTTAACCCCCCAAGCTTACAAAATGAAGTGACATCTTTAGCTGAAGAGCATCCAAAATTTTAGAGCGGCGCCCAGGGGTAGTAGGGAACCACCTCGCCAGGCTCGTAGGCTTGCTCGCGCGGGAGCAAGGCTACAAAGCCTCTGGATTCCCGAAGCGAGGCTATATCCGCTGAATGTCGCGTCGAGCAGATGCGCCCTAGCATCTGGCCGTGATGGTCGAATTCAAGACTGCAGGGCAGCATAAGCTCAAGCCGATCATCGGCTTCCGATCTATCTAAAAGCTTGAGGCTCAGTCCAGGTAAAGAGCGTCCTTCAAGCTTTGCAAGTGCAGGAACAACATAGCGACGAAGGCTCATCATTGCAGCAATCGCTTGACCAGGTAGAGCAAAAACTAAACAATTGCCAGCTTTCCCGAAGTAGAAACCTTTACCAGGAGCCTGTCCTACTTGATGAAAGATTTCACGCACTCCGAGCCTGCGTAAGGCATAAGGAACTGTATCCCGCACGCCTTCGCTGACGCCACCGCTGATAACGACAAGATCGCAAGTGGCGAACGCTTCACCCGCAACCTGCTCGAAATCTGCTTCATCATCACAAGCATGGTAACGCACAATTTCTGAAAAACCGTGGGCACGAAGACAAATCTCGGCCCCCAAGCTGTTACTCTCACGCGTTTGATGCGGCAGTGGGTCCGTGTGCCAAGGCACAAGTTCTCCCCCTTTGCTGATCAAACCTACGCGAGGAATCGATGTGACGGCGACATCGCTTAGACCCAAGATAGCGAGGAGGCAGAGTTCTGGTGCTTGCAATAGGGTCATCGGATAAAGCAAAACATCGCCCCGGCGATGATCACAGCCTCGACGTTGTATACCGTGACTCTTACTGAGGGTGGAACCAGCTCTGAGCTGCCAACCTCCCGTCAGCTTTTCCAGATACTCGTAAGGGATAACTGTATCGGTGCCTCGAGGGCGAATGGCGCCGGAGACGACCTCGATCGCTCCTTCAGGATCTAGCAGCTGGCTCGCTGCTGCTCCAGCTGTCTGCTGCCCTGCCGCATACCAACTCATGGCCCCATCGCGCCAGGAGATAGCGATTCCGTTCTTCGCAACGCGATCGCTGAGAGGAAGATCGGAAGGTGCAGAAATACACTCCCGCAGAATGCGTTGCGAAGCTTTAGCAAGGGGCAGGCGCGTCGAGGCTAAGAGTGAGCTTTCCTCAAGAATGCAAGCGAGGGCAGCATAGGGATTCAACGATGTAGACATCAGGCTCATTCTTCTGCCCTCCGAAACTATAAAGAGCCCTTACATCTCTTAAGTCAAAATGCCTAGTAAAAGCCGAAAACCTTTCGAAAAAAAAATCCTTTTACACTTTATGACTGGGCTATTCCCCCCTGTTTCACGGTACCTGTCGCTTAACTCAGATTTAACTTAAAGCGGGCGAGCAAGAACAGACAAGTGGGAAAACGGTCGACCTATTCCAAAGAATTCAAAGAAGCCATCGTATCAAAAATCGTAAATAGGCGTA
>JBGSTX010000138.1:0-4289 GCA_041736305.1 Oligoflexus sp. | reverse complement strand
GACAGAAGTCATGTCGTATATGGTTTCATCAAGTCGAAGCCGCCAGCAAAGCAGCAAGAGCTCTTACGTAACGCCGACTACATCATCCTTCCCAAGAACTACGATATTGCTATCCAACTTGCCAACGATGAGGAACATTTCATAAAGATCACTGAAACCGCGCGCTTTGTCTGTTATCAATCCCTCACAGCCAAAGCCAAAGCTAGCGCTCTTTTGAAGCCCAATCACAGGCTGTTTTAGCGACGAACTGTCATGACTGAGTTCAATAATTATTGAGGAGTGACGGAAACTATTCATGTTCTATCACTTACACATCTTGCCAAACGCTAAGGAGATGCCTTGAGTCAAGCTAGCAAGAATCTTGAAGATGCGCTACAGTCTGCAATCAGCAATCGCCCCAAAGTTGGCGGATTTCCGTACTTCGCAGAGATTTTGCGACTCGCTGGGGTGACGCGGAATATTTGGACTCTCCCTTCTTGCCAAAGCCTTTTTCTGACAGAGCATGGACCAGTCGTCATGCAAGGTGTTCCTCTAATCAACGGCAAAGCGGATGTACCGAAGTTCGACCGAGAAGCGCTCATTCGTGCGTTGCGTATTGATCAAGCGGGAGAAAGCACTTTTCCAGAATTCTTAAACGCATCTTGGGCTGCTGGAGTTGTTAGCTACAACGTAGATTTTCAAGGTCGTAGGGTTACCTACTTTGGTGCCCTCGGAGACTCATATGTTGAAGACTACCCGGCGGTTGAAGTGAAGAGATGAGCTTGGACACAAATCTAGGGGAGGTCCGAGCTTCCAGGCCGGGAGCCTTCGCTAAACGCCCTTAAGACCTGCAGCTCGACACATCGAACACATGCAGAAGGGCATCACAGTCCTCACCAGCAGCAGCCCAGACCTTGGGAAAGTTCTGAGTACAAGCCCCATCGCTTCCAAGGCGGGTTTCTCCTTCGATGAAGAAGTAAGAACCTCCCGCTGAGTGCCACACCAGAGCGTCACACTCCGCGCCAGTCCCGGGCAGAGTCCACACATAGCTTGTGCCCAAAAGCGGGCCCTGATCCAATTCACCTAGCAGATTTTCATCACACTGAGTAGCATCGTCGAGGGCATAGTAAGTTTTTGCGCCGAGGTCGAATTCGATCATTCCTGAAGGCCAGATATCCAACCAAACTTGGCAGCTGACTCGTTCAGGCGTGAAATTGATAGGAGACTTCTCAAAGGCGAGCAGTGTGGGTGCCGCCAGACTGCGGCCTGAGGCCAGGGCTAGAAAAGAGATGGACGCAAAGTACATGAAAAGATTCATAATTAACGCTCCTTTGTAGGTTCTCACGTCGAGGAGCAGACCTTAAAGTAAATTTTCCTATAGCAAAAATTGATTTTATTGATAGCTATGATAGCATTATGCTATGGAGCTAAATCATCTGAAATACTTCTATGTAGTAGCCAGCTCTGGGAGCTTTACCCAAGCTTCCAAGGTTCTGCATGTCGTCCAACCGGCCCTCACTCGGGCCGTGAAACTCCTCGAGGAAAGCCTAAGCGCTGTTCTGCTGGAGCGGAGTCAGAAAGGGGTGACACTCACCGCCGCAGGGCGAAGCGTCTACACTGAGTGCCAGACCATCTTCGAGCGGGTCGATGTGCTCGAAAAGTCGTTTAAGATCCAGAAGGCCGGTGAGCTCTCCCTCACCGTCTGTGGCAACGATGTGTTCATCGCCTATCTCTTTCCCCCTGCCTTCCAGCAGCTGCGTGCCTCTTTCCCAAACCTCAGGCCCGTCGCCCTCAGCACGCCGGCCTATCTCATGAGCCAGCAGCTTGAGACAAAGGAGCCGGACAAACGCAGCCTGCCCTGGGACTTTGGGATCTTTTTTCATGTGCCGCCCCTGCCACCGAACCTGCAGGTGAAGGAGATCGCCAGCCTCAGGTTCAAGCTTGTCGTGGCTTACGCGAAGCGAAAAGACTCTCAGGTCTTGAGTCAGTTCATAGGCTCGCGCGAGGTGGATGACCCGCAGAATAAGCGTTTTCCGATGCTGACCCGCTTGCGGAAAGATTACCCTAACGCCACGCTCGACGTATCAAGCAACAGCCTGATCGCACATCGTCAGATGGTCCTGCTCGGATGGGGGGTTTCGATTCTTCCGGCCTTCCTCATTGAGGAGGATATCCGGGAGAAACGGCTAGCCGACGTCTATCCCGACGAGACCTACCACTTTGCCCTGCGTATGGTCGCGCCGAAGGACAGAACCCCTTCGCTAGTGGCCACCGCCTTCGTTAAATGCCTTCTAACTCACTGCGCCACACTTCGCTCATAATGATACGCTGCGGGGCTGCGGCTCTTTCCACAGGTGTGACATCGGGCACGGAACTTGGCAAGGCCTCGAAGATAGAAGCCTTCGCTCCTAAAATTTCTGCCACTGGGTTGGCCTTTTAAAAAAAAGAGCCCTAATGGGCTCCTCGAAGACATAAGTTTTAAGACGATTTAAAGTCGTGGCGCCGAGCCACGAGCTTCGCGTTTACATGCTAGTGGGTTGCGTGTGAATCACAACATCGACCCGGCGGTTTTGGGCGCGACCGGCTTCAGTCTTGTTGGTTGCTATAGGCTTTTGGAAGCCGAAACCTTCCGCGGAATAACGAACCGTTTTGTCCGAGGCCGCGTTGGATTCGAGATACGATTTGACTGCATTGGCCCGGGCTTGGGAAAGTTCGACGTTCTTGGCTTCGGAACCGACGGAATCCGTGTGACCTTCAATGGTGACCGCATCCGCGCTCATATAACCGATGACATCCTTGACTTTCGCCAGCAGGGGAAAGTTGGAACCTTTGAGAGTGGCTTTGGCGTTGTTAAACTCAAGGCCTTTGAGACGAATGACCAGAGTATCGCCTTGGCGATAAACTTCAGCTTCATTTTTCGAGATCCCTTGGAGCCTTCAAGACTCTCGTCTCGCGCAGTGTTCGTGCCTATCCGGTTGACGAAGAGGTCGCGCTCCTGGCTGCAGGCCTGCGTGCATCAGAAGAAGGGAGAGGTAGAATTCTGCATACTGAAGACTTGCTGATCGGCGCGGAGGATAGAAAGCTTGAGTAGCTTACGGTTAAGCCGTGAAGTCTTTGCAGCATCTCAAAACAGTGGGGTCATATTGAAATCACTGTAGCAGCCAGTGGCCAGCTTGAGCATGGCTTCTTTAAGGGTCTCATCGATCTTGTTATGAGGCTTAGCCTGACAATTGCCGTGCTTAACCCCTTCCATCCCAAGCTCTCTAACCCTCCTTGCCTTTCTCTGTACTGACTTCTCAGAAAGACCCAAGAGCATCGAGGCCTCCTTACGGGAAACTCTTCCCGCTCGGTAATCTTCGATGATCCTAAGAAGGTACTGTTCGTTCTTTGACATTGAAATTGTCCCATCCATGGAACCTCTCTTTATCCAATAACTTTTTGGAATAAAGACAGATTCTAGCCTAGGGGACAGAATCGCTTGAAAATTAGAGGGGGACAGAATCGCTTGAAAATTACAAAAAAGCAGCTAATGAGGGCTTATATTGGGCGCTCCATCTTTCTAGTTTTGCTGCTGATTATTCCAGTGATTAAAGAAAGCCCTAATTCGTGCCGATAAACAGCTATCACTTTGAACAAAAAATTTATTAGGAGAGTAATTTATGAAAGTATTAGTACGTGCCGAAGGTCTCGCTTTTCTGCTGGCTTTAAGCGTTAGCGGCGCTTGCTCAAGTTCGGGCTTTCTCGGTGTCGGATCTCGCACTCAATCCAAAAATGAAAGTGCCGCTTCGCACGACGAACGTTCATCGAAAGCATTTGCAGAATTCATGAATGAATCGGTCGTTGCTTCCGCAGAAGCAACCTTGGCCGAAGCGAAGCAAGGGTATGGCGATTCGGAGTTTAGTTATGAAGGTGTACTAATAAGCGGGCTCGAGACCATCATGGATGAAGTCGTGACGATATTCAATGAACATCTACCCAATGACATGACCAATGCCGAACTCATGGAATCGATGGGAATTAATTCTGACGAGATCAAGGATCTAGACATTGATCGTGAGGGTAATCTTGAGATCTTAGACATGATCGTAAAATTCGAGCGTGACGGCATTGCCGGCGTGATTCCAGATCTCGCGCAGGAAGATCAGGCTTTTACGCTCGCGCCAAAAGCTGAGGTTGAAGCGGCTGACAAAGCCTGTGCGAATCAGCAAGGTTATGCGCGCAAACAAGATGGTAGCTACTCCAGTCATATTGCAGTCGAGGGTAAATGCGTTGACCGAGTCGCAGCCAGTATCGCCCATTATGGCCCTTTC
>JBGSTX010000023.1:0-4274 GCA_041736305.1 Oligoflexus sp. | reverse complement strand
GTCTGGCCGCACAAACTTTGAGTATTGTGTTATCAGACGGCAATGCTCCTATCAGTTACCGCGAAGATAATGATGAGGCGAAAGGCATCATTGCAGATCTTATTCGTGAGCTAGTGAAGAATGCAGTTGGCATTAAAGCTGAGCTCTCTGCCGTTCCCTGGACTCGTGCGCAGGCCATGGTCAAATCAGGCAAGGCATATGCATTCTGTACCTATCCCTCGAACGAACGCCAGTTATACGCAAAGTTTACCAAAAACGCACTCTTTCATCTCGAATACGGTTACCTTGCCTATAATACGAAGTCGCCCAAGGCCGAAAGTCTGTCCCGAATCAAGACTCTGCAGGATCTCGACAATTTTACCTTCGTTTCACAGAGTGGCGTTAGCTGGGAAGAAGAAAATATTCCCAAAACCGTCAAGCGAATTTATGTGAATAAGACGGAGGCTCTCTTGCATATTGTCCTAGGCCGTGGCGAGGGGGACTTCTTCATTATGCCCCGCGAACAGATTCATTACTATGCATCGAAGTACAAGTATGAGTCAATGCTAGGCATTCTTCCCGTCGGTTTTATTCCGAATGGGGTCGTGACATTTCGGATTGGAATCAATAAAGCATTTCCGGGCGCTGATAAAATCTTAGCTGAGCTTGATCGAGCCATGAGCTCCAAAGCCTTCCTCAGCGCTAAAGCTGAAATTTTGAAGAAGTATCAGATGGGCTCCCTCTAGCAACTAGATAGTTTCTGGCGCTTAAGCGCCAGAAACTAGATACCTTGAGGACTCTCCATGCCAAGGATCTTGGTGCCTTGTGTTTTTTGTGCGATCTTTCTGAGTCGGAGCAACTGTCTCCTGGCGCGCATTATGTTCGATATCCGTCCCGTGGCTGTCCGCGAGTGGAACGATGAAGCGGCCACACAAAAGCCGGATACAGGTCAATTCAAGTTCAATTATGCACGGATCAAACTCTACGCTTCAATCGATATTTGGGCTCTTCCGCTAAAAGTGTGGGTAAGGGAATCTTTTTCTAGGGCGCATTTAGCGTTTTTTACTTCGCCCTTGGTGCCATGGATTTGGAATAAACTTAGGCTTAAGGCAATGCATAGGACATCTTCTATCTTCGAGTAAGTGTCAGATTTATTGGTTGCTAGCCCCCCAATCAATGCGCAAAATTTCGGGGGATGGCAGACGTTGGCAAAGCCAATCGTCAACAGCCTCCTAGTATTTTCCATATCTGACCCCTGAATAGCTTGTTTGTCTTAGCAGGAGTCTTTTTAGCAAGAAGCATTGCTTTTTTATGTTTCAGGGAGCTGTCCTGGCTTCCAATCCTGCACAGGCCGTGTGGAGAATGTGCCATTTTTCATCAGAAAGAGCCTGACGACCTTGTACCTTTGGATACTTTGCCTCGAGACGGGCTATTCTCTCATCTGTCTCTGGATGACTGGAGAATACCGACAGAATTTTTCTTAGCAGAGCGGGCGGTGGGTCCTCATCCCATGCTTTGCTGATAGCTTTTAGGCCCGCCCCCAAAGCTTTCGGATCAAAGCCCTGCTCCAGCATGCGCTGGGCACTGTAGTGATCGGCCTCAGCTTCGAGCTCGCGCGAATAGGCCCGTTCCCCCAGTTGTTTCATAAGGGAAGGATCGACGACAAAGGCACCGGAAAAATCACCGACCAGAAGGCCCCAGATGACTGCTGACAATGATCCGCGAATGAACTCGCCTAGATTGTGGCGCAATTGCAGGTGACCCAGTTCGTGACCCATGATCGCGGCCAACTGCTCTGAATTTTCTAGCTCATGGAGCAAGCCTCGCGTGACAACTATTTTTCTTCCAGGAAAGGCAAAGGCATTGGGTGCCTGCCAATCGACCAAAATAAAGTCAATCGGAGCATTTTCACGCTCTAAGGCACTCAAAGATTCACCAAGTTCCTTGAGCACGCGGCGAGCGTCAGGATCTTCGCAACCCTGTTTGATGAAGGCTGATTCAAGAAAAATTTTGCCGAAAATGTCACGCTCCTGCGCCGGGGAGATGCGGCTGGCAATCTCATAGGACAAGGGCTTGATGCTGAGCACGACCAGCGTGACGGCGAGCACGGTGAGCAGTAAAAGACCGCCGATCAGCGGCACTTTCTTCGAAGTTTTTTGATGATAGAGACTCTGGTAGCCAGGCAGCCCGTGCAATTGCTGATCTTGAAAGGGCACAAGCAGGGTGGCATCACTGTTTTTGTGCGTATAGAGCAGACCCTCAGCTTGCACTTGCCAATTGAGATCCCGCATGGGCCAGAATTCGGTCAGCTGCTGCGGGTGCAGCAGTTGCCATTGCTGGTCTTGAAACACCGCTTGAATAGTTTGCTCCGCCGGAGACAGACCATCGCTGTAGCGGGTAAGAAAGGGTCGAGTCATCTTTAAACTCCGAAGGACATATCAACGTTCCAAAGATCACCAATCGTTTCGCCTGCGGCTCCCACTCGGTCTTTTTCTTGACGAACATCAGCAAGATCGATTTCACCGAGAATGGAAAAGAGCTTCATATAGTTCTTCCTGGCCCAAAGAGAAACCCATGGAAAGGCTAAACCGAGGGTCAAAGTCGTAATCACCAGGGGGACCACTACGAGGAGGAGAATATCGATCCCGGTGACACTGGTTCGGAGTGAAGCCGTTTTGCCCACGCGAGTGTGATTGGCTGTAAAATTGATGCGATTAGCCACAGCGAATGGGCTATAGAGTCCGAAAGTAAAGATGATGAGCAGGAAGTTTGTCATCGATAGCCGATAGGACTCGCCGCGAGTTGCGCTAAAGTCAAAGCTCAGGTTGCCCCAGCGAGTAGCCTGGATTAAATTTCGGGTCAAATTGTACTTGAAGACCGGAATGTAAAATCCAAACGTGATGAAGCTCAAGCAGAAGTCGCGAAGTGTCTTTGAAATGAAATTTTTTCTTTGCGCGTGATCCATGGAAAAATAGATCGAACGATAGCGAGTGCGGGACAGGCGATAGGCTTTAGCGCCCCAGATGATAAGGGGAAGGAAACCATAGAAAAGCAGCAGGGCAACTGCGGAAAGAATAATGCCCATCATGGCATTCATCTGCTGCAAAAATCCGCCGCCATAGATGCCCGCATAGATCAGACCGTAAAGGACAAAGGCCTTGACATAGCCAACCGCGATTTCCTTGCCAGTTCCGGTAAAGGTAAAAGAGTGTGATCCCAATTGCGTGTGATTCATGAGAAAGCGAAGTCGTTCCGCTCGGGCCCAGGGATAGTAAAGACCAAGTGTTACGATCGTAAGAAAAGTCGTCTTGAGGAGCAGAATAAGATAGTCGCTTGGCTTGCCCGAGAAATCCATCTTGAGATCGATAGAATTGGGCTTGCGGGCGGCTGGCAAAGCTTCTATGGCTTCGGGAACAGCCGACGTTTCTGCAGATACTGGAGGAAATTCGCTCATCTTTTAGTTCCTAATACTTAAAAGGGTTTGAGGCAAGGCCATGGAGAAGACTGGGTGGGGCGGAAATTATTGCGAAGGGGAGGGCGAATGGATAAAAAAAGCTTGATGGCCAGGCAGGAGCAGCTAGGCACGGGCACCCGCCGCTAAAATGCTTTGGCCTCCAGAGCTCACCAGACCGAAATTACATGCTAAGCAGATGGCGGCATCAGCCGAGTATTGCGGTCATGCTGTGTGACGCTCTTGACTTGGCTTTGCAAAAGCTGTGTAGTCCTAAGTAGATATTTCTTGCGAAAGGAACAGCCTGTGAAAATATTGCCCATCTTGATCGTCACCCTCCTCTCCCTTGGGGCCTGCACCTCTGCTTCGCAGAAGCAGCAGGCTTCACCGGCCGCAGCCCTTACCGCGACTAAGGTGCCGGTCGGTGGTGATCGCCCGGTCGAGGTGATGACTCCAGAGGGATTTGATCCCAAGGCGGGCCGCAGCTATCCCCTCCTTATCCTCCTTCATGGCTACGGTTCGAGCGGCTCGAGACAGGATAGTTACCTGGGGCTTTCCGAGCAAGCTCTGCAGCGCGGCTATGTCTTCGCTGCTCCCGACGGTATGAAGTCTGGCTCGAGCCGCAGATTCTGGAATGCCAGTGAAGCCTGCTGCAATTTCGAATCGACAGCGATTGATGATGTCGCCTACCTGCGCAAGCTTATTCAGGATATGACAGCTCACTATGCCATCGATCCCAAACGCGTCTTCATCTTTGGTCATTCAAACGGCGCGTTCATGGCCAATCGTCTGGCCTGTGATGCCAGCCCCATCGTCACAGCCGTCGCAGGATTGGCGGGAACTA
>JBGSTX010000022.1:0-18399 GCA_041736305.1 Oligoflexus sp. | reverse complement strand
TGCTAGGCGCACGATTCGAGCGAAAGGATTATCTATGTCCAAAAAACACGCAGAGCAAAGTCGGCGGCTCTTTCCTTCGCTGTTTCGCTTTTTTGCCTACTCTCGGGCCGGAATGCAGATGCTGGGCAGCACCCTCGTGTTCGTTGGGGTGTCGGCCTTTTTCATTTACGAGGCCTTCTACCAGCAGTACCAGCAGATCATGGAGATCTTTCAGATCGTCGACCCCAGCATGCAGCGCGAGCTGATTTTCAACGATATCTTTATCCGCAACGTCATTTTTCTAGCCCTCACGGCCTTGATCTATACAGGGACTATAGGCTTTCTCTTCTTTCGGGCTCAGCAAGAGTTCGCCGGCCCCGTGTCCGCCATTGAAGCGTTTGTTGCCGATATGACCCGCGGTGAATACCGCCACAGAATCATGACGCGGAAGGGCGACCAGCTACAGGACATAGTCCTGGCACTCAACCAGATGGCGGAAGCCCTCGAGCACAAACATCTTGTAAAAAATCAGTCCGCTGCGCCTGAATATGACAAAGTGGCTGATTCTTAGATCTTTAGCTTCTGGTCCCTGCTCGTTTCCCTTCCTTTTTGGCCTTGCCTGGGCAGCTCTTTAAATTTAGTCTGGCGATCCATCAGGCTAAGGACCACCGGCATGCGTGATTTTTTCGGCTCCACACTCGAAGAATTAGCAGAATTTTGCAAGAATCTCGGCGTTCCGGAGGTTCATGCCAAGACTCTCTTCCGCAGCGCCTATAAAGAATTTAATCCGACTCCTTGGCTGGCTTCGTCTCTGCCCCGCAGCCTTGCCTCGCAATTCCCCCAGGAGTTTTCGCCGATACCTGCCACAATCTCCCAAACTTTGGCGTCCCGCTACGATGGAACCCAAAAGTTTTTGATTCGCCTCGCCGATGGGGCCCTGGTTGAATCTGTTCTCATGCCAGAGACCAAGCGCATCACTCTCTGCGTTTCAAGCCAAGTCGGCTGTGCACAGGCCTGTAGTTTTTGTTACACCGGTCGAATGGGTCTTAAGCGGCAGATGAGCGCAGGTGAAATCGTAGCCCAGGTTCAGCTGGCTAGAATCTGGATCCATGAGCATCCTGAATGGCTAGGTGAACAGGGCTATCCCTCCTACCAGTCGGTGACGAATGTTGTCTTTATGGGTATGGGTGAGCCACTCGATAACATCGAAGCTGTCATGCAGAGTCTTAAGATACTGCGCGAACCCTTCGGCTGCCATCTCGCGCTCCGAAAAATCTCGGTTTCAACCGCCGGTCACCTCGATGGTCTCAAGATCCTGCTCAACGAGTTCCCCGATGTGGCCTTAGCTCTCAGTCTCCACGCCGCGCGTGATAGAGAGCGTTCGCAGCTCATGCCTATCAACCGGCGCTGGCCCATCGCCGAAGTTCTCGCCTATCTCCGCTCTTTCTATGCGCAAGGGCTGACGGATCGCTCGCTTTTGGTGCAGTACACGGTGATTCAGGGGGTCAACGATAGTCAGGAGCATGCGCTGGATCTGATCAAGTTGCTCGAGGGCTTGCCGGTCAAGCTCAATCTTATACCTCTCAACGAGGTCGAACCAAGTCGCTTTCGAGGACCGGAGCCCCGATCTCTCGAAGCTTTGTGCAAGATCCTTCAGACAGCGGGTATGCAGGTGATGGTGCGCTATAGCAAGGGGCAGGATATCGGTGCAGCCTGCGGTCAGCTGGTGATTAAGAACGAAACCAAGGCTCGAACAGCTGACTCAATCTCAGAGATAGTAAACTAACTTGGGATCATCGTTCTGACTTTTCGCGATGTATTTCTCGAGGCGCTTTTGCGAATCGCCGTTGAATTCCCCAAATCGTATGCCGATACCAGCCATGGTCCCGCGACGCGCATCAGGGGCGATGCTGCGCACGACTTCACCTTCGACTTTTATGGGCTTTTTGTAGCCTGGGAGATCGAAGGTCATGCTGAGGCTGACGCCCGCTTCGATCGAAAGATCGGTAGCGAGCAGAAGACCTGACTTGGATATATCCTGGATAGGGCAATCATAGGTTTTGTTCTGGTACTCGAAGCTCACGACGCCTTCGTGGACAACGCGGGAAGTCTCGCGGGTCTTCTCTTCAAGAAGGCCTCTGACGCGTTCGATGAAATACTCGCGGGGCACGGGAGTTTCGATAAATAGGTCCGGACCCTGAGCGCGTTGCATGACTCTTTTAGGGATGCTTTGGACGCTTGTGAAAACGATGGGAATTTCCTTCGTCTTCGCTTGATTCTTGAAATGCTCGCACATACTTACTGCATCGATAAGAGCATAATCATAGTTGATGACGATGACGTCGATAGGCTCTTTTGAAAGGATTTCGTTAGCCTGGGCAAAATTTACGGCCTGGCAGATCTGTGCCCCGATTTTTCGGTAGCCGGCTTTCTCAAGCTCGGATGTGATCCGCTTCTCGTCGATGAAGAGAATTTTGAGGGTATCTAGACTCATTGTCACCTAGCTCCTTAGCTCCGAAAGCCTTTCCCGGCAATGGCTTCGGGAACTTGTCGGCGCTCCATCGAAAACTTTAAGAGAAACTGTGCATTGATCGGAAAAGGCTTGAAAAATATTGGACTTTATCTTAGAAGCGGCCCCTGGAGACTGAGCGAGTGAAAGCAGCAAAACGTAAAAAACGGCTGGATGAGAGCCTGATTAGCGAGGGCCTGGCGGCGAATTTAGCCGAAGCCCGGGGGCTGATCATGGCCGGCCAGGTGCTGGTTGATGAGCAACGCATCGACAAAGCGGGAGCTCTCATCGGCCCCTCCGCGATGGTTCGCCTTAAGGGCCATCGCCGTTTCGTGAGTCGTGGCGGGGAAAAGCTCTGGGGTGCGCTCGAAGATCTTAATCTCCTTGGCTGCTTTCAAGACGCAGTCGTCCTCGACTGCGGGGCTTCAACAGGAGGTTTTACCGACTGTTCGCTGCAGGCCGGCGCTCAAAAGGTCTACGCTCTCGACGTCGGTTTCAACCAGCTAGCCTGGAAGCTTCGCACCGATCAACGGATCGTAATCATGGAACAAACCGACATTCGGGACCTCGCCTCCGCCCTCGATCCAGTCATCTCCATAGTCTTGGTGGACCTCAGCTTTAATTCCCTGGACCGCCTTCTCCCCGCCATCTGTCGGGCTGTTCCCCAAGCTCCCGCGCATTTTTTAATGCTCGTCAAACCGCAATTTGAGTTAGATAAAGAAGAGGTTCCGAGCGGTGGCGTCGTTGCCAGCCCGGAAAGTCAGCAAGAAGCTCTCGAAAGAGCCAATCGAGCTGTCGAACGCGAAGGTTTGCAGTTGAGGGCTTCGGTCCCTAGCCGCGTACTCGGTCGCGAAGGTAACCAAGAATTCTTCATCTACGCGATGCGCGCCTAAAAAGGTCTTTTAGCTTGAGGGCTTAGGGATCGAGTTGATCACAGTTGCGGCTTGTTCGACATTTTCAGCAGAGCCACATCGTCAGATTGACATTGAACCAAAAGCTGCTAGGATCTGACTAGGATTTCGTGGGGGTAAAGGTGTGGAGGAGAGTTTCATGATGCGGCCCTTGATATCCAAAATTACCTCGGTCCTCTGCTTTTCTTGGCTGGCTGCTTGCGGTTCTTCCGGCGGAGGTAGTGACGAAGCCCCCAATCCAGCGCCGGCAGCTCGCTTAGTCGAACCCAGCGGCGGTAGTAAGGGAAGTCCTCGAATCGTCGATGGCCACTTTATACTCGCTCCGGAAATTCCTGCTTTGGAGCAAAATGCTCTCGCCCAAGATCTCAATCTCATTAAAAGTTTCAACGCATCGCTCAGCACCCAAGAAAACGACGAGTTTCGGAAGAAGCTCGGTATCACGGGTCTGGACGGAGCAAGTCTCTATAGTTGGTTGCGTGAGCGTCTCAGTTATCTCATCGGGCGTAAGCTCGGTAACTACAAATTTGCCCTGGTTTATCCCTCCGAGCAAAGCTACGGCTACTTCAAAATCGGTAACACAGATGACACGATAGGCGAGAGCTTGACCGGCGCGGTCAATGTCGGCGCGGGTCTGTTCAGCTATGCACGGGAATTGATCAACTTCGAGAAACGCGATCAGTACATGCGCATCGAAATCGGTGGGAAGTGGGTCGATGTCACCACCCCACGCGTTGGTATTATGCAGATCGGTCCTGCTCTTTTCGGTGTCCAGGTCAATCCTCAGAAGCCTGGCGCATTCGCGAACTCGGCTTTGCGCATCGAAACTCTTTTCCATGAAGCTAGGCACAGCGATGGAAACCGTATAAGCAGCAGCTTAGGTTTTACTCATATCGATTGCCCTAGTGATCGCGGCGTCGCCGCTGAGCTGGTCGGCAAGGCCGCCTGTGATAGCAGCAGCAACGGTGCTTATACGGTCGGAGCCATGATACTGCGCTCACTCTATCGCAACTGCGGTAATCGCTGCACCGATCGGGAAGTGGAGATATTGAAAGCTTATTATCTCGACAACGTTTCGCGCGTGATTGCTCCCGCGTCGAACGGCCCTTCTTTCTTGGATCCCATGCCGGAACCTGGCATCAAAGCGACCGATATTTCGAAGTTCAAGCTGACTAATATCCAGTAGGAGCAGGAATAGATCATGCGCAAAGAAGTACTCTGGGCTCTTTTGCTGGCCTTTATCCTCGTAGCTGTCCTCTTTGCTCAGAGGGAACTGAAAGAAAGCATAAAAAATCCGGATGCCATGGCCGAACTCCCTTTCGGGGAAGAAACCCTGCCTGATGAGCAGGCAGGCCAGCCTGATAGTTCGATCGATGAGCTACCGAGCGAGACGATTACCGAAGAAGCTCCTGTCGAAAGCAGCAGTGAAGCGCAGCCTTTACCCGAAGCCTTGAATAATCAGCTGCGAACTGCTTTAGAAAGTTTCCATCAGAAGGCGGCAATCCGCAATTCAAGCTCCGAGGAGCTGCACCATACCCCTAAGGTTATTCGCGATGCTGCCGAGGCGCTGGCAAAAATAGCTGAAACCGAAGCGCAGAATCCCCAATATGCCCAGTCTTACCGCGATTTCTATCTGCAGTGCGCGCGCGATGATGAGGCTCTTACGGTCATCCGCGCTCAGTGTCTGGAAAAATACGCGCAGCGGAGCAACTGGGACGAAGACACCAAAGCTCAGCTCCTTTCGGAGCTGCCTGAATCGGTCGTTCGACTCTATCGCGCCCTGTGAATTAAATGTATTCGCGCGCTAAACGAGCCATAAGCTGGATACCAAAGCCTGTTCCAAGTCCGCTTGCGGTGTTGGCAGGTCCTGCCAAGTCGATGTGTAACCAGGGAATATCGAGATCATCGATGTGACTGTAGATAAACTGTGCCGCACAGCTGGTCTGGGCGTTGGAGCGGTTTTTCACCGAGTTCACCATATCAGCGACCTGACTTTTGAATTCCGACTGATAGAGTTCGGGAGCGAAGGGCAGAGGTACCACCAGATCGCCGGTTTCGCGGCCGATTTTCTTGGCCAAGGTCTCAAGATCTTCCCGATTCGAAATCACAGCCGCATGAAGCAGTCCCGTCGCCACCATCTGAGCGCCGGTCAGCGTCGCCGCATCGATCATGAGCTGGGGAGCATACTTGCGCGCGCAGTAAGAGAGGCAGTCGGCCAGTACCAGGCGACCTTCGGCATCGGTGTTGTTAATCTCGACGCTTTTCCCTGAATGCATGATAATCACGTCGTCGTTGCGATAAGCGAGAGGCCCGATAGCATTTTCAACGAGCCCCACGCAAGCGATGAGTTTGTGGGGATACCCATTGTCGACGAGGTAGGCAAAGGCGCTGAGAACCGCAGCGGCTCCTCCCATATCACCTTTCATACCCACCATGTTGGCGCCAGCTTTTAGACTGAGCCCGCCGGTATCGTAGCAAACGCCTTTACCGACGAGGAGTGCGGTCTTCTTCGTCTGCTTCTGGCTGCCTTTGGGCTTATATTCGAGGATAAGCATGCGAGGCTCATCGTTAGCTGCTTTACCGACGTTGTAAATAGCATTGAGGCCTTCGCTCACCAGCTTTTCACCGACGATTTCTTTGACCGTGATGTTTTCTTTGCCTTTGAATCGAGACAGGATCTCTTTCGAGAAGATTTTAGGTGAAAGATTCTGGGGCGAAGTGTCGGCGAGCGAGCAGGACCAGGCGACCAGTTCGGTCAGAGACTTGTGCCGGTCTTCGGCAGGAATGAGTTCGCCGCTCGGCGAGAGGGCGATGACTTGGATATGCCGCGGCTTGGCGTTTTTTCGATAGTTGACGAGACGAACCCGACGGCCGACAGCGGTCAGGACAGCCGTGTAATGCTCAGGATTTTCCAGACAGAAGACGATAGTCGTATGCTCTTCGGAGTCGATGGGCTCAAGCTGCTGATAGACCCACTCCCGGCGCGTGGGACTATTATCTTTGCCGACTTTTTCAGGGAGCAAACTCAAGACTACTTTATGCGGCGCCGCTTGGCCTGTGAGGGTGCTGAAGCTAGTCGGTGAGCTCGGCGCCTTTAGATTCTTCAGCGATTCTTTGAACAGATCCCCGATCGTAGCTGGTAGCACTTTTTCAAGAAAGCCGCCCTGCACGGATTTTGCGGATCCGATGATTATCATCGCGCCTTTTTTTGGCAGAATTTGTGCCGGATTGTTCAGAAACTTTACGTTCATTAGGAAAATCCTCAAGGGAAAAAAAGGAAAGAGGGCTCTATCCGAAGCAGGCGGGAATGAGGGCCCTGTAATGATCATAGATAGCCCCATCGATCTCGGGAAGCAAAACCTGCTTGGGACAGTATCCTAACGCACTACCTGCAAGCCGCAGCATCGGCAGATCGTTCGCGCCGTCGCCGACGGCTAAGGCTACGCTGAGGTCGATGCCCTCTGCTTGACAGGTCGCACGCATAAAATCCGCCTTGGCCTGGGCATCGATGATAGGACCGACGAGGCCACCGCTCAGCCGACCCTTCGCGCTCGCTAGTTCGTTGGCTGCAAATCCGTCAAATTTCAGCTGAGAAACGATAATGCTTGCGAGCGGGCGGAAGCCTCCTGAGACCAAATAGAGCTTTACTCCCTCGGCTCGCGCCACGCGCGCGAAGTCTTCGAGGCCAGGATTGATCGTGAGACGTGCACCGACTTCGGCCACGATACCTTCAGCCTGGCCTTCTAGCATCGCTACGCGCGCTAGCAAAGCAGCCTTGAAGTCGAGTTCGCCGGCCATCGCCCTTTCGGTAATCTCAGCCACCTCGTTCACCTTGCCGGCAGCCCGCGCAAGTTCGACTATCGATTCCTCGGCAATGGCTGTCGAATCCATATCAAAAAAGGCCGCTTTCCAGCGGATCTGGGGGAGACAGAAACAGGTGACTCCGGCGCGGTTGAGATCCAGAACCCGCTGTCGAACGCTCGTCGGAGCCTCCGCTTCAAAGGTGAAAGCCTGGAGACCGAAGTCGCTGGGACTAGCGGCAGGTTTGAGATCCCCGAAGACTGAGGCATGATGACTAGCGACGAGCAGCTTATAGCGAGGCATAGAATTCCCTTTGCGTGAGCAGACTCACTGACTCGCAAGAACTTAGCCCGAGCTTCTCTGATCGGCAATCATTTGATCGGCCCAGCACATTTAACAAGTCCCGTCGCAAAATTTCCCCTCCTCAGCAGCTAAGCTCAGTGAGCGAAAGGGGAGGACTGAAGCAGCGTTACAGGTGTTCTTTGAGCCATTGCAAGCAGAGTTTGGACGACAGACCCATCGTGCGCTTGTGCAGGGTCGCTACTCGGATGCGGTTGGACACGGTGGCCTTGAAATGAAGGCGGCGAAGCGCGGGATTCTTCTTCAGACACTCTTCTATCATGGCTTCCGGCAGCAGGCCGGCACCCATGCCTTCATCGATGAAGCTGGCCATATGCAGAGTGCCCATAACCTTCACGCGCGTCAGAAGCTCACGAGGGAGACGAGCCCAGTTCTTCTTGAACCAGGCATTTAAAAGTTCAGGAGCCTCGGTGTAATTGACATAGGGAAGTTGACAGCAGGCTTCGAAACCTTCGTTCTCAAAATCCAGTCCTTCGAGGAGCGAACTATGGACGAGAAGATCGTAGGGCTCGGTGGCGATTTCATCGTAATCGCAGTTGGCTTCGTTGACGAAAGCGTCGGCCAGTGCGAAATCAATCTGACCCAGCTCAAACCAGGCTTCTATCTCGTGGGCAAAGCCCGCCCGGATTTCGAGCTTGAGCTTGGGGTGCTGCAGCGCAAACTGAGCGAGCAAGCGGGTCCATCGATAAACAGGAAGCGATGGTGAATACGCGATTTTTACTCGGCCTAAAAGCTCGTCGTCCTGTTTGGAGATCTGGCTGAGCGTGCTTTCCAGGTCATCGAGACGGCGTGAACACTCCTGGTAAAGGAGCTCTGCTTCATCGGTCGGAATAATTTTGCGATTGATGCGATCAAAGAGGGTAATGCCGAGGGTATCTTCGAGAGACTTGATCTGTTGACTTACACCCGACTGCGTCAGATGCAGCTGTTTGGCAGCCAAAGTCATACTGCGCGTCCGATAGACCACAAGGAATATACGCAGGTAGTTCAAATTAAGGCGCGCAATCAATGACATTTTAGACCTTCAGCTCCAAGAAGACGCCACACGAACAAAATGCAGCTCAGCTAAAGCTAGAAGGTGCCACAAAAAGAGGATATTTCGAAGAACAAGTCACAGAGCGCCTTTTTGAGCCAGGAGCCTGATTGTCAGCGAATGCCTCTCGCGACCTCAGGCTTTCTTGCAAATTATGCGCGGCCGAAGAGCTGCTCCCGGCTCAGAAGACAGTAGTAGAAATGAGCCGCATCGAGGGCATCGACCCAGATCGTATCGAGAAAGTAATCGTAGTGGGCCGCAACTTCCTTCTTGTCGATAGCTTCGAGCACAAAGTCTTGATCAAGACCATAGAGTTCGCACATACCGCTGAGCGATAGACGCTTGCCCTCAAATCGTTGAGGATCGTGACCGAGTTCACTCAAAGCTTTTTTGAAATCCGCTTTACCGACTTGCGGTCCCATTCATTCGCTCCCTTTAACTGATGATACCTTCCAAAAGCCGTCTCACTAGTCCGATCTCTAGGCGTCGCAAGTGATTTGGTTTCTGGTTTGGGACTGACTGGCCCTAAAAGTATTCTCTAGCGTATAGCGATCAAGCGCAACGGGTAAACCCTGCCGGTCAAGGCTTCTGTCGAATGCAGGCACCGTAAGTTGACGGCAAAAGCTCAGCAGTCAAAGTCTTGGCGAAAAGAGACAAATCCTTGACTGCTGAAAGCTCGGCTTGCACTCACGACTTAGCGAGAAAGACCATCGAGTAAAGTCTTATGAGGGTTGAATAAGATCCGCGGAACTTCTGGAAATAGCACATTCGAGCTGAGGCTGTTGCCGAGAATCTCATAAAGTACAATTTCGTGATAGACCACCGGGTGACCTTGAAACGTTTTCTCAGCGAGAATCCAGAAAGGACAATTCTGTAGGTCATAGGCGTGGTGCTGGGTAGGAATTTCCGCGGCTACGAACGCAGGGTTGAAGTGAGTGGCCAGCTTCGGGTTTTGCAGAAAACGCTCCTTATCCACCGGGCTAACGTGCGGTAGTTCGAGGCAAATGCTCACCTCCCCAGCTTCGCTTTGGGCGAAAACCGCGGTGCCGCCGATATCTTTCCCGCTGTTAGGCACCTGGCCCAACGAGTTGAGCGGGCGGTCGTAGAGCGAGCGAAGGGCGCGCTTGTCCTGATACTGCGTCCGCATTTTCGTAGCGTGACTGCCAGGGAGATGGAAAACTTGCAAGAGAACGCACCAAAGGGAGCGCCAAGGCTCTTCCAGCTCGCGCACCCAACTAATCGCGGGTACTTCTCGGACGCTGATAAAACGGTTCAAGAGATCGCGCGCGAGGCGAGCCGCTTCGGTGAGGCTGTCGGCATGCAGAGCGCTCCTGATGCCGCGCACGGCCCGCAGGACAGCCTGGTGCTGGCGAAGAAAGAGCTCGGTAGCGGCGAGCACATCAGGGTCGCTACCGTTTACATTATCGATGTTCCGCACGAAGAGAGAGTGGGCCTGCGGAAACCGCCGGTGAATATCCGGAAATAGCTTTACCAGCATGCCGTGCCCGGCTGGAACCAGGGTCAGCTTCTCCTCCACATCCCTATACGGTTGACCGTTGGTCTGAAAACGGATCGTCGACATCGAGGGGCCCTGCTCGAGGAAGAAGCTAGGCATTTCCTCGCTAGGGGCAAGCTTTTCAATGAAAGTCTCCGACTGTCCGAGTGGAGTCACGTACACCTCGCCTGCCAGGCCTTCTAGATTACGATGCTCTTCGGATTTCTGCTCGAGGAAGGTTGGTCCATCCTTCCAGCAAGGCAGCAGCGCTTTCGGCAGATCAATTTCCTCGAGCAGCAGGCGACACACTTCGGCATCCCAAGTCTCCTGCTGAGCATCGCTGACAAAGCTCTCTAAACGGAGGGGAAGGGGCCAGTCTTCAGCCCCCTCTTGCCGCAAGCGATCGCGTTGCCGGCGAATTTCCTGCTGATCACCGGCAGCCAAAGCTGCTCGCAGTTCGACCAGGGGTTTGAAATAGCGACTAGCCGCACCGGCGGCTGGGACAAAGGCTACAAAACCGTGGAGAGGGGCTTCACTCGGTGCGCGCAGGTAGGTAGGAGGCAGTATTCCATGATTTTCAGGGCGGCAGGTGTCCTGAATGGAGATAAAGAGATCGCCCCGCTTCTCCATACTCTTTTGAATGCGTTCTTGGTGAATATAGATGTCGTGGACGTCGAGACCGTGCCCGCGCAGTTCATCGACGTTAGTGCCCTGTAATTTCATCTAGCCCTCCTAAGTGTTAAGGATTTGCATCGCGTCCCGATGAGATCCCTTTTGCACCCGGTGGAAGGCAGCGCTCGAGAAGGAGTTAGATACCTTCGCGTTCAAACAGATGGGCAGGTTTCTCCCGAAGGAACGGCCTTCTGCTGACGCTTGAGGGCTGATCGCGCAGCACTTCGCACCATGGGCGAAGGATCGTATTCGGCGAGAGATTCGAGCAGGATCTGGGTGTCCTTTTGAAAGGAACGGAAAGGCAAAGCTTGGCAGATCTCGGCGCGAATCCACGCGTGGGCCCGATTATGCAGCAAGTTTTGGAATAACTCCAGCAAACTCTCTTCGAGCTGATTCTTCCGCCAGGCCTCGATGACAATCTTCAGAGCCTCTGGCTTAAGCGCCGCGGCATCGGCTGCAATCAATGCGGATAAGTGCTCAGGATCTCTATGCCAAGCGAGCTGAAGAAGGGCAGCTTGGTAGGGTGCAGGCAGCGCAGCGAGCTCGATTGTAGCTTTGCCAGCAGCAAGGGTGCCCTCGGCAAAAGTTTGGCTGGTAAGAGTGTAGGCCTCGCGGCTCAGTCTGTAGAGGAGCGGCAGAGGACGCCGCTGCGTCTCTTCGAAGAGGAGTCCTGTTCGTTGCAGAAGGCTGAGTTCGGTGCTGAGGACAGCGCTACCGAGTTTGGTTTCAATCGCTGCCAGACTCGAGCCTAAATAGCCGCAAGTGTTGAGTATCATCATCAGCCTTTCGAGCAGGGCGACTTGCAGGGTGTGCTTGCGCGTCAGTGGGTCTCGCTGCAGAAAGTTCTTCAACTTATAACGATCGAGCGAGGCAGGATTTGCTTCCGCCTCGCTAAGCATGCGCTCCATAATTTTATGCAGGCGTCCCGTCACCTCAGGTGCGAACTGAAAGGCGTCGGGATTGTTAGAGCCAGAAGCGAGTTGCATAGCATCCTGGAGCAGTTCGATCAGATTGCGTCCAAAGCCCAGATCGATCAGCAGCTCACCCTCGTGCGCTGCCATCAGCGTCGAGACGAGCAGATGTTCCAAGAATTCTTCGTCATAGCGGTCAGCGGTCCAATCGATCTCAGGAGCCATGTAGTGGTGCAGTAGATCGTGCATACCTTCGACGATAACCACGCACATCTGGTGAGGCAAGGCATACTCGCTATTGATGAAGTCTATCGTCAGCTCGGAGAAGAGCGGCGCGAGATGCCAGGCTCGATGTCGGAGCATGAGATAGGTAAGATCGAAGATCAGCGCACGGATCAAGGCAGGGCTGAAGGTGCGAATATCGCAGTCCTCCATAAGGCGCTTTTGCAGGATAGTCTGCAGCTGCCGAACCATAGGAGCAACTTTTTGCTGCTCGATAAACGCTGCCTTACGATGCATTTGCCCCGCGATGTCCATTGAGGACCTCCTTAAAAAAGCGAGCCAGACCAGGAGCATTCGACTAAACTTAGTATCAATTGTACCGAGAAGAAAGAAATGAGCGTATAAGGTCCTTCGGTAAGCCGAAGCTAAGTTCAGGATATCTTTGCAGCGGATCGAGACTTTGCCCTCAGAGTAAAAAAGGCGATGGGATGACAGCCAAGAATCTACGAAATGTTGAACCCTATCTTGAGGATAGTGGATTTATTGCAAAGGGCATGAACATCTTCGCCTTGCATGATCCTGACGTTCACCGCCTCGGCAGGCAGGTGCTCCCATGGAATTTGAGCGACTGGCAGGTGCGGGAGAACGAGGGTGAATACGTTCAGGAGCACTTCGCTGCGCGCCTTGACCGCAACGATGTCCTCGCCAACGTCGAAGGCATGATGCAGCAGAGCTCTCCCTCGTTTCGCACGGCAGCTATACTAGAAGACAAAACCAGCGGATTCTGGCTTCTTTTTGAGTTTTGTGATCCTGAGATCGAAGCGGATCAGAGCAGCCTCATCGAGGAGGAGCGGCTGCACAGCACGCAGCTCCCACATGGTTTAGCGGGTCTGAACATTGCCATCTTGCAGAGCCAGGGTGTGATTTCCGTCTATATGACCAAACACTTCTTCCTCGGTAACGTCCCGGGGAAGCTCTTCCTCGAACTGCCCCGCATTGTCTCCCTCAGCGTCTTTGGGAGCGCTTTGAAGGACGAAGTTCAATACAACACCTATAGTTCGACTCTCAGCTGCTCGGTACTGCGGCGCGCCTTGATTCGAGCCTGTGAGATGCCAGAGAATGTCTCGCAGAAATTCGAGTCTGAAGTCCTCGATGATAATGATATAAAGATCGAAGATCTCAAGGGCAGCTGGTCGCTGTCCTGGGAAGAAGGCCACGATCTGCCACCCTTGGTCATTCCCCCGATAGAGGTCTTGGAGCAGAAGGAAGTTGCGCGGCGCTATCATCGGCTCGACGCTCTCATAGTCCAAGCGGACTACGAGCAGGCCCTCAAACAATGCTATGAATACCTGGCGAAGTCTCCGCAGTCCCTCTATCTCATACGGCGCTTAGCCTTTCTCACCCTCTGGGCTAATCGTCCCCTCGAACGTCATTATCTCGAGCTGATGGCGAAGTATGATCCGCAGAGTTTCATGTCCGTTTCGATGTGGATCCGTAGCTATGTGCAAGAAAAGCAGCACCATCAGCTGCTAGAGTTCCTTTCTCGACTCGGCAACGGGCTGGGTCAAAGCATACTCGATTTCGAAGTGGCCGATATCACCAGCCTAACCTTGCCGGAAATGTTAGGTGATGCCTGGGATGTCAAAGACGATAAGCGGGCTGTGGCCTGCTATGAGCGGGTGCTGCAAGCTCGCGGCGAAGTTCCACGAATTCTCGTCAAGCTCATTCGTCTCATGCGGGACCTCGAAGATCCGCAGGCCGAAGAATCTTATATGGATAGGTTGCTCGCTTGTGAAGTCCCGGTTCGAACGCGGGCCGCAATCTATTTCCGCTTGGCGGAAATCAGAGAAAGCTTCGATAAAGAAGACGCTGTCCACTGGGCACTCAAGAGCTGGCAAACCAAGCGTAGCCACGTCCGCTATGCCTTGCTTGCGTCGCGCCTGCTCTTGCTCCTGCAGCGGCCGCACGAAGCTGTCCATGTCTTGGTCGAGACCTCAGATCTGATCGCGGAAAATGAAAGCGTAGCCACCCGACTCGACCTCGAACTCCAAATTGCAACGATATGGCTCGATCATTTGCAGCGCTATGATCTGGCTGCTGAAAGACTCAGTCGCGCTCGCGAACTGGCCGGCGATGATCCGCTGTCCTTTGGTCGCATGGCGCATATTGCCGAGCATCTGGGTGACGAAACCCAGCACATTGATCTCCTCCTCTTAGCGCTCGATACAGCTATCAAAGCTTCGGATAAAGTCCGGGCTGATTTTGCCGTCGGATCTCTCATCGACTTGGCCGCTGATCTCAGCGATGTCGCGAAGCAAACCCACATCTATACCACAATACTTACCCATCATCTGATCGAAGCCCCTCGTCTGGCTCGAATTTTGGAAAATGCCGAGATCAAATTACCCTACGAAGATATTTTACCGGCTATCGCTTCGCTGCTTGCGGAAAAGCCGCTTGCGGAGCAAGGACCCTATTTTGAACTGCTTGGCAAACTGTGCAGCGAGCGTCTCGATAGGCCAAATGAGGCGTGCAAATATTTCAAAGAAGTTTTGGCCGCAGATTACTTCAGCCAGCTTGCCTTCGACTTCCTCGATGCGCACTACTCGCGCGAGGGACTGAATACCGATCGTCATAAACTGCTGACACAACGTTACAAACTGGCTCCTGAACAGGAGAAATCGGGCATACTCCGCGATCTCTTCTACTCTGACGAGATTGTCACTGAAAGTGAACGCGATGGCTATGCCGTGCAGATTTTTGTACGCGATGCTGATGATGTTGGCCCCATCGAGGAACGCATCGCGCTCTACCAGCAAGAAGGCAAGGCCGAGGCCATTGCCCAGCTTTTAGAGTCGGTAATGCGCGCGGATCCAACATCAGTGGGGCTTAAGACCGTTTTGGAGCTAGGCGCCCAGGCTATCAATTCAACACCTGAAAAAGAGCGCTTTACTTGTCTACAGAGAATATTTGGCAAGCTAGCTGAACTGAGAGACGATCCTCGAGGAACCGCAAAACTAGCCTTGACTTACTTCTGGGTTGATTCTGATAAGACCTTTGTCGCGCCCTATCTCGAATTGCTCGTTGAGATGGGAGAAGTTCCTGAGCTCGATTCCGATGAGATGCTGGCTGTTTTGAGCGACGGTCTGCCTAAAATTCAGATGCTGATTTCACTAGTTCCCACGGTTTCAGAGAATCGAGCCATCGGCTATTTACGCCGGGCGCTGCGCTTGAGTCGTCAGCTGAAAGTCTCTTTCGAACTCCAGGAAGGGATCATGCAAAAGCTCTCCGCCCTCACTATCCTCCAGGATGATGAGCTGGAGGAGTTCGTCCATAAGGCGAGAGATTCAGGCAAGACCAGCCAGGTGCTAAGTCTCATCAGTCAACAGCTCAAGCAGGTTCAAGACGATACTACGCGAGCCAAACTCTGTATTCTAGCCGGAGATTTTCTAGTCGCCGGACCGATCGATGACGCCGAACTCGATGTTGTCTGCAAGTCACTCGGATTCCTGACAAGCGAGCAGCAGGCTCTCGTGAAAATCCGTTGGCTCGAGGTGCGTGGGTATGAATCGCGGCTACATACGAGAGATTTTGCGCTAGAGTTCTTAAACGATAGTCGAACCTGGGAGATTCGCAAGGCGACGGTCGAGCTGATCGACAGACTGGCCGTTGAAGACCGCTTGGCAGCCAAGAAGATTGTCAACGTCGCTATTCAGCGATTCGTCGATACCGCGAACTATGACTTCTTAGAATATTACCTCATGGCCTTGGAGGCTCATACTCTTATCGATGAGCTGACGATGTATCAGGTCTTTGAGGCTTTTGCTAAAAAGCCAGATCCCAAGCGAGCACAGAAATATTTGCTGCAGGCTCTGGCTAACACCAGGAAAGCCGCAGAAGCAGAAAAATGGCTGAATTCCTCACAAGAACTATTGGTCTCCCTCGATCTGCCTCGCGTCTTCCAAGATGTTCTGAGCGAACTTCTTGAGCCGAATCGTCAAGCCACCTTGCATCCCAATGTGCTGAGGGAAGTCGGACTGTCTCATGCTCGCTGGCAGGTGATGCAGGGTAGAGATCTCCGGAAGGCTTTGAGCCTACTGGAGCAGATGTATGCTGTCGATCAGATGGACCCACGTCTTTGGGGTCCGCTGATAGTGATCTATCGCGAACTCAACGCCGACACCGATCTCTACGAGTTGCTCTATCGATCGCTGCCGATGATACGCAGCAATCCGAGCATCGTCGCCCCCTTCAAGATCGACTTGCTGCAGCTAGAGCAGGATGTTTTAAGTATGGGGCAACGTCTGGGTTTGATGCGTGAGCAGACGGAAGTGACGATGGTCGACAGTCAGTTCCCGTTTGATCAGTCAGCTTCAAGACCTATAGTAGGGCCTTTTGGGACCGCAGTCGTCAAAGCCGAAGATCCACGTGAGATCTCCACTGAACTTAACCTAAGGCCCTTAGAGCTCTTAGATAAGCATAAGCCAGAGCCCCTGTCTTTCGGCCCGAGCCTCGATCAGGACTATGATCAGTCGGAGCAGATGACGAAGACCCTTGAACTTAGCATCGCAAGGTTCAGTGAGAAAGGGCTAGTTCCTGAGCCACTGGCTCCTCCACTGCGTAGCGAGCTGCCGCCAGCTGCACAAGAAGCTGAAAGACAGATGCCGATCGGTCTGGGCTTCTCGCCAGCTTTGTCCGAAGATGAAGAGATGACCGAGCCAGACCCTACTAAAGCGACTATTCCCCCTCTGCCGAGTTTGCCGCATTCTATGCTCTCGATTTCGCTGCCACCGGCACTTGCGCCAGAAGCCATAGAAACGGCTCCGGCCGAGATCAATACTATGAGCATTTTTCGCGATTCGAAGGAGCAAAAGCCGCCTCTACCTTTAGAATACCGTGAGTCCGAGACGGTCGGCACGCCTAACAAGAAGTTCGAAGTTGAATCGTGGAAAATGGTTGCAACGCAAGGTAAAGGCAAGGTGGGTCTGGCCGAGTGGCTCCTGCAGCATCAGTTCAGCGACAAGGCCGAGCAGCATCTGGCCGTTCAGGTTGCGGCACTGAGCGAAGACCGAGTGTCTTTCCTCGATTCCTGGTCCCACCGCGTCTGGCGCTATCCACAAGAAAACTTCTATGAACTGCGTTGGGCTGATCACATGAGTCGGGAGATGTTTCATCCTGGGATCAAAGCGCCTATCGTGAAGTTGCTTAAGACTCTCCAGCCGCTGATTCAGCAGCAGTTTGCAATGCAGCTCAGCTCTAAAGGTGGTGCCGAGCGACTCAAGATGCGTCTCGAAGATATGTTCCGAGTGAGACGGAAGATCGAGTGGTCAGATGAGTTGATTCAAAGGAGCATGCTGCGCTTTTACAACAAGACCTTTGTAGAAGCTGGATTCACGGTTTATCATTTGCCGCGAATCGAAGACAAAATTCATTTTCACTTCGAAGAAAAAGACATATATCTCGATCGCGACTACTATATGACGATGCCACCGAGTCATCTGATGCACAGGCTATTGTTCCTGAGCCGGTCTATGCAACTGGACTGCTATGCTTTTCTGAATCTAAGCGCACACAATGATATATATCCCTTCCTGCTTAAGTGCCGGCGTTCTCTTGAGCAGAACCGCATGGATAATGTGAAGCGGATGCTCGGAATGGAAAAAGATCCTTTAAAATTGATCCTTTCGCAGAACGATCGAGAGCATATGGATACCCTCTTTGCCGAGGTGGGTACTCTGACGCCGGACAAGATCGCTAAGGGCTGTAACGTTTTCGTGGAACAGATTTATCGGATAAACCTCGCTGAAACTCTCGACCTCATTGGACTAGTCGAGTCGATCGGAAATGTGAATCTTCTCGAAGGAAATAGCTCAACGATTGAAATCACGCAGCAGAATCCGATGATTCGGCATTTGCTCAGCTTTTGTGCTGAACTGAAGTTTACGCCTCGGGATGGGTCTTCAGCTAGTCTTCGGAATAGTAAGACTTGAAGTGCAGTGCAATCTAGAAAGTTCTCAGGCGGGTGATTTTGGAGGCTGTCTGTTCAGCAGTTTCTAGTAGCCATCTCTACTAATAGGCCCTGAGCCGACTTAGACCTATCATGCAGAATTTCTGGGGGCTATGAGCCCCCAGATCATAAAGACTTACTTCCTAGCAGGCAGACGCATCGTTGCAGGTCCAGGCTGCTTAGCGTAGGAGTCCCAGAATTCAGTCTTTTCCAATACCTTCGGATCACTAGCAGAAGGTACAAGGATACGGCGAAACTGGTAAGAAGGAATTTGTTTGCCGAAGACAAAGCTATCTCTTGAGTAGAGGTGCTCACCTACTTTAGTCATCGTAAATTCCATGATCCTAGGCGATACGCGCAACCAGCGCTCGATAGGACCAAATTTCAAGCGAACTGTCGGAATAATCCGTGCGCTTGTGTACTTCTTGTCGCCGCTACCGAGCCAGTTGAATTCGTATACTGCACCGGCAGCGGTGGTCAAAGCAAAGAGGCCTTCGCCGGC
>JBGSTX010000012.1:0-10773 GCA_041736305.1 Oligoflexus sp. | reverse complement strand
TCGATAGGCAAGCCACGCATAAACTGTCAGAGTCTTGAGGTAATCCTCCGCGTCGCGAAGCTCGAGCTGATGGCGGGCGGCTTCGTGAGAAAAACGATCTGCTGCTTCGAAGAGGTCGTCCAGTTCCTCGTAATCGTCACTGGAGGCATTCGGGTCTCTGAAGGCTGGCAGCATACGGTCGAGAAACCAACCGACTACGGTCTCGTTCCGAACACCAACCGGAGCTGAAGCGATCGTCAGACGTTCTTTAACGTCGAGGAAAGGCAGGCGTTCGTCGACAAAACTCGAAAGATAGGAGAGGTCATCGATGTTGGAACGCGCGAAGCGCTCCTCCGAAAACTCTATCGCGCGTTCGAAGAAGGTCAGGATACGTTCGAGAGAATTAGTCCCGAGAACGCTGCTGATGATTTGGATATGGTTGTGCCCAGGCGCGACGTAGCAGGGGGGCTGCAGCATTTCGGATTGACCTTGTACCGCTTTCCGAATGACGCCGAGACTCTTCTGATCAAGGGCATTGACCGTTCCGAACTGAGCAAAACCATGACGCCCCGCCCGTCCCCCAATCTGCCTGATATCGGACTGACTCAGTTCAACCATTTCTTCGCCGTTGAACTTTTCTATCGTGTAGAAAAGCACTTCAGCTATGGGTAGATTAAGGCCCATGGCGATAGCATCGGTCGCGACCAGGATCTCAGCTTCTCCACTTCGAAAACGTCGAGCCTCTTCACGCCGCACCTGGGGACTGAGGTTGCCGTAGACCACCGCAACCTTAAAATTGGTGTTCTCCTCGATCTGACTCTTGATCCTCAGCACATCGCGACGCGAGAAGCATACGACGGCTGTCCCAGCCCGCACATCTTTGAGGCGCATGGGGCTATCGGCGACTTTCAGCTCGTTGTAGCGCTGACACTCGTTGATAATCAGTTCTTCACCGAGATAGCTGGCCAAATCCTTGACCAAATCTACGCAATCAGGTGAACCCGTCATGATAATTTTACGGGCCGGGGCACCGATAACCGCTGCCAGCCATGCCCAACCACGCCGCTCATCGGCGAGTAGTTGCACCTCATCGATGACTACGCCGTCAACGATACGTTCAACGTCGAGCATTTCTATCGTCGAGCTGACAAAACGAGCGTCAGGTCGCAGGTCGCGTTCTTCGCCCGTGATGAAGGAGGTAGCCTTGCCACGTTTCTCCAACTCTTCCTGCCCCTCGAGGGCCAGAAGACGGAGCGGAGCGAGATAGGCTCCGCTCTCACCAGCAGCGAGGTCGTTGAGAGATCGCCAGGTCTTCCCACTGTTAGTAGGACCTACGTATAGAACGAGCTGACGCTTGAGAGCTCGCGCAGTTGGATAGTAAGCAGCTACATCGGCATAAGCAGAACGATGTTCGTTGAGCTTGATCACATCGTCCTGATATTTCGCTTCACGAGCGACCTCTTCGACCGCCACCAGAGCGCTCTTCGCACGCCGCTTTTTCAAGGCGCGGTTGAGCCCACCGTAATAGGGTGCAACTGTCGCCGCTATCGCCGCGTCGTTCAGCAGTTCGACGTGAGGTAGAGTTCGAATGCGCCGAGCCAGTTCGCGGAGCTGAGCCTCAACGCGGCTGACGAGAGCCGTTCGCGAATCTTTAAGCAAGCCGTTGACTATCTCTGCCAGCTGCGCGTCAGAGGTATCAAGTAGCTGATCCAGTTCGCGATGCTCAAGCGATCTCTCTATATCGAACGCGAGTTCGAGCGTCGAGCTCAAGAACGGCAGCGTCTGCGTGTAGCGCTGGGTCAGACTTCTTCCGTTGAGACGCGAATTACCCAGCTCTTTGAGCTTTTTGCCGAGATGGTCACTCTTTGCGCGCGAAAGACTCGACAGAAGATCCTTGTGCCGGGTCCGAGCCACAGTCAAAGCTTCATTGGCTGAGAGCGAAGCAGGAAATTCCAAATATTTCTTGCGAAGAACTTCTTCTTTACCGAGCCACTTCTGTTCGGAAGCAAGATTCACCAGATCGGTGAGCGCCTTCAGAGCCGCTCCCGCCTGACCGAGCACTGCTGTGGTCTTGCCGCTGAGATCGTTGCGCTGCTGCCGAAGCCAAGCCTGAGCCGCCTCTGTTTTCTGCAGATCAGGAGCCGCTAAGATGTCGACAGGCGCAGCTGAACGGGCTTCAGCGAATAATTCAATCTGCAAGCCCTTCTCTTGAAAGGAGCGCGGCTCGCGAAAGTAGAAATGGTCGTCATGCACTTCTAAATTAAGTTCCGACAGCAAAGCTTTATGTTTTTTCAGGAGCGCATGCTGTGGTGGTTGCGACAATTTTTTTTCACGGTCGACACTAGGAAAGATAAACGCACTCATAGATTTCAATACGGCTGGAACTTTGCGGGCCCAGGCCCCGAAACCCGATTTCTCTTGGGGACTCGTCAAACTAACACCTCGTAAATAGGACTTGGAGAGACCCCAGCGAGGAGCCTCTCTCCAGTTTGCTTTTAACCCATAAAAACCAATAATTTCAAGGAGAAAGATGCATTTGCAAAAATAAATTTATCTCACTTATTAAATGGCGCACTCGTCTTTTATAAGCCCAAGAAACGATTCAGCAAAGCGATTGCCTCCTGAAATGATTCTGCAAGCCTCTTCTACTATATAGACGTTTGCCGCTCCCCATCAGCTTTCGGAACCAAGTCAAGATGTCGCTTTATGAGGTCTTTACTCTCCTTAATAGCGGGGATACATGGCCTCTAAGGCTGGACTGGTCTGAATTTGATGATTTTAAAGAATGCTGCAATGTTTTCCAACGTAGGTGGTCTCTCTAAGCGTGATTGCTACGAAACACACTTTGGAGACAACTCATGAAAGCTAAACTCGCACTCGCATCTGTTCTCTTGTCAATATCTTCACTCAGTTTTGCTCAGTGGGGCGGCGGCTCTTCTACTGCTACTCCTCCTCCTTCTAGCACTGGCGGCGGAAACTCAGGCGGCCAAACCCTCAAGCTTGTACCTGATGTTACTAGCGGTCAAGACCGCACCGGTGCGATCGTCGCTCCAGGATACTTCGGTGGCGTACGCGTAGAATACGTTCAGCCTTTCAGTCCCTTCGCTTACGCTGGCGTTGAAGTACAAGACGAAATCGTTCAAGTAAACGGCCGTCCTACCTACGACATCCCTAGCTTCAAGCAAACCATCGCCCAACTTTTCGGTAACGTTCAGCTGACTGTTCGTGACCACAGAAATGGTCAGTTCCGCACTATCTACGCCCGCCTCTAAGATCGCGTAGTTCGAATTCAAGAGAGCTCAGCTGCCCTTGAGGCGGCTGAGCCTCCCTCATCAAAATATCGCTCTTGGAGCTGGTAGATTATGAAACGAATTTCATCGAAAAGAACTTCTGCAGCCCCTAAGAAAGTTTTTCTCCATGGGATACTTGGTTCAGGACTGCTCCTGTGTTCACTCACTGGTCTCAGTTTTATTGTCTTCACAAGCTTGGAGAAGAAATCGGGCTTTGCGCTTACTTTGCCGTCTTGGGCTGAATCTGTTCAGGACAAGACGCCTGAGACTCCAAAAGCTGTCCTTAGGGATAAGCCGCGAGCACAGGAGGAGCCCTCGCATTCTACCGCTGGAGCAGTGCGAAGCATGGCTCTAGTCGAGGTGACGCGTGGCCTCGAAGCCGATCCTCAGGCTGCACGAGACGCCCTGAAGAAATATCTGCACGAACATCCCGGCGACCCTGATACTCTTTTCCAAATAGCGCTGCTCGAAGGGAGAAGGCTGCAGAATCCGGAAGCTGCGCTTCCCTATCTATTCGAAGCCATGGCTGCGGACAGGACTAATCCGATCTTTGCTCATGAGGCGCTGCATGCAATTATGAGCAGTAAAACCTCGCATGACGAGCAAGTCGAAACGCTCAATAAGTTTGCGGCCCTAGAAGGCGCTAACGGCGAGGATCTGAAGTATCCACTGGCTCAGGCCTACCTCTCGCTGGGGGAAAAAGACCGAGCCTTTGAACAAATCGAGCAGGCCGTACAAGCCGCTCCTGAGGAGCAAGCAGGACTTTATGAAGATGCCGCTCAACTTTCATTTGAAAAAGGCTCCTACGAACGCGCCCTGAGCTTGATCGATCGCGCCCTCGACCAGCAAAGCGGCGAAAAGAAAGAATTTTTCACTCTCGTCAAAAAAGTGCAAATTCTAGCCGCACTCGAACGGCGCGACGAGTTGCAAGATCTCTTTCAGGAACTCAGCGCTCAAACCCAAGGTAACCCGCAACACGAAAAAATAATTGTCGATCTCAAACAGCGACACAAGTCTTAAGGATGCTAAAAAATGCAAATCTCACTTAAGAGAAAATTCAAGTCCTACGCAGCTCTCATCTTCATCAGCCTCAGTTCACTAGCTGCCCCCCGCACTTTCGCTCAGGGTTTTGCCAATCTGGTGCCTGACCTGAGCCAAGGTCAAGACCGCGGGGGCGTGGTCGTCAGCGATGGTAGCTACGGAGGCGTCCGAGTTCAGATTCTCCAGCCTGGCAGTCCATTCGCAAGTGCGGGCATAAAGGTCGGCGATGAGATCACGAAGGTTGCAGGAGTTCCCACCTCGTCGATCCCAGCCTTCTACCAGGCGGTAAACTCCGCTAGTGGAGGTAGCAACGAGGTTGAAGTGCGCAGTCAGCACGGTCTCTATGCGAGCTTTTGGGTTCAACTCTCCGGCGCGACTTCACCCTGGAGCAGTAAGACTTTTCGTTCTAAGTATAAAAGTGGGGGCGGCTGGACGTGGGGAACTACAAGTTTAGAAGCTCAAAATGGTTGGTACCGCCTCGACAACGGTCAATCGGGTTACCTGTATCAGATTCAGTACCTCGATCAGGGCAAGACGGCTCAAGGATTGTGGCGCTTTGAGAATGGTAGCATCGGTTGGTTCCGGTTTACCCTCGCCGGTGATCAGCGGAGTTTCAGCGGCCAATGGGGTATGGGCGGCTCGATTGGGCAGGATACGCGCGGCCCTTGGGAAGGCCAGCTCAACTGAATTCCTCAAAGCGTATAGCTGAAGAAACTCACAGCAACTCGACCCGAATTTTTGGCCCAGGCGTCCCCAAAGCGCGCTTTGAAAAAGCTTAGACAAGCATCCGATTTTCTAAGGAGATCGGAGTAATAGACAAGCCCCGAGTCGCTACGTTTTAGTTCAGCATTCGCAGAGACCCCTTGGAGATCCTCAGAGGCGCGGAGAACGCAGCGTCCCGTGTCTTCGAGTAGCGAATCCGCTTCGCTCAGAGAAGTTTGCAAATCCATTTGCGAAGCAAAAATCAAAGCAGCGATCTCCTCGCTGCTGGTTTCTTGCTGAAACTGACCGATAGTTTCCTGAAAGCTGGCCTCGAAGGCTTCGAGGAGATGAGAGTCCGAAGGGGGGCTTTGATACGCTTTCCCGTCGTAATTAGGTCCTTCAGAACAAGCACTCAAGAAGAAATAGAAAGCCAGTAGCAGCATGGAATTTAGGAACTTCATCGCAATTTTCTCCGCAAGGTACAACAGCTCAGAATTAGAGATCAGGGACCACACAAAATGGAATTCGACTGTGCCCCTAGCAGGGGCTTGATGATATCACAAAATTTCTTACAGCTCTTCGCACTGTCAAAGGCCTCTTCATGAATCTTGACGTAATTATTATTTGCAGTTAGCCCGACTTTGCAACGGACGTCACCACTAGAATTGAGCCGCAGCTTTTGGAAGTCGAAACTGCCAGCGCCCGCCTGCATGAGGAATGGGTTGGAATCAAAGTAGCGCCCAGCAGTATCCTGGACCCTGATGATCAATGAGAGTTCAGGGTCACTCGGCACTTTAAACGAAAAGGAAGTTTCTGGAGCCAAGACTTCGGCTATGCGTTCGCCACGGTTGATGAGTTCGATCTTCTTAAGCCCGAAAAAGCCTTCTTTCCTGATCTTAAGTGAAAACTTCAGATCTTTTCCTGGCAGCAAATCACCTACTTCCCCTTGCGGTATCAGGTCGAATTCAAACTCGGTCCCTTTTAAGAGCTTAGCGGCATTGACCATGAGGTTGCCTTTGATGCGCAGATCGACTGGGGAAATAGTACTTTGCTCGAGCAGGTAACGCCTCACTTCCTTGGCTGGAAGCAGCGGTACCTGGCTCCAGAAGAGAGCGGCGATACCAGCTACCAATGGTGTAGCCATCGAGGTACCGCTCAGGTAGCCGTAGCCTGAAACTGGATTTCCATTATCCCTGACTAGGCTGGCTTGCGGAAAAATTCCGGAAGTGGGGACGGTTGAGAGTATTTCTGAGCCAGGACCGCTTATATCGACTTCAGTACCGAAATTTGAGAAGGGGGACAGGATCCCTGAGGGAGTTGTCGAGCCGACGGCGATAATAGCGTCAGATTCTATTTTAGTTGGTAGATAGAGAACATTATCGATCGAGACCGCATCATTTCCCGCGGCAGCAAAAAGAATTTTTCCTGCCTTTTCCAACTCTCTGATGGCGACGACTATAGGTTCGTTAGGCGATAGTACTGCATTAGGAAGAGGTCCCATAGCTAAGGAAGCATTGGCAATCCGTGCGCTGCTACGGGTCACATAGTTCAGGGCTGCAACCACTTCGCTGTAAGAGCCAGCTCCGACCGAGTCCATGACCTTGACTGGTATAATCTTAGCCTTCCAGCACACTCCGGCTATTCCGCTTTCATTGCTGGCAGCAGCAATGATGCCTGCTACATGAGTCCCATGATAATGATCGTCTCGAAAACTCTCCAAACCGGCAATGAAAGACCGTCCTTCGTTCATCAGAATATTCGGCTGAAGGTCGGGATGATCGAAGTCGACACCAGTATCTAAAACCGCGATAGGAATATTTCTGCAGTCGGTGGCGTAGTCCCAAGCTTCTGCCACCTTTGCGTCCACTCCTGCTTCATACACGGTAGGACTTTGCCGATAGTTCACGCCATCGTTCTCGAGATGCCACTGCTTGGCTAGGTGTTCATCGTTAGCGGTCCCAGTAAGAAAGCTGAAGCTATCGTTGAAAACACCAGAAACTTCAGGAAGATCGGCTAGCAGCTGGCGAATCTCTTCGCGTTCATGGAGTTTGTCAAAATGAAACTTTGCTATTAAAGTCTGTTTACCGACCTGAAAAATCTCATCGACTCTCGCCCTTAACGCTTCAGGCAAATCAGAGGGGCGAAGCATCTTCTTTCTGGGCCATTTCATCTGAACGAGGAACTGGTTTGCCACCTGAACTTCAGTAAATCGGGTTTTACCTTCACGATAATTCCCCTGGCCATCTTCGTAGTAGCGGCGAACCAGCGAAGGATATCGATAGTCGGGCTTATAAAGCAAGTCTTCGCGAAACGCGACAGGCCCTTCGGAAGAGTGCCTTTGCTCAAGTATAGGAAGCTGGGCTAAGCCGCGGTAGAAAGCCTCCGCATAGCTTTCGCTTGGCTGGGCTTCGCGGGCTTTTGCGAGAGAATTTACGCTGGGAGCCGTAGTGGGGCTAGATTGCTTGGAATCTAAAGTCTCGGACGGGCTCTGATTCGAGCTAAGGTTTGCTGGCGTCGCTATAAAATCAGAGGATAAGCAGGTTTTGCCTATCATGAGCAGAACAAGTCCGCTTAGAGAAACACCTGCCACTGTTCTTAGAACCACCATGAGCCACCTAGAGGAATAAAAGAGTCAGCCACATCAACAGTTACATTCTCCTAGCTTCTTGCAAAAGTAGAGCCAGACATAAGTATCTGAAATAGCTTTTCTTTAGTGAAAAGGGCGGCAGGCCTACTCGAAACTTACCTAAGCCACAAGAGAAGTAAGTTTGTCTAAGCCTTTGAAACTCAAGCATGAAAATGGGGTTTTGTAGAGGGGTCTTGCAATGCCAAGCAGTTCGACAGGAGGGCCTGCAGTGGATCCCTCCTGAGAAAATCTATTTTTTGCAGATGTTTTGATTGGAAAGCGCCGCTTGCACCGCCACATCAAAGCTCGCAGTTTCTAGACTGCGATTGGCCATAAGCTTGGCTAGATTGATAGCCACATCAACTTTGACATCATCGATAGTGAAGACGGACACCAGACCCGCTTGGACTTTGACATTGATCTCGTTATCACTAGAATTTACTTCCGGCTTCTCTAGATATTCAGAATAGACGCCATCGGCGACTCCGAAAGTGACTCCTATTTGATGATAGTTACCGACGGCTACGAGTCCTGCTTTGATATCTACATTAACTTTGTTTTTGTCCTGCCGCATCGCCTTATCGAGAGTCCCTATTGCACCTAGAGAAAGATCATCAGCCATGCGGAGGCTGGCGACTAGGCAGCGCCAGTTCTCTAGCATCAGCGGTAGACGCCCCTGCTGGGCAAGTTTATCTAGATTGGCATCAGTCGCTATCTTGAGCCGCTTCTTATCAACGACAGTGTCAATGACGCCGTTTTTGAGATTCCCAAGCTCGGGATTAGGGCCCACCGTATCCAAGCGCCTGAGCACTGTCTGGCCATTGCTAGCGATCGACTGACGAAGGCCGTTGCGCAGAGTGCCGATAGGGTCGAAGATCATCCATATCTTCGTCAGCTTGTTTCGTGTGAAAACATTGGTGAAGGCCTTTTTTTCTTCAACTAAGTGATCGCCGCGACGCCAGCGTTGTAGGAGTTGATCTGAAGTAATGACTTGATAACCGCCCCGCACAGAATTGAAGGGAACACCGATAACAAGCTTTTGGCCGACAAGGTTCAGCTCGCGCTTCACGACCGATTGCGGACAAATTTCAAGTTCCCGAATAGAGAAGGGTCCTACGTTCTTGCCCACCATCGCCTTATGGAATTCGAAGATGAACTGGGCCGCGCTTTCCACTTGGGCACGAATCTGATCGCGGTGATCGTTCCACCAAATATCTTTGTGATCGCGACCATCGTGAAAACACTCGCTACCTGGCCGGAGACTCAGCGTATAGCTCGAAAGCTTATCAGCGTCGGTAACCCCTATCTTGGCGAAATAATCGTCGGCGAGCCTTTGAAAATCATCTATATCCTTGCTGGCACCCAAAAGGTCCTTTGCCCACTGATTCAGAGAAAGGACGCGGGCTTCGGTAATCGTTTGCCCCTCCTCAGGCTTGGGGTCTTGGTATCTTACCCGCTCGACGTCACTGCCATCATTCGTGCGGCAAGCTCCGGCGATAAAACTCAGTGCTTGTACTAAAAGAATGGCCATATAAGGTCTGCGGCTGAAGCGATTAATCAAAATGTGCCTCCCCAGCTATGGAAGTGAAAGAGACAGTATACCGTGACACCAGTCAAAATTGTCCGATTCAACTTATCCGTGCTGATAATTCTCCAGATTCCAGTGCTCCTTGCTAATGGAGCCGAAGTTTCGTTAGATTGAGGCGGCCAGCTCTGAGAAAGTGATCGGCCAAGGAGACTTAGCATGAGCGATGCCGGCTATCGCGAACGTTGGATGAAGCAGATCGGAACTATATTGACCGCTCGGGAGGGAGAGTCTCAGGGCGCCGGTTTTTCAGGACCCAAAGAGTTTTTAGGAGCCCTGGCCTCCTGGGCTGGCAAAGGTCGCGACGAACTTCTGCAAGTCATCTGCCGCGAAATTGGCCAGGCAACGGCCGCTGTCCTCAAAGAACCATTAGCCGAGCTTATGCGGCATAGAAAATTACAAATTACGATCGAGCTCATGCACACCGATGAAGTCAAAAACAAAGAAGAAGATCAAGAAAAGCGCCCACCCAAAGCCTCAAAATCCAGGTCGGCAGGCAAGGCCAAGTCCGCAAACGCGAGCCGAAAAACAGCCTCCAAAGTCCACCCCTAAGAGCAAACTCAAACTGCTGGTAGAATCGGTTGCTTTTGGTGGTGACGGTATCGCTCGACACGAGGGGAAGGTTGTCTTCATCAAAGACGCTTTGCCCGGCGAAGAAGTGTTGGTCGAACTCATCACGGATAAGGAGCGTTTTGCGCGCGCCAAAATTCTGGAACGCATCATTCCCGCCCCTTACCTTGAGACAAACCCTTGCCAATATGCTGATCGCTGCGGAGGCTGTCAGTGGCTAGCGGTGCCCTACCCTACCCAGCTTGCGTGGAAGAAGTCCTTTATCGAAGCAGCTCTAACCCGCATCGCCAAAGCTGATCTCTCCCTAACTGAGATCCAGATGGTCCCCTCTCCTGCTCAAGCGGGCTATCGCAATCGTATCAAACTCAAGTTGCACCTCTTGGCTGATGGCTCCCTCGAAATGGGTTATTACGCAAGCGGAACTCACGAGCTCGTCCCCATCGAAAGGTGCTTCGTTGCGGCTGAACCCATCAACGAGATTCTTGGCCACTTGCAAAAGCTAAAGCTCAACGCTCCCGCTCGGGAAGCTTGGTATGAGCTTGAGCTGCAGGAAGTTTCAGCTGGCGTCACGGCAACTTTCCTTGGTGAACCTGGAGATCTGCCGCGACCACAGCTAATGGCTCAGTTTGCGGAAGCGACCGCATCTAAGAAAGCCTTGTTATGGGTTCGACCCGGCGATGAAGCTCGTCTCTGGGAAGTCGATCAAGGTCTCGCCTACTTGACTTTCGGAGGTCAGTTTCAGCAGGTGAATCGCGAAGCCAACCGGCAACTGCGCGCCTGGGTTCTAGCTAAGGTTCTTGAGCTTAAAGCGCAAACGGTTCTCGATCTTTACTGTGGCAGTGGGAATTTTTCACTGTCGCTGCTGCCGAAAGGCATCAAAGTTTGGGGAATAGAGCTGGCTCCGCAAGCGATCGCGTGCGCTCAGGAGAATATGCGTAGGAACCAATTAAGTGGTGGCGCTTATGCTGAATCTGCGGTTG
>JBGSTX010000005.1:0-43318 GCA_041736305.1 Oligoflexus sp. | reverse complement strand
CGTGGTCGCCCTTGAGGAGCGCGCGGCGATAAAATATGCTGTTGCCTTGCCGTCTGCTTACCAGAAGACCTGCGTTCGTTAAGACTTTGAGATGATGACTCATGCCCGGCTGCGGCATGGAGAAGATCGCCGCCAGCTCTTGTACACCGAATGAGTCGTTGCTGAGAACGCGCAGAATCGATATGCGCAAGGGATCAGCTACTGCCTTACAGAGTCGAGCGAGAGCTTGCTCATGGCCTGACTCTGCAGCGGACTTCTTATGTTCAAAGGTCTGAACGATAGCGTCCATGGCTTTATACTTATCCTCACGATAGGGCGAACTTCCTTAGGCTATAGCCATATCGGTTAAATTGCAAATCTATATTAATGTATTTTTATATTTAAATAATTTAATGCTTATAAGTTACTGTAATGAATAAATATAAAGCACTTTTTGCTTATAATTCGGGTCTCTTTCCTTGCGCGTTGACCTAGGCACGGCTCTCCCGGCGAATTTAACCGCTACGCGTGCCGGCATGCTCTGCCTTGGAAGCTGTCCAAACCCGCGTCCCGTAGCCGCAGATAGCTGGAAGCTGTAAAAGTGTTTGGGATTCTTACGATCAAGATCCTTGCATCTGATCGAGCAGCTGATCGAGAAGATCTTCGGTGCTGCGCTGAGTCACCTTCACGGTATGCGTAAAGATATACTCGCTTGAGCCTCCGCGCTCTTCTTCATAGCGGATGCTATAGACAGTGTCGACGGTCGGAGAATGGCTGGCTCCGCCCATGTCCCCATTGACGACAGATACAAACTCGCCGTTCGCCAAAAGCTCAACCTTCCGCGCCCGGGGAGCTCTCCAGGTGAGCTTAACTGTCTCTCCTGCTTTTATAGCCTTCTTGTCGATGTCGAAGCTTTCGACGTTTACGTAAGGTGCAAGCGGCACTGGGGGAGGAGGTAGAGGTGGAGGGGACGGTGGCAAGGGATCAGGAACACCTGGGCCAGGGATGAAGCCAACCGGCAAGGAACCCGCAGGTGCAGCGGTATACGCGTTATTGAGCTTAAGGAAATCAACAACGGATGGATAGGTCACGCTTGCTGCGGTCGAATAAGTGGACCATCCTCCCGAGGTGACGCCCGCGATGCATTCGCCAACAATCCAAGGACCGCCTGAATCGCCAGAACCCGTCAACGATTTCTCACCGAGAGCCGTATCCTCTGCGGTCGCTGTCATGATGCCCTGTGTGAGGTTCAGCTTGCCGTCTACGACAGAATCAAGATTGTTCCTTCCTGTGCGTAGCATGCCGCCACCTTTGCACGGCTGGAACGATGTAATATCGTTGCAGCCGTAGCCGACGAGGCGGACAGAATCACCGGCCTTAGGCTCGCTGCGGCAAAGGGGTAGACTAGCAGGAGCGGTGCCGACGGGAAACCAGGCGAGGCCAACGTCGTTCTTGCCCGGTTTACGAGGGTTACCGAAAAATGAGTGGCCTAAAAAGCGAGTGGCTGCGATGGACTGTCCGTTCTTGAGAATGCGAATCCACTTGGCCTGGTCTACGCAGTGGGCCGCTGTCAGGAGCAGCTGGTCACCGATGAAAGTACCTGTGCACTGCCCGACGTCGGAATACACAAAAACCGTGGCAGGAAAGAGTTGGTTTTCGATACCGTTGGTGACTTTGACTTCGCTCTCAGGGGTTTGAGTTCTGCAGGCGAAAGCTGGCAGGAGCAGCAGCGGGAGAGTGAGGAAAAGCTTCAAGGTTTTGGCTCCTTCGAGAGATAGCGATGGCGACAACATCGGTCGCGAGTCCCTATAAGCAAACTGCGTACCAGCGGTAAGAGTTCAAAAGCCGCTTAACTATCAGGGGAATGGCGACGAGCCAGCTCTGGAGGACGTATGGGAAGAGCACCTTTGTCAAAATATCAAACGGTCTTTGCTTGGTGGTGCTCACCCGCGGCTCTGACCGAAACTTACTGCATTTACTAAAAACCCTGTGTAGCGGCAGAAGGCGATCGCCATCGGCAGTACCTTGGTCTTTGCGTCCCAGCTCTTTCCTGTTTTCGCTGAAATTTCGCTTGAGAACCTTTTTAAAGCTTGCCTGGTATTTTTGACTTGCCATTTGGATCAGACCAGGGCATTTAACAGCGACCTTCTTCACTCGCGAACAGGAGTCCACACTATGAAACGCACATTCCGTTTCCTCTTAGCCCTACTCCCCTTGCTCTCCTTTTCTTTCTTCTCTATATCAGCATATTCTCAGGTTATCGTTCCCATTGTCGGTCCGGGCGGGGGCAACTTAGGGGGCGTGGGTGCGGGAGGCGGTGTGGGTCCTATCGGTCCCGTCATCGGTCCGATTGTTCCGGGTTTTCCTCGAGTCGAATTTTATCAGGCTTCGCCCCAGATCATCGAGAAACAGCAGCCAGTCCGTCTCTCATGGCGTGTGCAGAATGCAGTGCGCGTCGACATCTATGATGGTTTCAGAGATACGACGATTTCGGATCTTGGCACCGAGAACTTTATCGAAGTCTGGCCGAATCGCAGCGCTAATTACGTGCTCTATGCTTACGGCGCGGAAGGTCAGGTGTCGACAGCTACCATGACTGTGTACTTCTCCCCGCTGCAGATCGAATACTTTACAGCCTCGACCTACATAGCTTCACCAGGCCAGGCGATAAGGCTGAACTGGAGCTCCCGCAGTGCAGCGCGGGTCGACATCTTCGACAGCACCCTCAATACAAACTACGCAAATCTTAACATGCCGAGCGGATCCATCGAAGTCTATCCCTTTCAGACGACGACCTACACGATTACCGTTTACAACCAGCTCGGTGAGTCGCGCATTTTGCAGCTGACCGTTGTCGTGCGCTGACACCCGTCAAGGGGCAGCCGCCGGCTGCCTCCTCCTTCGCCAGTGGACTCCTGGACATTAGCCGAAGCTTCAATGGAATGGAAAAAGCCTCCTTAGAGGAGGCTTTTACTGAGGACCAGGAGCGAGGCTGTCTCAGCTTACTTTTTCTCTAGTTTCAAAGTCAAAGCGTCTAGCTCTGCTTCGTACTGGGCTATTTCATCTTCGAGGCTTTTCACTTCAGAATCAAATTTATTCACTTCCTCAGTTTGTTGAACGATGAGAGCCTGGAGTTCAGCCTTAGTCTTTTTGATAGGATTGCCGAATCCGCCGGAGTTTTGATCGTTCTTCTGGAGTTCGACCTGTGCCAGCTCACTCTTCGTAGTATTGCGTCTATCCACAGCATTATTGCGAAGGCTTTCTGTGCGTTGAAGGTTGGCTTGGGCGCGCGTTATCTTATCTGAAATATTAGTCATCTGACGGCGAACGACCGTCGTATCAGGCTTCTTTTCTTTTTCTTCAGTTTTCTTCGTAGTGGTGCTTTCTTTATCATCCTTCAGCGTAGTCTTTTTCTTAGTATCATTATCGTCATTTTCGTACTCACTATCATCTGCTCCAGCAGGGGTGGAAGCAGCTCCGCTACATCCTTGTACAAGAGATAGAAAAGATATCATCAAGAGTGTTGAAAATGACAAACGTAAGCTGAATCGCATTTTGGTTCCTCCAATTTGTGCCGCAGTATTAAATTTCGTTTCGGCTTTTAGAAAGGAAAAAATGAACAGCCCCGAAAATCGGGCGCAGTATGAACAAGCTACGGAGATTTTTTTCGGACGTAAGAAATACAGCGAAAGGCATTTATACTCGAGGGAAGATGCAATTATTTCTTCAGGGCAAGTTGACCTCTTTTACTATCCATACGCGTATGGAAATTTAGGTCAGTTGGCGACAACTCAACTCTCGATCACGGTAACGCCGAGGCCCCCTCCTCCCGCTGCTTGACTAGGTGAGTGGCCTAAGCGCTGCCATTGATGGTAGCGCTTAGGCCATTTAAAACCTATAATTACAGGCGCCTACAATTTTACCCTGATGATTTTCTCAATACCTGCCGATACCGATGGCTAGGCCGGTTTGAACACAATTCGAGGGGTGATCCATTGAATACGAAACATCTGCTTGCACTCGCCGCGAGCACCGATCTTTTATTAGCCTCCGTGAGCTTTGCCCACGCACGTCTCAGTGTAACGAGCGCTAACGGTAGTATACCGCGTCTTGTCCCGAGGAATTCCAGCGATGGAAACAAAGGCGACGTTGCATCACCCTGTGGCTCAACCACTTCGACCCGCAGTCCTAATCCAGTTATTCTCACAGTTGGCGAGACGATTACCGCGGAATTTGAAGAAACAATCGGTCACTCAGGAACCTTTCAGCTGAATTTCTCTCTCATGGGCCAGGTGAACTTTGCTCCGCTCGTTCCCGCACAAACGGACGACAACACAGCGGTGGGCGCGACTCCCAATAAGGGCACTTTCCAGTTTACCGTTCCCAATACGCCCTGCACCGACTGCACGATTCAATTCGTTCAGGATATGGGTGGGACACTACACTACAAGTCCTGCGTCGACGTAGTGATAACACCCGCCAATGCCCCGGCTCCACCAGCGCCGGCCGGCTTTGCTGTAACGAAATAAGAAAGGAGCGAAGACATGATTTTCAATCGAACAGCCGGCAACCTTTCGGCGACCCTCTTTATATCGATACTCATTCATGCCTGCCAAGATGATGCCATTCAGGATAATAGGAATGTGAAAAGTGCTGTAAGGTCAGCACAGGCAAGCGAAGCAGAGGCTGACAAGACTGGTGCAGAAGGCGAAGATCAGCAGATTGAATCGCCAGCCGGCCCAGCGAAGCCAGCAGCGCCTAAACCGGCTACCCCTGCGCCGCCAGTCAACTTCACGATGAGCTGGGATGCCTCGGCTGATCCAGCTATAGTTTCGTATAAGGTCTTCCTGGTGCCGCCCGATCGCAATCCGCGCTTTCCGGGCAAAACGGATGTACCTATTCAGATCAAAAACTACCCTCTCGCTGCTTTGCAGAAGAACGGAGCGAAATACTCGGTGACCGTGAACAGTGACGAAATCAAGACAGCTCTAGGAAGCACTCCCGCAAATTCTGCGGTTAATTGCTTTACTGTCGTCGCCGTAAACGCTGTGGGCAACTCCGCACATTCGCCGGTTTTTTGCCCCTAGTTTAGTGGTCAGTACAGAATATCATCGAGCGGCAGTTTAACTATCTGAGTTTCTGCCGCTTTTTTTATTCGGATATTTTCTTGAGATCCTGCAAGATATCCAGCCGTTCTTGAGGGTTCAGTTGGTAGCGCGCAAAGTGGGGAGGCATTTGCTTATTCTGGAGTCTATACTGGATCAGCTGCGCCCTAAGTTTAATATTTTGCAAGACTTTCTCTTCGCTTTCACCTGCTAGGAATGGAGCTGGCAAATCCTGATAGAGGTGGCATTCACTGCAGAATTTGCTAAAGGATTGGAGTCTTAGATCCTTGAATGATCCTGGATCAAGCGGCATTTTTTTATCTGCATCCCTCTTGTGCTTAGGCGATAGGTTTGCCAGGCAGCAGAGGCCGCTCGCGTACTGAGTTCCCAGTTTCTTATCGAGTTCCCTAAGAATGATCTCTCTTGAGAGAGGATCATCAGGTGCGAGCGCTAAGCTGTCGAGGGCTTTTACAAGACTCACCCAGGCCACTCTTGGTAAGCAGCTCCATTGCATCGTCAGCCTCTTTTCCTCCTGCTGGCTCAAGCCCTGAAGAAGGCCATTCGGATCTGGCAGGCAGGCTTGGTCTTCGCCGAAATTCGGTGCCGCATATTTGCGAAAACTTAGCTCCTGGGATCGCAATTCTACTTTTCCACCGAGCAAGGCTCGAAGGTGAGCGAAGTCTTTTTCTGTAAAGAAGCTTTGACCCATGCTTTTGACAAAAATGTGAAATTTGTAGAACTGCAGACCTAAAGGATCCTTTTTGGACGCCATGATCATCTGCATGGGCCCCCTAGCTAGACTCGGGTCCATCGCTTCGGGCATGAGATAGGACAGCTGCCCATTGACTATGGGATTGTGGTCCGGCAACTGTTCTGTGGGCAGATCGATCGTTCCTTCGCCTAGCACCGAGACGAAGCCTCGCAGCAGTTCGAGATCAGGTTCCAGCGAGAGCTTGTCGAAGAGATTTGTGATTATCATCCACTTGATGAGCTTCCTCTTGCAAGAGACCCGATTTTTGCTTAGCGAGCAGATATCCTGCCAGGCTTTTTGATAGCCGACCATGAGGGCACCGAAGCGAACCATGTCTTCGAAATGCTCTGGCTTCGGGTCAAGGTCATATTTTGAAGAAACGTCATCACGATTCAGGGGGATTCCAAGGTACTCTTTGCTGCCGATGGCAGCCTCGCTTAGCTTTAGCAGCTCTGAATTGAACGCCGTTGTTTCCAGCCACTCGCCTCCCGCAAAAATGGGCGACCCTCCTTGATGACAACGAAGGCAGAGAGAGCGTTGTATGTAGCGAACCTGAGCTTTCCCGCCTGGATAAAAGTTATCGACGACTTGGAACTCGTAGCGACCCATGATGGGATTGAAACTGATAACTTCCAACTTTCTTGCAGCCTCAACATAGGCGATAAAAAGTCGACCTCGAAAGTGCGTGTTCATGCCTTTGCTCAGTTCACTCGTCGCAACTAGCACGCGAGGAGACTTGAGGGACTGGGGATAAGCGGCCATCTTTTGGAGAGATCGACCGAAAGGAACCACGGAGGTAAAAAAAGAGCTGTGCTGGTTAAGTCGCTTTAGAAGTTCTTCGAAAGGGTAAGCCTGCACTGGCAAAGGTCTACCATCATAAATGATTCCTATCGATTCTTGCATGGAATCAAAGAAGGACGTGCCCTTGGGAGGTAAGTCCGCGCCTTGTGCATGTGCATTTTTAAGAAAAATCGCAAAGTGCAGCAGGCACATCATAGCTTTAAGAACGGAATTCATAGATTCGACCTTCAGTTAATAGCTATGCTTTGGGGGGCAGGTTGGTCTTTCTATTTTACGGAGAGACGGCGGGGAATTCACTCTGAATCGACTTTTCGTCAAGAAGCCTATCGAGACTCGAGTTTGTACGCCTTGGGTGCTCTCGCTGATCTCGATTGCGACTTGGATTTCGCACCGTCTCAGCCTGTTGAGACGATATGAGGTGCGTCAGGATTCTATCGCAAATCACATACTGTGGATTTTGAAGCAGCCAAAAGAACTCAGCCCAACGCATAGACTCTCCTCGCTAGCAAAAATTTAAGGATAATGACTTTCATTATCACTTACAAGCCTAGAAATTTCATTAGCCATTTCAATTTCTTAAGGATGAACGCTAAGTCCCGTTCGGGAAGTTTGCGGGATTGAAGGAGCTGGGCATTTATTGGCATGAATGACTCCTTGTCATACTGCGTGATGACCGTGGTTCGAGCCGAATACGCCTTCGAGTGTATAGGAATCTGACACTGACTTTTCGCGCGTAAGCTATTTGCTCCGACAGAAACCCCGAAAAAGCCCATCATTTTACAAGGCAATTTAATCGTGCTAGCTCGCCCGCGGCTGGCGTAGGCATTGCATCCTCTTGCATGCTTGGGAGTTTTACAACTCTCGCTTGTAGTCCCTCGTCTTGTTTCGGGGAATTAAATCGGAGAATACTTCAGTGCGATTTCTGCCAAATTTTAAGGTCTGTCTGGGCCTCGTCTCTTCCGTTTTACTTCTAGCCAACTGCGTACGCCGTCCCGTCGATAAAGGTGAAAAGGCAGGCGTCAGTTCTTTTCACCTCGACGAGTTCAAACCCGGTGCAGGTTTGCCCGATTGGAGTTCAGTTGATATTTCGATGATACAGACGGACGCTGACAAGACTGAATATAAACGCTCGATTCAGCGCGCTGCCTTCCAAGCTGGCAAGTCCGAAGACTTGGGCATACAAATCGCCCAGGGACGCTATAGCATCAATCTAGTTTATAAGGATGATGCAGGCCGGGTCGTTTATCAAGCCTGTGCCGCGATACGCAGTAAGATCTATGAGATCTTTACACCGACCTTCAAGACGGATCTCGCCCTCTGCCTCGAAGGTTCAGATGCCGATGCCGGAACTGTTCCCCTCGTACCAAGCGGCGATGTCGCCAATAAGCCGAAAGTCCCGCAAGAAGACTCGAAGAGCGATCAGAAGGATCCAGGGAATCAGGTTTGTATGAAGCCTAACTTCGGCTTGCCAACGACGGCAGCTCCTGCCTCTCGCTCGCAGTATGATAGCTATCGGGGACAATTGAATCTCCCTGCCTTGAGTAAGACAGCTTCCAACACTGAAATTAAAACATTTATCGGCCAGGTCTACGACGCGTATTCGCCCTTTAAGCAGGTTTACGAAAACGATCTTGGTTTGAGCAAGCGTCAAGCCATGGCCTTTATGTTTGCTGTGATGTCGCGAGAATCAGCCCAGGGCGAGAAGTGGCGGATAGATCTAGAGACAGGCGTAGGAGGTCCCGGTCATGCTTGGGGGCCGTTCCAGGCTGCCGTCACTAACTTTCGTGGTGGTGGTTACGACAGTACGATTCCTGGTTTTTCCGGACTACCTATTCCCGAAATGTCACAGTTCTACAACCCTGCCGTTTCCACCTATGTAGGGATGAAACGTTTGGCTGATGGCGTCCTCAGATCCGTTCGGGACTTCGGGGCAGGCAAGGAGGCTAAACTCTATCTGCTGGGTACTCTAGCTGACCATAACACCGGCTGGCCGTCTTCTGCTACTGAACCTAGCTGGGTCAAGGATTACGGCAACGAAGTTCTACGTTTGATGCAGGCTTACCTCTACGGCAGCAACATGACCAACGATAGGGCCTTCTGGACTACGCAGCCTAACGACCAAATTTGTCGTTAAGCTTTATCTTTTGGAGAGGCAAGGCCGCCGATGCTTGCCTTGTATCGTCGACTGCTCAGAACTGCCAACCCAAATAAAGAGTCGCCAAGCCGAGAGTTGTAACTTCACCGAGGTCCTTGGCCGAGTCCTCGGCCTCAGCCTGCAGATCCGTAAGATCAGTCGGAGTCGATGAAGCCGAAGTTTCCGTAGTTTCCGAGGAAAACTCTGAAGCGAGCGGAACAGAGACTGCGACCCATTCACCACCGATGAAGAAGCCGCTGCCAAATGTCCAGGTGTTACCGATGGCAATACCGGCGAAGACGGCATCGGATTCGAGTTCAGTCCTAACCATGTCTCCGAGAATATTCGAAGCCTGCAGGTCAAATTCAATCCTGCGACTGCCAAAAGCACCCGCCACATAGAAGCTATTGCCGACGAAATATTTCAGGCGGAATTGAGCCAGGCTCCCCTTGAGGTCCAAGTGGTCGAGGCGGACCGTCGGTTCTTTGTCGATGATGTCCTTCCCATCAAACGTGCCGCCCCAAAGCTGAAGTTCTAACTGCAAATCTTTCTTGAAGGAGTAAAATCCATGGAGAGCGCTTCCCGAGATCGGAACTAGGAAAGTACCTAGACCTAGTCCCACCCCGAAACTACCAGCCTCCCGAAGGTCTGCTGAAGTCATGGAACGAGGCTGTTCACCACCTTCCTGAGCAGCGGCTGAGGAGGCAAGAGCGGAAAGGAGCAGCAGAGCGCGCATAAGCTTATCCTGTCAGTGTAGGTAGATGTTGCAATAAATGTATACTCTCTTCGGCTCCGCTGCAATTTCAGCCTCTAGCAAAAACGTTTCAATGGTAGGCCATATTGAGCCAGACCCGAATGAAAAAATCCCGCCAACATAAAATGAAGGCGGGATCAGGGCGCTTATCGCTGCTAGTAATCCAAGCACTTAGGCTCGGCTAGGTGCGGCTCAATTGGTTTTTGGTTTCTTGGTATTCTTTGCCACAGCACCTTTGCAGGTATCATAGGTCTCACCCGTTGAGACTTCGACAAACTGAGCAGGGTTTTCTTCCAAACGAGCTTCGATCGCATCGAGACAGAAGCTGGTCACGTCGTCGACCGCTTTGAGTTCTTGGCAACTCAGGCTCACGTCTACAAGTGCGGTGGACTTGAATTTTTCGAGGACGGTACAAGCAGCCGGAGTTTTAGCAGCTTCAACTGCTTGAGGACTGGTTTCAGAAGCATATTGCTTAACGCGAAACGCAGCTGAGATCTCACGTGAGTTCGGAAGGTAAACGCTGCTTTCTCCCACATCTTTCCAAGTCGTGCCGCTATGGCGACATGTGACGGTAACTTTGAAGGGTTTGAGCTGCTCGTTGGATGTGAGTTCGTCGCAGACAGCTTTCAGTGATTGCAGACCGGCAGCTGCAGTTTCTTTGGCGAGAGCGCTGCCGCTAAAGGTTCCAGCGAGAAGAAGGGCAAAGATAGTTCTAGAGTTGGTCATGCAGAGTACTCCTCAGAGCGAAGTGATTTACGAACAAAAAGAAACACAAGCAAAAATCCTATTCAACAGTTTCCTGCGGAAACATTTTTGCCTCGATCAAGAGCTTGCGCAATTCACCTTCAAACTTTTGCAGTTCCTTGTTTCTCTGCTTCGTGTGGAAAGCTGATTGAGGAACAAATATCATGTCTGGATGTTGATCAAGTGAATCGTTAAGCCACTCTCCGGCCACGACTTTTAGCTTATTATCGCGGCGGTCGTTAGGGTCAACATACAAACGATACTCATACTTTGGCGAAGCCGTATCGGTGAAGTAGTCGGTTAAAGGATCGTCCTCAGCTTTGGGGGGGTCGGTGCGCGGAGTGAGCATCGATAGAAATGCATCGACTCTATAGGCATTCGCAAAATCAGGATCCTGATAGATCTTCCATGTGACTTTATAGACTGGCTTTGCCCATACTTCAGGCCCTGGATCACTGTCCATGACCAAAGCCTGCTTTTTGTCCTGAAGGAAGGTTTCGACCAGGCGATGAAAGGCTTCTGGTCGAAGGTCTTGCATTTCCCCGTCAGACTCCGCTGAGCCTTCATAGCGAATGCCGTAGACCTTTGGTTCGAAGCCTTCGTAGTATTTGAGAGCGAGGGCTTTCTGATCGGCAAGCGTGAAGTCGACTTCGTTTAAGCTAAGAGTAGACTGTGGCTCGCGGGTGAGAACCGAGGCCATGGCAAGAGCATCGCAAAGGCCTTCCCAGTCGGCATAGATTCCAGGTTGCCAACGCTCTTTTTCCCAGCTGACAATGGAACTCGCCCATCCTCGCTTGGCCAGATAAATTTCGAATTTCCGCAAAGGCGAATTTTCGTTCGCAAATATCTCGGCCTTGGATTTCGGATACCAGTAGCCAGCCCACGGACGCATTGTGTCGTCGACAGCAAGAGTCAGAGTTTCTGGGCGACCCCTTTCGTCGATCCCTGTCGGAGAGATGTAAAGATCGCCGAAATCACGAAACACCGCTCTTACTGCTTCGAGCTCCTCGGTTCGGTAGCTGATCTTAGGAGAACTGGAGCCGTTAGCAGGCGCATTCATAATGTTCCGCAAAGCCACATAGCGATCCTGGATTTCTGTGGTGTCGCTTTGTCCTCTTAGATAGGCCTGAAGAAGTTCATAAAGTTCGCCCAGCTCCATTTGCAGCTGGGCGATGGCTGGACGGTCGATACTTGCTATCGCGATGTTAAGCTGTGCCTGAGTCACCGACAGTTTTTCTCGGACATCTTTACAGCGAGATTCTAAATCGTCGCTACATTTGCTTGTAAAACTGGCAGCGGGCAGCTGAAGGTATGCCACTTCTTTTTCCACCTGCCTGTCGCCATTGTCCTTGCCACATGAGAACAAAAGACAGGCGGCGATCCAGTAGCAGTATTGACGGGTCATAGGTGAAACTCTCCCTAGTAGCATCGGTCGTAGCGGCGCGAGGAATTTGTTGGCTTTCGGAGACAGATGCGATTCGGTGTATAACTTTTACTCCGCGAAAATTCTAGCGTCAGACTAAAATATTTTTTGCTCAAAGGTGCGTGGGCAGCTGGATGGGAGAGTTCATGATTCCCTTCAAGGTCTGGAGTCGGATTGCCGGGGAGGGGAAAGTCTGCGGACGCATGAGGCTCAAAATTGGGTGATCCCTCTCTTTTTGACATGAATATCTTAACGGGGGACCTGCTTCTCTTCGACTGGGAGCTTCGCCTTGACAGCATCTCGCCTGGTGCCGATCCTTTCTGAAGGAGGAAGCTCAGATGTCGATCACAGTAACAGCCTTCGAAAAATATCCGGAACGTGGCCATTAAAAAAAATTGCGAGACTAAGAAGAGGGAATATCGCTTTATGCAGCCAAAACTTCTAGAAATTGGTGTCAGCCACTACTGTGAAAAAGCAAGATGGGCCTTAGAATACTGCTGTATTCCTTATAGCAGGCTCACTCATCTTCCCTTTATCACGCGTCTCGAAGGCCGGCTTCGTGGGTCGTGGAGTACAGTGCCGGTGCTTTTTACCGAGCAAGGACCTATTCTCGAGTCGACTCCCATCGTTATCTGGGCCGACGGGAGGAGCAAGTCCTCTTCGCTCTTCGGTAGATCTGATAGCGAGAGGTCAGCTGTCATGGACTGGCTCGCATTATTCGATCGAGAACTCGGGCCTGCGACTCGGCGCATTATCTATTACCATGTCCTCTCTCTTCCCCAGATCGCCAATCCGCTTTTGCTTCAGGGGGTGTCGCGTCCTGAGGAGGTGCTCTGCCGCCCTCTTCTGCCTTTGATGCGCAAGCTCATTGGCAAAGGTCTGAAGATCGATCATGAAGGAGCAGAGCGTTCGAGGCTTAAGTTGCAGGAAGTGTGGAATAAGGTCGAAAAGACTTTGGGAGATGGACGATCTTTTCTGCTCGGCAACACATTTTCGGCTGCAGATCTAAGTTTCGCGGCCTTGGCCTCGCCTGTGCTGCTGCCGGATAACTACGGTGTTTCACTGCCTCAGCTCGAGAAGCTGCCAGCTGCGGCTCAGGAAGAAATCGGGCGATGGCGAATGAGTCAGGCAGGGAAATTTGGGCTTAGAATCTACAGCGAGAATCGGAATAGACTATTGAATGCCTAGCATTCAATAATTTTGGGACAAAACAGCGACGAGAGCTTTGCAGCTTCCTCGCACAAGCTTCGGTGCGAAGAGACGCAAATATGGAATCTGCAGGCTGTGCTTAAAGGCTTATTTAGGATGTGTCGTCATGTGTTTCCACTGTATGCTGTAAAGATCAAAGCGTCGATCTTTGAGGTTTTGTACCGTACCGGCATTTCGGGCAGTGGCTAAATTTTCAAGACGTACATCGGCAATAGCAACAGCCTCGGTGTTGGGCTCGCTCTCTGCGGCAATGCCATCGCGGGCAAAAGGAAAATCGCAGGGAGTCATGATGCAGCTCTGGGCATACTGGATATCCATATTGCTTACACCAGGAAGATTGCCGACATTGCCAGCCATCGCCACATAACACTGATTTTCTATAGCTCGGGCTTGAGCACAGTATCGAACACGGAGATAACTCTGTCGTTCGTCAGTGCAGAAGGGGACAAAGAGGATCTGTGCTCCTTGATTGACCAAATGCCGCGCAAGTTCTGGAAACTCGGCATCGTAGCAGATAAGAACACCTATGGGTCCACAGTCGGTATTGATGGTCCGGACTTCATTACCACCCCGAATATTCCACCAGAAGCGCTCGCTCGGAGTTGGGTGAATCTTGACTTGTTCATGGATGCTTCCATCTCGTAAAAAAACATACGAAATGTTTTGAACATCACCGTTCTCAAGCATGGTCGGATGCGATCCACCAATGATATTGATATTGTAGCGAAGCGCTAAGTCCCCCATCATCTTTTTAAAGGGCTCCGTGTGCCTTGTTAAAGCCTCGATCGCTTGAGCTGGTGGCAGCTGTTCAGGTTCGCAGGAAAGAAGCTGAAGCGTAAAAAGTTCGGGAAATAGTACGAAATCACCTCGATAGTCGGCAACAACATCGACAAAATATTCAACATGCCGGGCAAATTCTTCGAAAGAAGCTATCCGCCTCTGATGATACTGGACCGTGCCTATGCGAATGGAGTCTTGCATGCGGCCTTCGGCTTGATTTGTGTTGGCCTGTGATGGGCTGACTTGAGGATTGCGCCAAAGCAAATGCGCGGCATAACCCATCGATTCTCTGTCACTAGGGACATAGTTTCTCAAGAGGCCTAGTACTTCGAAGCCATTGCGAAGCTGAAAAGTCAGCACCATATCGCGAAGCTTTTTCTGTTGGACCAGCGCAAGATACTGCTCCGGAGTTTTAACCTCCTTTATCCGTCTGGATAAGCCGGGTATGCGACCGCCGAAGACGATGCCTGTCAGGCGCAAATACTGACATAATTTCTTACGTTCATTGTAGAGCCGCTGACCTATGCGCAGGCCGCGAAAGGCAGGGTCGACGAAGAGTTCCATACCATAGAGCAATTCGCCGTTAGGATCATGCCGTGAGGCGTAACCCCCTCCAGTTATTTCATCCCAGGAGTGCGGTTTGAGAGCAAATTGGGAACTGATGCGAAAGGTACAGCAGAAGCCAACAATGACGTTGTCGCAAACTGCCACGAACTGGCCCTGCGCAAAATAGTTGAGCTGACCGAGCAGCATCTCGTGGGTGTAGTTAGGAAATTGGGGATAGACGCGCGCATAGAGTGCACGTATTCCCTCAAAGTCGGCCGGGGTGGTATTGCGGACGAGTAGTTTTGGTATCTTTTCGCTTGGTTTAGCCACAGGCACCTTCTTTACAACAATACTGCCTTATCCGAAGTGGCATAGGCGATGGATCGCCTAGTCTAGCCGACTCTCGGCTAGTACTCCAGCCATTGTCGAATTATAGGGCCTGCCGCGAGCAAGGGATCATTTGTTTGAAAGTGGCTTTACGAGTGAGTGCGCGGGCTGATTTGATCAAAAGCGGACCAAGTTCCTCCGGCGTACGCGTGCTGCCAAAACCAAAGTATATAGGCGGATCACCGGAGCCGAGGAATTCCTCCAGCTGGGCGGGAAGGGGCTGAAAGCAGCTGGTCGTGTCACGGTCGCGGGTGATTGCAACTAATCTAGTTGACTTTCGCCAAAAGCTCTGGATAATTTTCGTTTAGGTGATACGCCTATCAAATTTGGGATTATTACCTTTGATTATGCCAACGATAAGCTGAGTCGCCCTGCGAATCCGGGACTGGCCTTCCTCAGAGATCAGCTAAAGCTTAGATTTAGAACGGGCCGATCCGTACGGCGTGGCAAGGCTCGACTTGGTGCATCCCACCCGGTTTGGCCCTCCCTTTAGAGAAGAAAGCCTTTTCCTATTTTATCAACTTGCTTCACTTAAAGATGTAGGAAGAAAACACCTAAAAAATTCTCGCGCGCCCAACAAAAAATCGAGCGTAAACTTCACTTTTCATAAACCCCCGAAACATGGCTTCAGCTACGAAGTGCTACGAAATAGGCGCTTTTTGCCTGCTCTCACTTCAGGATTAATTTACTCATACTCGGAAGTTATATTGAATTTGTGTTAGTATAGTTTCGATACTTACTCACAGTAAGAAAATGCACCTGCGAGCTTCGGCTCAAGGTCAGGCTATTCAGTTCTGGGAACGCATGAACACAGATATTTTTCTAGCGTGCAGCGCTTTCATTCCCCAAGTCCTTGGTCTGCTTCTGGCTAGAGATCGATTTTGCCCAATTAAAGATTGGCTTTACTGAAGCAAGATAATTTTAAATTCACTTTATGGAGAAGCTATGAATCGTGTTCTGGTCTCAAGGGGTATCGTGCATAAAGGTTTGCTTGGTGCGTTTGCCGGCTCTCTTCTTCTCTTTGCAGCCTGCAAACCAGCAGGTGAAAGCGCCCCTGAATCTGAAAGTCAGACTCAGGCCGGTCCAGTCAGTGAAGCAGACATTAAAGGTCTCGCGAAATTTCGCGATGCTTTCCTGGCTGTTAAAACAGCAGACGAACTTGAAGCCTTCCTTCAGGGGCTCGAGACTAATTATGCATCTGCACCGCCGGAAGTGAAACTAGCTTCATCGTACGCTTTGTTGGTTCGTCCTTTCCGTTCTGTAGTCTTTCGAGCTGCCCCACTCTTTAAGCAAAACAATGCAACCCATAGCCTCGTTTTAACCGGGGTGCAGCAGATGGTGGCGAGCACTAGCATCTTGCTTCCCACCACGCAGTGGAAGGCCGTAACCGCATATTTTACTGAGCCTAGCACCTCGAAACCCAATTCTTTCAAGTCGGTAGCTGATGCCCAGAGCGAGGTGGAGACAATTGTCATTCCACTGCTAGAAAAAACCATAAAAAATGTAACGGCCATAGACGTCAGTGATGCCAATCCTGTCGTCTGGGATCATCGCATTGCTTACGGTACCGCATCGTTTAAAGATCCCCGCGATCGCTTCACCAAAATCGGGCTTGCTGAAAAATATGCTGGTCTTGCTACACTGAACAGTTATCTGACCACCGCCCGCGTGGTAAGCGCCTACGATATCAATGACGCAGTCGCTGTAATAGGTTCGCTTGGCAAGATATTTGGTGTCGACGGTTTCCTTCTTTCGTCAGTTCAGGGAGCACCCATCTCCTTGCGCGTCTCGGCGATTAATGAATACCCTCAGTTTCTGACTATAAAGAGCAATGGCAAGGCTTTGATGGCTGCAGCTCTCCAAAGCGTCCGCGCTTCAATCGAAGCCGGTTCGAAAACCTATGAAGCTGTAGCGGCTCGCCAAGCTTCTCTAGGCGGTAAGGTCGACGAGTTCTGGGCCCTTCGTCCCGACGTAATTATGACTGGAACGCGCGGTATTAGTCTAACTCTCAAAGAAAGTTCGGCTATAGTTTCCGGACCGGCCCAAATTTACAGCAATCTGACCAATGAAAGCGTTGCGGTCAATGTCCCGGAATTCTTTACCAATCCTCCTGCAGATGCTAAAGCATTCTTTCCGACAAGCTTTGTGCAAGGGGAAGACGTTTCGATAAATGGCGTTAAAGCCCGGAACTACCTCTACGGTTCTGCTACAGCCTGGAATGTTTCAGCCTGGTCGCCTTATATCACCAGTCTCAAGTCGTCTGCCGATGTTAAGGAAGCAGCTCGTATCCTCGGTCAGTCGTGGGGCGGCGGTTTTGTAGCAGCTGCCCTTGCCCCTTTTGTGTTCTAAATTAAATTAGGCAAGGTCTACTGGCTGCCAGGAACGAGCCTCTAGACCTTTTTTTGTGACTTAGGCTCGTGTTCTTAAGTAGCAAGGAAGGTTAAGCGAATGACTCGATCAACGGGACTAAGGGCTTTCTTAGAGCGTTTCATTCGACCCCTAACTTACTTTGCTTTCTTCGCTCATCGTAAGACCCTACGCTTTCCCAAAATTGTTCTAATAATCGGTAGCCTCCTCTGCGTATTTTTCACAATCCGCATCGAGTTGATGCCTCGCTATTTTACAATGAATGACAACCTCGATCCGAAACTACCTGTTGTCCTTGCCGATAAGGTCATGGAGCGCGACTTCAAAGTCGGGCAATCACTCTTTCTAGTATTCAAGAGTAGCAAGCCCCAAGGAATTTCAGCTGAAGCCATGTGCGCGATCAACCGCTGGCTGCGGCAGGGGGTCTATAACGTCAAAGGTCAACCGGATATCAGTACGGTGACGTCGCCCTTTAGCGTTCGCCAGGTAACCGTCGATGGCTCGAAACTCTGGTTTGCCCCTATGTTCAAACCGAACTGTGACCGCGAGGATCCCGAACCCACCCAGGCTTATATTGCAAGTAGCATGGAAATAAATGGAATTCTCAGCTCCACTCCGTGGAAGGGCCTCTTTTCGACCGAGTCTGGAAACGGTGATATTCTGGCTGAAATTGAGCTGAAAGGTAGTACTGAAAAAACCGGCGTCAGCGTCGATAACATTGTTGCGCTGCACATCGATGACAGTCTCCGGAAGACCCTAGGCGCTTTTCCTGAGGTATCCTGGGATATGAGTGGGCCGGTGGCGTTTCGCGCCTATGCGAAAGTGGCTACAGATCGCGATCTTCTAGTGAATTCTCTCATCCCGGTCCTGCTCGCCATCGCCTTTCGCCTTTTCTATGGGACGTGGATTGGTGGCTTGCTCCTAGGCATTTCCCTGATAGTGATGCGCAGCTTTCTTCTGGGCTTGATGGCCCTATCAGGTTATAGCGCCGATCCTTTGACAGGTAGTTTGATCCTGCTCGTTTCAATGGCTGGTGTAGCTGACTTTCTCTTTGTCACCCGCTACCAGCAGAAAACGGGTGCGAGTTGGCGACGTGCTTACCAACGCTTCTTGATTCCTTCGTTCCTAACCTCGCTGACCACTGCATTTGGTTTTCTTTGCCTTATGAGCTCTGATATCAAAACGGTTAGAGACTTGGGAATGTGGGCGACCATCGGAACTTTTATTCAATGGTTCAGCGTCTACTTTTTTATACCCTGTATACACTCTGTGTGGCCGAGAAGTCGGGTCTGGGCTGTAGCGAGCTCCAACTCTCTGGCGAGGCTTAACGATCAGCTGGCGCAGCGTAGCTTACCGAAATTTTGCCGTTACTTAGTATTGCCGCTTATGATCGGTGGTCTCTTGTCCATGCCCTTTCTCTTACTCGAAGATTCACTCAATAGCTTCTTGCCGAAGGAGCACCCTTTTTCAAGAGCGGGCGAATATTTGCGCTCGTCGCGAGGCTGGGACGGCGCAGTTTCGGTCGTAATAAAGTCTACAGCCACCGAAAAGCAAAGACATAAGCTTGTCCAGTCTTTGCAAACTTTAGCAGCGGTCGCTCGAATCGAATCAGGCCAAGAGATGGTCAAATTTCTCATAAAAGATCTAGCCCAGTTGGATTCGGAAATGGTTCAACGATTTATCAGTGTTGACGATTCCTATCTCAGACGATTCAGTAGCCAGGGCGACGAGCGTTTGAGCGTCTACGTCCGTGAGAGCAATCTAGATCAAATTCAGTCGGTTATGAATGCAGTTAAGGCGAACTGTCCAAGCACGATCTGCTATGCGACGGGCCCGCTGCCAATTTTCGTTGAATTTTCCGAGGCGGTTGTAGTCGTTCTCTTTAGAAGCTTTGCCGAAAGTCTAATCATCGTCTGCCTTTTCCTTTGTTTTTATACCTGGTGGCAGAGAAAAAAATGTTTTTACGCTGTACTGACTTCTTCGCTCACGGGCCCGCTGGTAATGACAGGTTTAATGTTCGTCTTTCAGGTTCCGATCAATTTTGTAAACTGCTTTTTTGGGGCGATAATGGTTGGTATGGCGGGCGATAACGCAATTCAATATCTCTATGCCTCTCCCAATCGACCGCTCGAAGAAGGCATTGAAGCCAGGGCCGGTGGCTCTATAGAAGTGATGCTCTGTATGCAGCTTTTGGCTCTCATGTTGCTAGCATCAGCCTTTTTACCGCCTAAAACCTTAGGTATAATTTTAGCTCTTGGTCTTGCTGTCAATCTCTGCGGAGATCTATGGGTGCTTAAATTACTCTTGCAGAAGAGTCCAGATAGCAGGGTTGCTCAGATCCGCTCTTAGACGTCGCCGGCATTTTTTTTCCGCCACTCACCTTTTCGCTGTATTTAGCTAGGCAAATTCTATTTAGCGAATTTTAGCAGAGATTCTCTCAAGAATAGCTGCTACATAGCCTTTGCGAGCGAGCGAGAAGCTCAACTTCATGCCTAGCAACTCAGCTATTCCAATAAATCTCCGATATACAAGTGACTTATCAACGAAAGACTTGCACGCCATGAAAAATCTGAATGCTACTGCAATTATTAGAATTCAGGACGAGCTCGAAGTCTCACTGGATAGAAAACAGATCTTTCTGCCTAGAATCCATCCTCGAGATCTTGGTGATCGTCATTTTACTGATGCCCATCAGCTGAGCCTTCCCTATATGGCAGGATCCATGGCGCATGGTATTTCAAGTGTTGCCTTGGTCAAGGCTCTGGCCAGTCAGGGGATGCTTGCTTCTTTCGGCGCCGCCGGTCTAGGGTTGGGTCTTGTGGAAAAGGCCATCGACGAGCTGCAGAGCGCCCTGGGTGCGAAGACTTTTGCGGTGAATTTTATTCATAGTCCCCAAGAACTGGCAGTAGAAGATAAGATCTGCGATCTGCTTTTGCATAAAAGGGTCAATCTGGTCGAAGCTTCGGCTTTCATGTCCCTCACCAAGGCCCTGGTTCGCTATCGCGTAAAGAACCTTCATCGCGATGGCAGCGGTGGCATCGTCAGTCCTCAGAAAATCATTGCGAAAGTATCTCGCGTCGAGCTTGCCCGTTTGTTCTGGTCACCCGCACCCCGGCCTATTCTCGATACGCTGCTAGCCGAGGGGGCAATTACCGCTCAGGAATTTGAGCTGGCCCAGCTCGTTCCTATGGCTCAAGACCTCACCGCGGAAGCTGATTCTGGAGGTCACACCGACAATAGACCTCTCGTTACTTTGCTGCCTCTCATGTTGCAGATAAAAGCTCAGCTGGAGCGAGAGTACCACTATCAGGACCGGCTCCGTTTAGGAGCTGCTGGTGGAATTTCCACCCCCCAGTCGGCGCTGGCTGCCTTTTCTATGGGTGCAGCTTACGTTGTGACGGGATCGATCAATCAGGCTTGCGTGGAATCCGGCACTAGCGATGAAGTTCGAGCAATGCTGGCCGAGACCGAGCAGAGCGATTTTATGATGGCTCCTGCGGCGGACATGTTCGAGCTAGGGGTGAAGCTACAGGTGCTTAAAAAGGGCACCATGTTCCCGATGCGGGCCCAGAAGCTTTACGAAATTTATCGAAGTCATCCCAATCTTGAAGGTATTTCGCTGAAAGAGCGGCAGCAGCTCGAAGCCAGCTTTTTCCGCTGCAGCATCGAGGAAGCCTGGGATTCAACAAGGGCCTTCTTTCAAGCCCGTGATCCCTCCCAGCTAGAAAGGGCTGAGACCAACCCTAAATTCAAGATGGCTTTGCTCTTCCGCTCCTATCTGGGGCAAGCCTCGCATTGGGCAATCCGCGGTGACAGCAGCCGTCGGCTTGATTATCAGATTTGGTGTGGCCCGGCTATGGCCGCATTCAATGCTTGGGTCAAAGGTAGTCCGCTCGAAGCCGCGAAGGCAAGGCGGGCGGCCCTAGTAGGAGCCAATATTATGTACTCGGCCGCGCTCCTGCAGAGAATTCGCCAGCTGAATTTTATGGGGCTTCGCGATCCAGCCTGGGAAGGCCTTACTGATCCACGCTCGGGTGAAGAGCTGATAAAAGCTCAGGAGTCTTTTTCATGAACAAGCGAGGGAGGGTTGGGGATAGGTCGAAGAATGGGATCGCAGTCATCGGTATGTCGTGCATGTTTCCCGAGGCAGCCAACCTCCAAGAATACTGGAGAAACATTATTCAGGGGAAGGATGCTATAAGTCCTATTCCACTGAGCCATTGGAGTCCGGAAGAATACTTTCACGCCGATCCCAAGACTCCCGATCGTACCTATTCGCAGACGGGTGGATTTCTAAAGCCCTTCGCCTTCGAACCCCTACGCTATGGAATTGCGCCCCACACGCTTGAAGCGACCGATTCCACGCAGCTGCTGGGCATGGTCTGCGCCCATGAAGCTCTTGTCGATGCTGGCTACGGGCCGGATGCCAATTTCGATCGTGATCGGACTTCCTGCATTATCGGTGTGACAGGCACTCTCGAGCTAGTGATTCCGCTCGGCGCCCGCCTCGGGCATCCAAAGTGGAAAAAAGCCCTAAAAAATGCTGGAGTAGCCGACGACGTCGCCAAAGAGGTGATGGACGAAATCGCCAATTCCTATGTCTCTTGGCAGGAAGCATCCTTCCCAGGACTCTTAGGTAATGTCGTCGCTGGGCGCATTGCGAACCGCCTCAATCTCGGCGGCAGTAATTCGGTCGTCGATGCGGCCTGTGCGAGTTCATTGGCGGCGATTCAGGTCGCGGTCATGGAACTCCAGACGGGTCGCTGCGATATGGTGATCACCGGTGGAATGGACACGTTCAACGACATCTTTATGTACATGTGCTTCAGTAAAACTCCTGCTCTCTCACCGAGCGGTCACTCCCGGCCCTTCGATGCAGACGGCGATGGCACGGTTCTGGGTGAAGGCCTGGGCGTCGTAATCCTGAAGCGACTCGAGGACGCGGAGCGCGATGGAGACAAGATCTATGCTGTCATCCGGGGCTTTGGGTCAGCGAGCGACGGTAAGGGTAAAGCCATCTATACCCCGGCAGTCAAAGGTCAGATCAAGGCGATTCAAAGAGCCTACGACGATGCAGATATCGATTCAGCTGCCATTGAATTAGTGGAAGCGCATGGGACGGGGACCAAGGTAGGAGATGGTATCGAAGCCGAGTCGCTGACCAAGATATTTGGCCAGCATAATAGAAAGTCCTGTGTGATCGGATCTGTAAAATCCCAGATTGGACATACCAAGGCCGCCGCTGGGGCAGCTGGGCTTATCAAGTGCGTGATGGCTCTGCATCAAAAAATCCAGACTCCGACTATTAAAGTGCAGCGGCTTCACCCCCATCTGGTGGGGGGACCTTTTCAATTGCTTGATAGGCCTCGACCCTGGATTCCACGACTTGGCAAGCCTCGCTATGCAGCGGTTAGCGCTTTTGGATTTGGTGGAAGCAATTATCACTGCGTGCTTGAAGAATACAAAGCCGACGACAAACCTCGACTTTGGAATCAGGATCTCTTCTTGCTAAGTTTTTCGGGAGATTCGAGAGAAGCTCTTATGAGTTCTTTTCTCGCTGCATCTAAGCTCTTGGAGACCCCGGCATGCACCTACCATGCGCAGACTATAGCTCGCCAGTCTCGACGAAAGTTCGCCGCTAAGCACGCCCATCGGCTCGCAATCTGGGCCAAAGGACTTCCAGAACTGAAACAGCGGCTTACTGAGGCAAAAAAGGCGGTAGAGGAAGGTGTGTCCGTCAACGGGGTAGCCTATTCGCAGGCGGCACCGCAGGCTCAGTTGGCGATGATTTTTGCAGGCCAGGGCTCACAAGCACCCGGTATGCTGCGGGAGCTGATGGTAAGTTTTCCTGAGGCTTTGGAGAGTTTGTCTCTGGCTTCGCGGATTCTCGAAGAGCATGAAAGTAATGGTCCTTCGCTGATGGACTATATTTATCCTCCGCAGGCCTTTGGCAACGATAAGGAGTTATTTTCTCAGCGGCTGACGGCGACTCGGATCACGCAGCTAGCGTTGGGTTGCGTCGGTACAGCTGTGATTTCGATCTTAAAGAGCTTCGGTATACGGCCGTCTGTCACGGCTGGACATTCCTATGGTGAACTGCTAGCTCTGTACGCGGCCGGGGTCATGTCACTGGAGGAGACGCTGCGCGCTTCTTATCAACGAGGTCTGCTAATTGAGCAGCTGGGAAGCAAAGGTGGTTCTATGCTGGCGATCCTGGCTTCTCAAGAACGCGTTGAAGACTTGATCAGAGCGAGTGCAAGCAGCCTGAAGATAGTAAATTTTAATTCTCCTGAGCAGGTAGTGGTCGGCGGCGCGACGGCGGAAATTCATGTTCTAGTCGAGCAGCTCGCGAAGGTGAATATTTCGTCGGCTGTCCTCAATGTGAGTACAGCTTTTCACTCTGAATATGTGAGCGCCGCGGAAAGTGGTTTCGATCGTTGGTTGGGCCAGCACGTGCACTTTAAGAAGCCCGAAGTCCCTGTCTACAGTAACCTTCTGGCCAAAGCATACCCTGCTGAAGGCCTCCAGAAAACGCTCTCGGCCCAGCTAGCCATGCCGGTTCGCTTTCACGAGATGCTGCAGGCTGTGCGCAAGGATCGGGAAATCACTCTCGTTGAAATAGGCCCGGGACAGAAGTTGAGTCGACTCTTGAAGGCCTGTGACAAACAGGCTCTTTCGCTGGATAGCGACAAACGCGACAGCATGCTGGGCCTTGCGGCGTTGGTTGGTGAACTTGCCGTTCGAGGCATGGACTTGGATCTGGTGCGTTGGGATCCTGGTGTCGAGATCGTGGCGGCGGAGAAAGATGCTTTTAAGGTCTGGCTGACGGGTGCCAATTACCGTTCTGACACTAGTAGAAAAGTGCCTGCATTAGAGTCGGAAAGAGCGGCAGTGGCCAAGCCTGAGCGGAAGATTGGCTCTGCTGCTTCACAAGCTGGGTTAGAATCGCGCGTAAGTCCTGTAGCGGGACCAGAATTAAAGCCTGGGTTTGAGGCGGTATTGGGCCACCTCGCAACACCTGAGCCCGGACCCGTAGCAGTCCCAGGTCTTGCTCATCACCGTAGATATGAAATGCCAAAGGCTTCGCATAACACACAAAGGGTTCAAACAATGTCCACAGAAATAAATGTGACGGTGCTTGAAAAATTCCTCCTCGATATGCAGGAGACTCAGAGGAAAGCCGCTGAGGTGCAGGCACAGTTCCTCGCGAATCAGCGCCAGTTCCAGCAGATTATTCACGATGCACTTAGGGGCGGCGAAGGCCTGGTCGCTTCCACGCTGAGCCGTATGGACTTGAGCAAGGCTACAAGAGATATGGAGCGCCAGTCGGCGTTTGCTCGTACCGTCGAAGCTGAACTTGCATTTTCGAAGCAGACAGGGGCCCTGACGAATAGCGCGCAGCAAGGGCCGGCAGGAGCTGGTAGATCTGGATCTCAAGCAGCTTCGTCTTATGCATCTCCTTTAGCTTCGGCCTACTCAGCACAAGGCCTCCCTGTAGCGAAATCAGATCAAGCGGCGCAGGCAGCTCAGGCAGCGCAGGCGGCACAAGCAGCACAAGCAGCACAAGCAGCTCAAGCGGCTCAAGCGGCTCAAGCGGCGCAGGCAGTGCAGGCAGCATCCGCTTATGCAGCAAATTTCGGCATCGTGCCCGCAGATCGCAATAGCCATGCTCTTTCAAACACCAACTCTCTGCTCGAGCAAAAAAGCTATGCACATGGCACAAGCGCGGCAGCGCCAGCGAATGCAGCCAGTAGTCGGTTGATCTTCAAGCTTATCAGCGACGCCACGGGATTTCCCGTCACTACCCTCTCCGAAGACATGGGGCTCGAAAGCGATTTAGGCATCGATTCAATCAAAAAAGTGGAAATCCTTTCAGCAATTTCCAAGGCTTTTCCCGAGCTAGACGTAGCAGCAGGTCCGATTCGTGAAGCCCAGACCATAGCAGATCTCATTCAGTTCACGGGATCGACTGCGACTCAGGCGCTCGCAGCAAGCCTAGTCGCGTCAGCAGCTCCAGCGGCAAGTCCGGCCGACAGCAATCCCGACGTTCGCACGAAGATTCTACAGACTATCGCCGAAAAAACCGGTTTTCCTATCCATACTCTCAGTGATGATATGGAGCTTGAAAGCGATCTTGGCATCGACTCGATCAAGAAGGTTGAAATTTTCTCTGAGCTTCGTAATGCATTCAAAGAGGCCCAGCTACAAGAGCAAAGCCTCAGTGAAATGCAAAAGATCTCTGATATCATTGCCCATCTCGGCGCAAGGGCAGGCCTATCAGTACCCGAGGCGCAGACCCCAAAATTTAAGTCTCTTCTCTGGCAAGTCATCGCCGACAAGACCGGCTATCCGCAGCAGGTATTGGACCCGAGTATGGATCTCGAAGCAGATCTAGGCATCGACTCCATAAAAAGAGTCGAAATCATGGCCAGCCTCACGAGCAAGATTCCCGAAATCCGGGATGTGCCCGTCGAAAATGTGCGCACCCTCAGTGAGCTTCTGCGTTTTCTTGAAACTAGCTCCCAGCAGCAGGGCATAGGAGAAGCAAGCAGAAAAAAAGTCTAAGCCCTGAGAAGCTCAAGGCGGAACTGGACTTATCCCAAGTAGGCTGCTGGAAACTGGAAGCTGAAGTCTGGATACCAGGACCGAACCGCATTGAGCAACCCTCTCAGGGCACAGTATGGGTTATCAGTCCTCAGGATAATCCACTGGCTATAGAACTGCTCAGTCTGCTTAGAAAGTGGACCTGCACGAGCAAGCATCTGACCCTGGCGGAAGCCGCAGAGCGAAGGGCCCCCGAGGACCTCAGAGGAATCTATCTCTTCAGCCCCACAGATGAGCAGCCGTTTCACGGGCTGGGCCTATCGTATCAACTGCTGGCTAGAGCCGCCGCCCCTTTACAGAATCACAAAGGATTTTTCGTCACGATTCAAGAGAACTCCGGATTGTTAGCTCAAGAGGGTCTCGATTCCTTGGCCCAAGCTTTCGCCGGAAGTTTAGCTTCTCTCGCTAAAACGATCTCCCATGAATGGTCTAATGTTCATACGCGCGCCATTGATATAGCCAGGGATTTCGGCAGTGTGCCCGACACGGCAAAAGCCGCTTTAGAAGCCTCACTGCTGGAAGGTCCTATTGAGTTAGGCCTGACGCGTGCGGCCTATTACCGTCTAGCCTTGGTCGAAGAGCCATTCACTGACCCAGAGCCGCAAGAAATCCTCAAGCCCGGTGACACCGTGCTCGTAACGGGCGGCGCGCGCGGAGTCACCGCTTCGACTCTTCTGTCTCTGGCCAAAAGCCAAGTGGCACGATTCGTCATCTGGGGAAGGACTCCCTTAGCTCCCGAAGAAGCAGTCAGTACGCGAAGCCTGGAAGGAGCCCCACTCAAACTCGAACTCTTGCGTCTGAATCCCGCACTAAAGCATCCAAGAGATTTGGAAAAGGCGTATCGCGCTCTACTTTCCCAGCGCGAGATCGAAGCTACATTTCGGTCGCTTCGAGATCTGGGCTCCGAGGTTGTCTATGAAGCGGTCGACGTCAGTCGCGACGAGCATCTGAGTGCAGCCTTCGCAAGCTTGCGCTCACGCTATCCAATAATCCGCGGCGTCATACATGGCGCCGGCGTGATTCGCGACAAATTTATAGTCGATCAAAGCCCGGCTGAGCTCCAAGAGGTATTGGATACTAAGCTTCGGATCCTCCCCTATTTCGAAGAGCTGGCGAAAGCCGCTACGAGTTGGGTGGTCTTCTTCTCCTCTTCGACAGCACGGATGGGACGCAAGGGCCAGGGGGCGTATGGTCTCGCCAATGAAATTTTGAATCTCACGAGCGCCTATTTCAGCTCCAAATTATCTTGCCGCACGATAGCTATGAACTGGGGCCCCTGGGACGGCGGCATGGTACATGATGGTTTGAAAAAACTCTTTGCCAGCGAAGGCCTCGGTACGATACCGATGGCAGCCGGATCTGATCTCCAGACCTACATTTTGGAACGCCCCCAGCTGGGGTCTGGCCAATGGCTCGTGCTCGGCGAAGGTGGCCAGAAGATAGTTAGACCTCACCTCTCCGGATCGTTCGGCAACATTTCGGTCAGTGTGCGAACAACCCCTATGCTTCTCGACCACGTAATCAACGGCCGAGCAGTAGTGCCTGTAGCGCTTCTGCTTGAATGGCTGGCGGAGAACGCCCGTTTGCGCTTTCCTACCCGCAAATTCGCGGGCGTGAAGAGTTTTCGCCTCTGGAAGGGAATCGTTCTGAGCAGCGAAAGCGAAGTTCGGGTAGCCGTGGAAGTGAGAGAAACTTCAGCGGGAAGCTACGAGGGTCGCGTCTGGAGTCGCAATGCAAAGGGCAGCACCGACTTTCATGCGAGCGCAGTTCTCGAACTGTATACCGAATTCCCCACGGGGGAAGTTGAAGCTTTTGTGCCCCATGAAAAAACCCTGACGGAAACTATTCGACCTTACGATATACTCTTCCATGGCCCATCACTGCATTATATTGAAAGGGTCTTGGAAAGCACGCCCGAGCGTTGGGTGGCAGAAATCCGTCTGCATGGTGATCCGACAGACTGGAATATCCGTCGCTCATTCGAGGCCCAAGGTCCTCTGCTTGATGCGATTTTTCAGGGCGCGATTGTCTGGGTTGCCGTAGAGCGGGGTGCGCGTGGATTGCCTAGCCGCTTCACAAGGCTTGAATACTTTGAGCCCTGGTCTACGCAAGAGGCTATACTAGAAATTCGCATCAGGGCAGCAGACAGTTACTCGCTCCAGGCAGATGCCTATATCTGGAAGCGAAATGGCGAATTGATCGCACGGATGACTGGTTTTGAAGCCACGGTTTCCGATACTTTGATCCAAGCGTTTGCTAACCGTATCCTTCTGGAGCGGACAGGTCCCTAAAAGAAGCTTAGGTGCAAAATGAAATCTATCGCCATCGTCAGTGTTGGTATACGCTTTCCTGCTGCCAAAAGTCTCGACGAATTTGCGAAGATACTCGAAGGCGCGCAAGATGTAGTCAGCAGGATCGAAAACGAGCGCTGGGCTGAACGAGGCAAGCGCAAAGCCGAGGACGAAGGTTTTGCACACAATAAGGTTTATAGAGTCGATAAATGGCAGGAAAACGCCGCAGGACTGAATATTCCAGAGACGCTGCTGCAGCGTCTTGATCCCGTTTTTCACCTAGGAATTGGTGCCGCTCGCGATGCCTTTAGCGGCTGCAAAACACTTGGGTATGCGAAGGATCGCTGCGGAATCATTATAGGGAATATCGCACTCCCGACCGAAGCGTCTTATCAGCTGGCCGCCGATTGGGTAAAAAGCCAAGGCGGACTTAGCTTCTCTCGCCTCGATCCAGTGAATCTCATACCAGCCGCCATGCCTGGCCTGATGATCGCCCGCGCACTAGGAATCAGCGGCAATACCTTCACCCTCGACGCCGCTTGTGCTTCCTCGCTTTATGCGTTGAAGCTCGCTAGTGATGAGCTGATGGAAAATCGCCTCGATCTTGTGCTGGCAGGGGGCCTGAGTCGGCCTGATCCTCTCTTCACGCAGGTAGGGTTTCATGCACTCGGCGCGCTCTCTCGGGCGGGAGTCTCGCGACCACTGGATGCCCGCGCCGATGGTCTTATGGTGGGCGAAGGCGCCGGTATATTCGCTTTGAAGAGACTCGAGGATGCCGAAAGAGACGGTGACTCGATTCTGGCAGTAATCCGCGGCATAGGGCTGTCGAACGACCGGGAAGGAGGGCTCATGGCCCCTTCGCAGGAAGGGCAAACCCGAGCTATGCGCGCGGCTTACTTAGAGACGGGTTGGGATCCCAAAACCATAAATCTTATTGAATGTCATGCAACTGGAACGCCTTTAGGCGATGGTACCGAAATCAGAAGCCTACACGAGATTCGTGGGCATGCACCCGCCGTCATTGGCTCAGTTAAAGGCAATATCGGTCATATGCTGACCGCTGCCGGCACCGCTGGACTGGCCAAACTCCTGCTTTCACTCCGCGAGAAGAAATGCTGGCCCACAGCAAATTTTGAAGCTGAACCCGAAAGCTGGAAGCTTGCCGCCACTGGTCTCCGGATCCTGAAGAAGGCGGAGCCCTGGCAGGCTATAGGCCCTCTGCGCCGGGCCGCGCTCAGCGGCTTTGGTTTCGGCGGTATCAATGCTCATTTGCTTTTGGAAGAGTATAGTGTCGATTACAGTGCGCGACCGGTTCCGCTTATCGCTCGCAAAAAAGTCGCTGTGGTGCGCGCTGCGGACCTGATACCTCGAGCCGATTATCTCGAACTTGGGTACCGGCAGTTCCGCATTCCCCCGAAGGAAATGAAGGAAATCCTACCCCAGCAGATCGCCTCGCTGCTGGCAATGAGTAGCCTCGGTCGATTGCCAAAGCTGGATTTGAATCGAGTCGGGATTTTTTTTGGGGTGGAACTCGATGCTCTAACTAATTTATTTGCCGTCCGCTGGGATCTACAGAACGAGCACCCCGGAATCGATTTTAGTCCCTTTATGCAACCGCTCCAGGCCAACCAGGTCATGGGCTCTTTAGCGAGTATCGTGCCTTCGCGCTGTGCCCGCGAGCTTCAGACAGGAGGTCCTTCCTTTACGGTCGCTGCGGCGGAAGCTTCAGGACTGAAGGCACTTGAGCTGGCTTTTCGCTTTGTATCTCGCGGTGATCTGGAAGCCTCCCTGGTCCTGGCTACTGACATGGTCGGCAGCCATAGAGCGCGCAGTCAGCTGCTGGAGCGCTTCGGAACACAGTGGCTGGAAGCACCCGACTGTTCTGTTGCGCTGCTCCTGATGGATGCGCGTCTTGCCCTTGAATTAGGTCTGCCCGTGGCTGTAACTCTCGAAGCTTTTTTGGAAGGCGAGAAGGGGTTGAGTCTCGATGGATCAGCATGGTCAGAAATCATTCCTTCGCATACGCAGAGAGTAGCTGCGACAGCCCAGAAAGTCATCGTCAGCTCCGCCTATCGAGGCGCGGCTCATGGCTTGCATTCGCTGCTCAAAATCTGGGAAAAAGGCGAATCCGGACGAGCTTCTTATACTTTGAAAGGTGAGCATGATCTCTCTGTCAAATGGCAACAGACGGGAGCTTTGACTGTCTCCACATCTTCACAGGTAGAAGGTGAGAGTTATCAGATCCCTCGAAAGGATCAAGTGCTCTTGCCTTTAAATCAGCTCCTGCAGAAGCCCGAGCCAGAGCCGGATGAGCCTCAGGTACCGCCCGTAGCAGCGGATAAAGCACCCGTTAGAGGCTCTGCAGCACAGCAGATACTGAGCAATCTCTTACGCGATCAGCTCGATGCCATCGCCATACAAGAGCAATATGTGGCCTTTGTAGAGCAAGGTCAAAGTATTTTGGCCACGGCTCTGGAGCTTCTAAATCGGACAAACCCATCGCAATCTTCCTCCTGGGTCCACGAGCCTTTCAACAAAACTCCCCCACTCTACGACTACGCCGCATGCCGGGAATTTGCTAACGGCAAAATCGCCAATGTTTTCGGTCCGGACTTCACAGAGATCGATAGTTTTAGTAAGCGTGTGCGCCTGCCTGCCAACCGACTGCTGCTTTGTCATCGGGTGATGAAAATCGAAGGCGAATCGAAAAGCATGGGTCCAGGCAAAATGACCACCGAACACGATGTCTATGCCGACGCCTGGTATCTTGAAGACCAGGTAATGCCGACCAGTATCTGCATCGAGTCGGGGCAGGGCGACCTCATGCTGTCGGCTTTCCTCGGCTCAGATTTCCAAACCCGAGGTAATGCCGGGTACCGTCTGCTCGATGCGCGGGTCTGCTTTTTCCGTGAGCTGCCGCGGGCCGGGGAGATGGTTCGCTACGAAATTGAGATAAAACGCTTCTTCGAGCAGAACGGGACCCTCTTCTTCCAGTTCAGCTTCGAGGCCTTCATCGATGACAAGCCCATGATGAGTATGGTTGATGGATGCGCTGGATTCTTCACAGAAACGGCTTTAAATGAAGGGCGGGGTGTCAAGCGCAGCAAGATGCAGGAAAAAGGTGGTCACGGTAAGGTTAGCGGGAACTATACACCGTTTGTACCCTTGCGGAAGGAAAGCCTCAGCGACATGCAGATTGAGGCTCTTCGGCGAGGTGACTACGTCGCGAGTTTTGGTGCTGAATTCGCCGGACTCCCCCTGGAGAAGCCGAAGTCGCTACCGGGGGGCGATATGAAACTGGTTCACCGCATCTTGGAGATCGACCCGAACGGAGGACGCTATGGAATCGGCAAAGTCATTGGGGAAGCGGACATGCACCCCGAAAACTGGTTCCTTATTTGTCACTTCATTGACGACCAGGTGATGCCCGGCACGCTCATGTATGAGTGCTGCCTCCATACGCTGCGCGTTTTTCTCATGCGTTCAGGTTGGGTCGGGGAAAGCGGCGAACAGGATTTTGTTCCCGTACCGGGTATCTGGTCGCAGTTGAAATGCCGGGGCCAGGTGCTTGCGACTACGAAGAAGGCGACCTATGAGATCGAGATCAAAGAAATCGGTTACGGACCAGACGCCTACGTAATCTGCGATGCTCTCATGTACGCCGACGGTAAACCTATCGTCGATATCATCGACATGAGTCTCAAAATCCCACATTTCACCCAGTCGAAACTGGAAGGAATCTGGTCGAAAAGTCAAAAGAAGATGAGTTTCACGGCAGAACAGGTCGCGGCTTTGTCCGAAGGTGATCCATCTGAATGCTTTGGACCGCATTACAGTATCTTTAATCGCGGTGCAGCGCGGAAGATGCCTCGTTTACCTCGGCCACCCTTCCGTTTCCTTGATTCGGTCGCCTGGGTCGAAGGACCCTTCATGGAAGCCCATGTAGGGACAAGACTCTTGGCTCATTATGAACTCCCTGACGATGCCTGGTTCTGGCCACTCTACAACGACGCCTTGCCCTTGGCCCTTCTCTTGGAAATAGCTTTGCAACCCTGCGGCTTTCTATCAGCCTACATGGGTACCGCGCTGCAGTCACCGAAGGACCTAAAACTGCGGAATTTGTCGGGTGATGGTACACTTTCCCAGGATGTGCGCAGGGGCTCGGGACGACTCTCCATCGAAGTTGCGGTAACGAAGATGACCAGTAGTGGGGATTTCATCATCCATGATTTCGCCTTCCGGGTCTTCAACGCGTCGGGAGAAGTTTATCGCGGCAGCACTGTGTTTGGGATGTTCGCGGGGGAATCTCTGAACAAGCAGCTTCCTCTGCATGGCGTTCCTCTCTGGGAAGAGCAGCGAATCGAAAAGCCTTATCCAGTAATCTCTCCACTCCCGCATGGGATGATCTGCATGGTCGAAACCTGGGAAAGCGCAGGCGAGAAGGTTTACGGCGCCAAGGCGGTAGATCCCGACGAGTGGTACTATCGCGCTCATTTCTTCGAAGATCCTATTATGCCTGGCTCGCTCGGAGTCGAAGGGCTTCTGCAGCTGCTGATGGCAGAAGCTAACCGCCGATGGCCAGAGGTTCCGCGCTGGCGCCTGGCCCTGGGTTCGAAGCAGTCTTGGGTCTATCGCGCCCAAGTGCGGCTCGACAGCAAGGAGATCCGCATGGCTCTGCAAATCCGCAAGGCAGACGATCGCAGACTGGAAGCGCTGGGAACTTTCTACTGCGATGGTCTTCCTATCTACAAAGTAGAACATCTGTCGATAGAAGCAGCGAACTCGTGAGTAAGACTATAATGGTGACCGGAGGAGGCGGCTTTCTTGGTACTGCTATACTGCAGGAACTCAAGGCGCGTCCCTACCAGCTCCGCAGCATCAACCGCGCCCGCTATCCTCATCTCGAGGCGATGGGAGTCAGCTGCGTTCAAGCTGATCTTGGCGATTATGAATCCGTAAGGGAAGCCTTTCGCGGCGTCGATGCCGTATTCCATGTAGCGGCTAAGGCCGGGGCCTGGGGCCCTTTGCATGCCTATTATGCCGCTAATGTGCAAGCCAGCGAGAATGTGCTTCGGGCCTGCCGTGAACTTGGAATCTCCCAGCTGGTATATACCAGCTCTCCATCCGTTAGCTTCGATGGGAAAGATCAGGAGAACGTCGATGAGTCTGTGCCTTATCCTGCATCTTTTCTAGCGGCTTATCCAAAAACTAAGGCGCAGGCTGAACAGTTGATTCTGCAAGCCAACGACAAAAACCTAGCGACCTGCGCTCTGCGTCCCCATTTAATCTGGGGACCGGGTGATCCGCATCTGATCCCGCGCATTATCGATAGAGCGAGAAAAGGTCGCCTTCGTCTTGTGGGAGAAGCCACGCAGCTGATAGATGCTGTCTATGTTGAAAATGCTGCGTGGGCGCATGTATGTGCCTTCGATCGTCTTGCACCCGGCTCTCCGATCGGAGGCAAAGCCTACTTCATCGGCAATGCCGAACCCTGGCCTATGCGGGATATTATCAACAGTATCCTCGACGCCGCGGGCCTAGCCCCCGTTTCGAAACATGTCGATGTTCGGGTCGCGTATGCACTCGCTAGCCTTCTGGAGACCGTCTACAGAACTCTCAGAATTGAGAGCGAGCCGATTCTAACGCGCTTTGTGGTGGCGCAGATGAGCACAGCCCACTGGTATAATCCCGCTGCAGCCCAACGTGATCTTGCTTACGAAGCGAGAGTCAGCATGAAAGAGGGCTTTGCGCGACTCAAAAAGAGTCTCCACAGCTAGGGGCCGCGCGCTAGGGCGAACGCTTAGCGATGCGGAGTTTAATATTTGGTTGTGGTGAAGTGGTCACGCGCGCCATGGGGGTATAGTGAAAACCTTCCAGAGGAAGCAGGTCGAAACGCTTCACGATTTGCCAGAGACAGATCTCAATTTCCATTTTCGCCAGTCCCACGCCAATGCAGGCTCGTGCGCCACCGCCGAAGGGATAGTATGCGAAAGGATGCCGACCCTGGCTGCGTACTTCAGAAAAGCGCTCAGGATCGAAGGAGTCTGGATTATCCCAGAGTTTAGGGTGTCTGTGCGTTAGATAGGGGAGCAGCAGAAGGTGATCGCTCTTCTTTAGAGTGAAGCCTTTGACCTCAAGATCTTCTAACATCACGCGTTCTATAGCCCAAATAGCCGGGTAAAGCCGAATGATCTCGTTTATCACCTGCTTACTATACTTCAAAGACTTATAATTGAGGGGGTTGTTCTCATCAAGACCTTCATATTCGGCGCGCATTTTGGCAAGAACCTGGGGCTCGTGAGAAAGAGCTTCTAATCCCATAGACAGCGTCGACGAGGTAGTTTCGTGACCAGAGATGAGAGTAGTGACCAGCTCATCGCGAATCTCAAGTTCACTCAGAGAGGCGCCGGTATCGGCATCACGACTGTTGAGCAGAAGCGTCAGGAGGTCTTTATAGCGATCGGGATGGCTTTTGTGCTCCTGAATGAGCTCATTGGTGATGGAATCGAAAAGTTTGGATATCCTCCGCACCTTGAGATTGAAAGGCGTAGGGACCCATAAGGGCAGCAGAAAGGGCGCAAAATTGAAGGCGTTAGCCATCCGCTGCGCATCAGCCATGAGTTTGTGGAGAGCGTGCGTTTTTTTGGAAGGCTCTGTGCTGAACATAGCTTTACTGATAATAGAGAAAGTAAGTTTGGCCATTTCGTCGGAAAGGTCGATGATATCGCTGCTGCCTAACTGACTTTCCCAGCGATCACACATCTGCAGAATCTCTGATTGGATAAGTACAGCGAGGGTATCTATCTGCGAACTGTGAAACATGGGGTTGAGCAAGCGGCGTCGGGAGCGCCATTTATCACCTTTCGAGGTGAAAAGTCCATCACCTAAAAAAATCTTCATGCGTTCGACGATCATGCCTTTGCTCGAAATTTTTTCGGAACCTATAAGAACTCTCCCGGCGATATCCGGATCGCTGACGAGCAGCAGAGGCTCTCTAAAAGGCAGTGTGACCTTGACGATATCGCCGAACCTATTTTGAAAATCTCTAAGGATGCTCCAGATGGTGATGTTTTTTCCGAAAGCAAGTCGCAGGAGACTCGGGACGGTCGATCGGGGGCCAGATATTAGAGTCATCTGCATCCTTTCATTCTTGATGCTTCAAAATAGCAAAATCTCTAAACGCTATCAATGAGCTATCGCTCGAGACCGCGGACTTGATAGGATGGGTGCAAATCCATAAGTTTTTGAAATTTCCGGCTAGGAATGAAACAAGATGCTTTACAACGATGTCTACCTAAATGCCTTTAGTTACGAGCTTCCCGAGGAGATGATAACGACAGATACCCTCGAAGAGGCTCTGCAACCGGTATTTAGAGCGCTCCATTTTCCCAACGGCCAACTGGAAGCGATGACGGGCATACAGGAGAGACGATGGTGGCCCAAAGGCTTTAAAGTCAGTGACGGAGCTATATCCGCTGGGAGAAAGGCCTTGGCCGCTCTCAATGTAAATGCCAGCGAAATCGATGTTCTGCTTTACACAGGGGTTTGTCGCGACGGCGAAGAACCCGCCACGGCCTGTAGGGTCGCTGCTGAACTCGGTGTGGGTCCGGAGGCTATCCTCTTCGATGTCAGCAACGCCTGCATGGGGGCTTTGACAGGAATCCTTGAGGTAGCCAACCGACTCGCTCTCGGTCATGCCCGTATGGGTATGGTGGTCTGCTGCGAATCGTCTCGCGATCTCAACGAGGACGCTTTGCATAGGTTCCTCAAGCATCACGATATCGAGTTTTTTAAATGGAATTTGGCGATCTTCACGGGGGGCTCTGGAGCCGCCGCTATCATCCTCAGCCGAGATCCTAACTTGGGAGGCGGTCATCGTCTGCTCGGCGGCTCGGTGCGAAACGACAGCTCCCGGAACCAGCTCTGTACCTGGGAATTCAACCGCGTGAAGCAAACGTTTTTTGAACAATCTTTTCTCACCGACTCAGTCGGCGTGCTCAATCATGGTGTAGCACTAGGCATCAAGACTTGGCATAATTTCTTAAAAGTGATGAACTGGACTCAAGACGATGTCGACAAGATCATTTCCCATCAAGTTGGTATCATGCATCGCAAAACCTTTCTGAATGCTCTAAATATTCCCGATCACAAAGATTATATGACCTACCCAAAACTCGGCAATATCGCCAGCGTTTCGCTGCCTCTGACGGCAGCCATGGCCCATGAAAATGGTTTTCTAAAAAAGGGAGATAGAGTCGCGATGCTGGGCTTTGGCTCTGGACTGAACTGCATGATGCTAGGAATAGACTGGTAGCTCAGCGATCCGCTAGAAGGCCTTCGGCCCAGAGCTTCAGAGACTCACGATGAATCTTCGCGTTGTGACGAATATCGACCGGAAAGGCCGGATGAAAGAGGAACTTGTCGAGACTTTGCGTCTGCTTGTATCGACTGGCGATGAGCTTCAGCTCCTTTACGAGGCTGGTCTTTTCTTCAGCGCTCAAGTCCCGTTTGCTTTCGATACAAAGACAGGGAATTTGATCGGGACCCTGGCCCAATCCCACCAATGCGGTACGCGCAACTAGAGGGTGGGTGTCGAAGACTGCTTCCACAGGAATGGAATAAAGATCGCCCTCGCTCCGCTGCACCCGATGAGATTTACGACCGCAGAACCAGAGCTTCCCTTCTGCATCCAGATAGCCGACATCGCCCATCCGATGATAGATTGTGCCGTTTTCATCGCGAACCTTTGAGAGCTCGTTGGCGGCGTCCATTTTATAATAGCCCCAGGTCACGTGCGGTCCGCTGACTAATATTTCCCCAATTTCATAGGGGCCCAGGATATCCTCGTTGCGCAAAGAACTGAGCGGGAGCTCGCTAACGCGCAAGATTTTTACAAGCCCCGCTGCCAAGCGACCGACGCAGAGACCATGTCCGCTGGCGTGACGAAGGCGCTCTTCTCCCAGCAACTGGCGACTTTCTGCCATTGCCACAGGCATAGCTTCGGTGGCTCCATAGGCTGTAAAGAATTCAGCCTCCGGAGACAATGACTTCAGAAAGCTCACTATAATATCGGAATGAACGGGCCCACCTGCCGAAATAAGTCTTTTAAGGGAGGGGAATTGCCAATTATTGGCCTCTGCACAGCGACTCACGGTCTTCATGAGAGCCGGTGAACCGAACATGTTTCTGATGCCAAAATCATCGATCGCCTCTTTGATTTTCCAGGGGTCAACCTCGGCGGGCTTACTGAAGTTCATGTCTGGAATCACTGTCGTCAAACCGAGGGCAGGAGCAAAGAGAGCGAAGGGCGCATAGGTACAGAGGTCATATTCTCCAGGCTGTATGGCGAGGTTTTCGCGCATGATTTGCAGCTGGCTCACGAAATTTGCGTGGGTCGCCACCACCGGTTTGGGTGAGCCGGTACTGCCTGAAGTAAAAAGAATTGCCGCCGTATCTTCCTGCACGGTGTTCATCAGAGGCTGCTTATTCTCAACGGGTGCCAGCAGGCTTTTATATGAGATTGTCCCTGGAAAATGCCTGTAGCCTATGTTGAGCAGTGCCTTCCAACCAGCTCCCTTCCAGCGAAAGAGATGCCTGGCGATATGGGCCGCAGGTATGCCGATAAAAGCCTCAGCATCGGCCATGGCGAGGCAAGTGCGCACATTCTTCAGGCCGATGCCCGGATCTACTAGCACTGGAACGATGCCAGCTTTAAGGAGAGCGAAACTCAGAACAAAAAACTCCAGCGATGGCTTCACCATAAAAGCGGTCCGCATTCCAGGAAAAAACCCGCATTCCAAAAGCCGCTGTGCTACGTGATCGCTCAGTTCATCAAGCTGTTGGTAAGTGAGATGGGTATAGGCGATCCGCCCGTTCTTCTGCCGGGCAGCAGGAAAGATAACGACCTGCTGATGCGGACACCCAGCGGCCATCATTTTCAGATAAAGAGCAAAATTATCGATCCGATCCACGCGGAACCTCATGTGCGCTTCCTGCTAAAACCTGAGGCTGATAATGAACTGCATCGTTCAGAACGCTCCAAAAACCCTGATTGACCTTCACTTTGCTGCGGTACTCAGGATTTTCCATCAGGAGCTTATGCACCTCCGGTAGACGGAAAAAAGGCACTGTGGGATAGATATGGTGTTCCATGTGGAAGTTGATATTTTTCGGTGTAATAAAGAATTTACCGAATACAGACACAATTGTGGTCCGGGTATGACCTAGGGGTCCCGTGCCGTCAAAACCATGATGCTCGCCTAACGAGCGAAGGTAGACCACCCATTTAAACCAGGTGATCATGGGCACGAACCAAAACATCAGCAGAATTTTCCAGGCTGAGAGATAGTGGACTACGCTAAATATAATGAGGTAGTAGGAAATGCGCAGCGCTCGGTAGGTGTAGAGCTGTTTCTTGTCGACGATGATCGATGGATCCTTGGGGCGCGACCCTAGATAAATAAACAACTGTATGAGCTGAAAGAGGCCAATGCCGGTCATATCTTTCATAAAGTGCGTAAAGAACTGCCAGCGGGTTCGAGGCAGCTGGTAGATAGGGATATCCTTCTGAGCGACCCAGTCCGGATCCTTATCGTTTTTTGTATGCCTGTGATGAACGGAATGTCCTTGCCAGTAGGTCTGCGTGGCCACGAGGAGTGGCCAGGCTAGGAATAGATCGGAGATCACGTAATTCAACTTGCGCGAAGCGAAGAGATTGCCATGCGCAGCATCGTGCATAATGACGCCCAAAGCATGCTGTCGCGCTCCAATCCAAACAACGCAGAGGATATAAAAGAATACGTTAAAATAAAGATTGGTGAGATACGCGGCTAGGACGATCAAAGACCATTCCATAGCGATGTGCAGGAGAGCGAAAAAAGGTTTGCGGCTAGAAAAATTCCTGAGTTCCTCTTTGGAGATCCGAATTTGCTTTAAACCGATCTCCTGTATATCTGTTTCCACGAGGCATTCTCCCTTAAGGATTCGGTCGTAGCTCCGAGTGAGCGTGTCGGCAGTTTGCCGAGAAAATTTAGTAATTTGTGCTTAAGGAAACCCTTTTGAGAGATTAGCTTTTAGAGTGCCTCAAGTTTAAAATGGGTCCTTTAATCCTCTTTCCCCCCTTTTTCTAACTGCTGCGCTGGGATAATGCCAGCTAAGAGTGCCGGCCCCGCCATTGACTTTATCAATCGTTCGAGGGCCGGGAAATCGGGGCTAAAGCTCGGCGTCAGACCGTATACGGATCCGTACGTACGGTGGTGTGAGAGGACGGGGAGAAAGCCCCTCCTACTCGATCAATCGGCATCTGTGCTTCGAGAATAGCTTGCGAGCTGCAAGCCAAAGCTCTGAGCTCATCACTCGTCTTGTGCGCCACTGCAGGCGTTCGCGCTATCTATGGCAAAGCGCGCGAGGACGGCGCTTGCGCCGGCGATCGTGCCTACTCCCGCACCTACTGTTCCATTTAAACAGCGGGCGTTTTTCGAGGGCTTCAAGCCTTTGCGTTCAACCTGCTCCTCGCAGAAATTCTTAACAGCGATGGCCAAAGTAAAGCTTGTCGACGGTGCTATGCTGAGCTTGCCGCGTCCGGTGCGGTTTGCTTTGCAAATCGCTGTCGAGCTCTCCGTCCCAGCTCCGTCGGAAGCAGCGGGTTTTTCGGGCTTGCTGCCTGCTGTTTTGTCGTCTGTCTTAGTTTTGCTGGGAGAACTTGAGTCAATGGTCGTTTCCTCACCGTCGCCCACAGATTTCACGCTGGCTGAGAACATCTCTTCGGCATCTCCACCATCTGCATAGGTATCAGCACGATCCCCCAGCTCATCACTAAACCCCTCGTAACCATAGTCGAGAATCGAATCGAGACCGCCGTTGCTGAGCTCTAGTATCTCTAGAAGAGTGAGAACAGAAACGTTCGGATCTTCTTCGATGAGGTCGCGGAGTTGTTCTGTATTTGAATATAGGTCGCTGACCGGCCTATCCTTGACGATGTGTTCCTCGTCTTTAATACCGATCTTTTTGTAAAGTTCGAGCATCGAGTCCAATAGGTCTATCAGGGTTTTGTCCTCTATTTCCCCGAAAGCGTCACTGAGGTTTTCCTCGGAACTTAGGTAAGATTCAATATCAATCTCATCCGTTGCTTGCAGAGCCCCTATCAGCTGCTTGCTTTTGGTGGCTTGGCTTTGACCTCCACTGAAGAGGCCTCCAGACGAGCAGGATGGTAAGAATACAGCTAGTAGCACGAGAGAATAGGCTCTTGTTCGCATCAAGTACAACATAAGCAGCTCCACTAAAAAGGCTTAAGATCTTTCTTTATCGGCGGAAGATCTCTACTTTTTGAGCAGGCTTGAATTTGCCCTTTGATGTCAATTGGCTGGAATAATTGATTTCTCAGGTAAGAACTGCGATTCTGACAAGGACCAAGCAAACTTAGCCTTTGCCCGAAGAACTACAGAGACCCTGGCAGACTTTTGCCGACGGTCCTCGCCCAGAGGCGGCAGATAATGATGGCTGGCGTCAGCTCCAGGAGCTGAGCCTGGCCGCGAAAGGAGGTCAAGATGCCAACATTGAAGCTAAGCACCTAGAGAAATTCTCAGTTTTACTGTCTCATCGTCTCTAGGCAAATGGTGGCTGCTGGTTCCCCAGTCCACTTCCATCATTTGCAGTCTGTCCTCTCATCCTGCTCAAGCCTCTTCAGCTCATGGAAAGCCTGAAACTTATTGAACGATGCGGAGTTTGGACTCTTCCCCAAAAGCGATCGCAATCACATTGGTCTTGCTGGCAAAGGCCGTGAGAACATATTCTGTCGCTTCACCGCCGCAGGGCGGTAACTGGCGGTTTTTGTCATTGTAGTAAAACCGCAGCAAGGCGGCCGTGTGCTCCACCTTCGGATCGGGATCTTCGATCATGTCCGCGACAAACTTATCGACCACCGCTGAGGTTTCGCTATCTTTTGCCAGCTTGACCGTTTTAGCTCCGGTTACCGCTGCTGAGACCACGGGGACACACTGGTAGATGGCTTGAGTAAAGCTCTGGCGAGCCATTTCCTTGTCAGCATCGTTAGCCCAAGCATTCAGGTTGCTTTGACCATTTTGAGCGCCCGTCGTCCGACACGAGCAGAGCCAGAGGGAAAAGCCTATGAAAAGAGCCCGGCTTGTCAAGCCCATAAGAATCTCCTTTTATCAATCGGTTACCCATAATATCACAGATCTTATAAAAAAAAGCCCGCCTTGAGTTTTGGCCTCGGTTAATACGATAATAGCGAGAATAATTTTTTTAAAATGCCTCAAGAGTCGGCAAAGGAGGGCCCTTTGGCTAAATTCGCTCTGCCACAGAACGATGATGTACAAAAACGGAAATCGGAATTGGCCGAACAGGCTAAGCCCTATAAGTACAATTACGACATGAAAATTCCGCTTATCGAAGCGGAAGGCCCTGACGATAAGAACAAGCCCGATTACCAGCTAAAAATCATCACCAAGCTGCTCACTCTCCGCACGAACCTGCAGGCAATTTCTGATAAGTCTGGTTTGCAGTTTCAGAAACCCAAGCCGGTCCGCGATATTAATGTGTTCATGGAAGCTTTGAAACCCGGTGGTAATTTAGTCTCTTACTTTACCCCGGACCTTGGCTTTATCATGGGCGATAAGCAGGCAAGGCGCCCCAAATCAATCAATGATTACGTCGAAAAAATCTTCATGGCCCGCGACGCCCAGAACCAAGGCCCGGCGCCAGTGCCGGAAATTGCCTCGAAGTGGGACAGCGATCGCACCTTTGCCTATATGTTCGTAGGCGGGCCTAACCCGAATCAGCTGGTCCGCTATACTCAGGCATCGCGTCCCCAAGACTTTGACCTCAGCAAAGTGGCCTTAGGTTCACAGCCTAATTTTTCAGGCGACTCCATTGAAAAGGCCATGGGCGAGGGCCGACTCTACTTTGTTGATCATAGCAAGCTCCGCCAGCTCTTTGCCAATTCACCGGGTGCTCCGGCGCCCAACGCCACCACCAGATCGTTTGAAGGAATCACCTCGGACGATTGGAAGTTTATCTTTGCGCCCTACGCGGCCTTCGCCGTGCCGCCCGGCGGCAAGCACCTCTTGCCCGTCGCCATTCAATGCGGTCCGAGTGCCGAAGGCCACCAGATTTATACGCCCAAGGACGGCTACAGCTGGAAAATGGCCAAAGCCTGCGTGCTGGCCTCCCATAATAATCACCATGAAGTGATTACCCACCTGGGGCTCACCCATCTTTTGGTCGATCCTATCGTCATGGCAACCCGCATTCGCCTGCACAATAAGCACCCGATTTATCGGCTCTTGTCGCCGCACTTCGAAGGGACCGTGAGTATCAATGTCGGGGCCCGCGCCTTTCTCTTTCTGCCTGAGCGCTCGATCGATCGCTTGATTGGCTCAAAGATTGAGTTGAACTATACCTTTCTTCGCAAAGAGCGGCTGGCTTATTCCTTCCGCGATAACGCACCACCCAAGGTTTTTGAGCGGCAAGGCATCGCTGACAGGACCAAACTCCCCAACTTCCCGTATAGGGAGGACGCTCTGCTCATCTGGGATGCCGTGCATTCGTGGATCAGCGACTATGTGAGCATCTGGTATCAGTCAGACGCCGATATCCGTGCCGACTTTGAGCTGCAGGGCTGGGCCAATGAAATCCAGAACGTGGGCGAGGTCAACGATTTCTGCCTCAGCGGTGGTGGTGTGCAGGGCCGTGATGATCTCATCGACATGCTGACCATGATAATTTTCACGGCTGGTCCCCAGCATGCAGCTGTGAACTTCAGCCAGATGACCGACATGACCTTTGTGCCAGCCAATCCTATGGGTGCTTATGCGCCGGCTCCGCGAGGAACAGGGCATAGCGAACAGGACTACCTCAACATGCTGCCGCCTCTCGATGTTGCGGTGCATACCTGGGCTATCCTCAATCTCCTGGCAGGCGTGAATAACACCCGTCTCGGTGATTATCGCGGCGCTTTCACGCTCAATCCGGTTTCGGAGGCCGCCCGCATTAAATTCTGGGCCAAGTTGCAGGGCATCGAGCAGAAGATCAATGCAGAAAACAAACGCAGGCGGTCAATCTACGATCTTGATTACGTCCACCTGCTGCCCTCCCGGATACCGGCCAGCGTTAACATTTAAGGAAGAGTACCTTGCGCATGAAGACATCACTTGATCGTCGCGGCATTGTTCAGGGCGCTTTACTGCTTACTGCTCACAGGTTCACTCGCTTCAACTGGGGCCTGGCTACATGATGAGCAGACCGATCCAAAAAACCTATGCGAACCTAGATCTACATAGAATTTGGTACTTCGCTCTCCGCTGATGTCCGTTTCCGGCGTGCAACTGGAGTCCGGGAGGGGCGGTTGCGCTCCAAGGGAGCGCTAACTCCTCCGTTGGCAGTTGATCTAGCAAGCAAGATGGCTTTCACTTCTTTGAAGGAAG
>JBGSTX010000365.1:0-25755 GCA_041736305.1 Oligoflexus sp. | reverse complement strand
GCAACTGCCCCATCCCTAAGAACAGCAAAAAAGAAAGCTACGAAATCACGGTTGAAATTTTCGATTCAGCGGAAGTCTTGGTCAGCCGCTGCGTAATGATCTCTCTCCTTGGACCTAAAAAAACGGTAGCTTCGTGAGCGTCAATTGGCAAAGCTTCGATCTACAAACTAATGCACAAATCTTCGATGGCTTAAGTGCCGAAGCTTGGCCTCTTTTCTTAGCTGCAGCCATCGCCGGACTCGTCGATTCGATTGGAGGAGGAGGCGGGCTAATTACCGTTCCGGCCCTTCTCAACATTGGTATTCCGGTTCACCTTATATTAGGCACTAATAAGTGCTTGGCGACCATCGGTTCGCTGCCCGCGGTCGTCCGCTATGCACGGGCTGGTCTTCTGCCCCAACTGCATGGCGGCGTATGGGTTTTCCTGTTCATAACTGCCGCCGCTGTAGCCGCTATAGGTGCCCGCTGCTCGCAAAACCCCTGGGTCCTAGAAAATCTACCAATTTTGATCCCCTGTCTGCTGTTTTTCGTCATTGCCTTCATGATCAAGCGCTGGTTCTTGGACGAAGCGAAGCAGCGGCGACTCTTGCCGAAAAACATGCATGATTTCGACAGTGAAGCTAAAATACAGCAGCGTTTATTTCATCCTCTGGCCCTTGGCGGGCTGTTATCGATAGCCGCTTACGACGGTATTTTAGGGCCCGGTACGGGGACCTTTTTTCTCAGTCTCTTTGAGCGGCTCGGCCTGCGGACTATCACCGCCAATGCTATGACCAAAATTTTCAACCTTGCTTCTAACATAGGGGCTCTGATCTGGTTTGGCAGTCAAGGGCGCTTGATCTGGAGCCTTGGGATCGCTACGGCAGCATTCTACCTCTGCGGCAGCTACTTAGGATCGGGTCTCGTTTTGAAGAGAGGTCAGAAGCTAGTGAGAATCGTCGTCATTGTCACGAGTAGCGGACTGCTTCTCAAGCAGCTCGTCCACATCTTCTCTTCCTGAGACTGCTCCCCATTCGCCTCCCAGGTCTCCCTCAAATCGCTGCTGCCTTCATCGTTGGAAGCAGCTAGCGCTCAGACAGCGCGACTTTGACAATCCTGCCGAATAATTCACAAAGTCAAAACGGGGAGGCTTGTCCCTGTTCGTTCCAATTTCTTAGATGCCGAGAACTTCGAGCTTTAATAGGGTTTTTCAGCTTTACACTCCATTCAAACCCTGTATACATACGAGCCATTTAAGGGCAGTGCACTGTCAAAATTAAGAGAGCTGACGAACCCCGACTAAACATTTTCTTTGCTTGTCCGAATTAGATGCCAGTTATCAGGGCGGAGATGCCTCTGCCTTTAGCGTATGAGTTTGCGACTGTTAACGAAGCCCCTATCACGACTGTAAAAGAGGAATGTATGAGAAAACCCCTGATGAAGCTGAGTCTCGCTTCCATTGGCGCTTGGCTGAGCAGCGCCGCTGCCTATGCCGACACCACCAGCCCTACGATCAATGCAGGCGACACCGCCTGGGTTCTCGCCAGTGCCGCTTTTGTCCTTCTGATGACCCCAGGCCTGGCTTTCTTCTACGGCGGCATGGTTCGTACTAAGAACGTAGTTTCTACTCTCTTTCAAAACTTTGCTACGCTTTCCCTTATTGGTGTCCTATGGACGGTAGTAGGCTATACCCTTGCCTTCGGACCAACGCAAGCCGGTCTGATCGGTGGATTCAACTGGGTCATGCTCAATGGTGTCGGCCAAGCTCCCAACGCTGACTATGCCGCCACCATCCCTCACTTAGCTTTCATGATTTTTCAGTGCATGTTTGCAATCATTGCCCCTGCCCTCATCAGCGGTGCAGTCGCTGAACGTATGTCCTTCAAAGCCTGGTTAGGCTTCGCCTCTCTCTGGTCGCTGCTGGTCTATGCACCTGTAGCCCACTGGGTTTGGGGTGTTGGCGGCTGGATCAGAAACCTCGGCGCCCTCGATTTCGCAGGTGGTTTTGTTGTCCATATGACAGCGGGTTACTCGGCTATCGTCGCTGCCATCATGCTCGGTAAGCGCAAAGATTTCGGCAAAAGCCTGCCTGCTTATGACACAGGAATGGTACTGCTTGGTACTGCTTTGCTCTGGTTCGGATGGTTCGGTTTCAACGCTGGATCAGCACTAGGTGCCAATGGCCTAGCAGCCCAAGCCTTCGTCTGTACTTTCTTAGGCGCTGTCGGTGCATCTCTTTCTTGGGTACTCGTTGATACTTTCCTCAAAGGCAAGCCGAGCGCTATCGGCGCTTCCATCGGAGCTGTCGTCGGCCTTATTGCGATCACTCCCGGTTCAGGCTTCGTCAGCACTAGCTCCGCGCTCGTGATTGGTCTCATCGCCGGCGGCGTTTGCAATTTCGTCGCTCTGGCTATCAAAGAAAGATTCAAACTCGACGACTCTCTCGATGTATTCGCTTGCCACGGCGTAGGCGGAACCATCGGCAGCCTTCTGGTTCCCGTATTTGCTTCGAAGGCAGTGAACGAAGCAGGAGCCGACGGTATCATCTATGGAAGCTTCGCGGTTATGAAGGCTAACCTTATAGCTACAGGAGCTGTGATCGGCTTCTCTGTAGTAGGCACCTTCGCTATCATCAAGGTCCTCTCGTTCTTCACTACAGTGCGCATTTCTGCACAAGACGAAGACGCTGGCCTCGATAGTAGCCAACACGCGGAAGTCATCAACAGCAACTTCCAAGTCGAAGCTCCAGGCCCAGTCAAGATCCAGAAGAACAAAGAACGCGCTGCATAAGTTACCCTGATTCGAGGCGTCAGTTATGGAAATTTTCGGCGAAAACGAGTCTGATCAAAACTCCGATGATATGGCCCCCAACCTGCTTGGAAGTTTTATCCAGGAGTTGGAAGAGACCATCGCCGATTTGGAACAGAAGCTGATCGACCTCGAGCACGATCCTAGCAAAGGCGACCTTATAAACGCCGTCTTTCGCTCTTTTCACAACCTCAAAGGTAGTTCGACCATGGTCGGACTGAAGATACTCCCCGAACTCATGCATTACGCGGAATCCGTGTTTGACCATGTACGTTCGGGGCGTCTCACTATTACCAACCCGCTCATCACCCTTCTGCTCGAAGTTTTCAATGCCATGCGCGACCTCAGAGAACATCTGAAATCGAGTGGTAAAGAAGGGCAAAAGCGCTATTTTGGACTTCTCGCTCAACTCGAAGTCGTCGCCTCCGAAGGCCAGCACCATGACCAACATGCTGATATCGCAAAAAGCGAACCAGCTGCCGCCAAAAAACAGCACGAAGAAGACGAATTCATCAAGATCTCTCGAACCCTAGTCGAACAGCTGATGCTGGTCGTGGGCGATTTTATGCTGGTCGAGAGCAGCTTCCAATTCCTCAAAGCCAAATACAGCTCTGACTGGAGCTTTATCGAAAACTGTCAGCAGCTGGCACATTTCTCAAATAAGCTTCAAAACACCGTCCTGCGGATGCGCCTCAGTCCCATCAAACCGGTGTTCTCATCTATGCATCGCGTCGTCCGCTCGACTTCGCAGGAACTCGGTAAGAAGGTAGCCTTCGAGCTGCAAGGCACGGAGACTCTGGTCGACCGCTCCATCCTCGACGTGATTGCTGACCCTATCATGCACATGCTGCGTAACGCAGTCGACCATGGGCTTGAGATGCCTGACGTCCGCATCCAAGCCGGCAAAGCGGCTGAAGGTCAGGTAAGCCTTTCAGCCTTCCATAAAGCTGGTGAAGTCGTCATACAAGTTAACGATGATGGGCGTGGTATCGACCCGTCTCGCATCAAGCAAAAGGCCGTGAACAAAGGTTTCATCACCGAAGCAGATGCCCAGCGGATGATGGACAACGATGCTATGCAACTGATCTTTCTACCGGGCTTTTCAGGTGCAGAAGTCGTCACCAACGTGTCTGGACGCGGGGTGGGGATGGACGTCGTGAAGCAGGTGGTCACGTCTCTCGGCGGCAATCTAGAATTGATGTCTAATCTCGGCTCGGGTACCACCATAACTCTGCGTCTGCCGCTGAGCATGGCGATTTCCGAATGTCTGGAATTCCGAGTTGGTCCGCGCAGCTACGCCATTCCCCAGCTTTCGATCGAAGAAGTTTTTTCGTCAGAGTCGCCGCTAATACGCAACAATCTGCGCGAGATCAATGACGGAAGCCGCGTTCTGGTTCTGCGCGATACTCCCCTACCCGTTTTGGATCTGGCTAGCGTTTTCGATTTAGAAGCTGACGAGACTGAATCTGAGCAGCATATGATACAGGTGCGCAACGGCAACCTGCGCTTCGTCCTCAAAGTCGGAGCTATCGTCGGACCCTGTAGCATGGTATGCCAGGCTCTGCCGCCGATTTTTGCTGTCGACGCCCCTTTTTCGGGACTCACTCGCCGCGGCGATGGCTCCCTCATGTTTCAAGTCGACCTCGGACGCCTTGCTCAGAAGCTCCATGCAAAAACTGAGACCCGCAGCTCATCCGGAGCGAAAATGCACGGAGGGACTACGATCACGGATTCCGACCTTCGGCGCCTCCAGCAAAAGATTGCTGTCTTTAAGAACTACGAGAGCTTTTGCATACCGGTACATAGCATCAAGCAAATTGTCTCCATTGCGGCCGAAGATATACACGATATTGGCCCGCGATCTTTCATTACACTCGACGGTACAACGATACCCCTCGTCTGGATCGAAGAAACTCTCCTGAACAAACCGCGCATCGTGAGACAGCAGTACGCGGTCCTCATCTATCAGATTGAGGAACGTTCCTTCGGAATGCCTATGGACCATTTTTCCGGCATTATTCGCATGCCTGTGCAGTATGATAATGCTTTGCGTTCGAAAATGATCACTGGAAGTACGGTCATCGAAAGCATGACTTGCCTCTTGGTGGATCTCTTTGGGCTTACATCTGAAGCCTTTGGCTCGGAATTCAAAGCGCACGAGAAGCAGACGATAAAAATCCGGCGCATCGCTCTGGCAGAAGATGACCCTTTCTTCCGCGAGCAGCTCATCGCCTTTCTCAAGGCGCGCGATTTCGAAGTAAGCTCCTTTCCAGACGGTCTAGCGCTGAAAGAGTTCCTCCTGGATCCCCAGAACGCCAAAGGCATCGATGGCATTCTGTCGGACGTGGAGATGCCTCGCATGGATGGTCTAAGCCTCACGCGTTGGGTCAAGGGTACCGAACATACCAAGCACTTGCCTTGTCTCATCATCACCTCGCTGACCAATAAAGAGGTTATTCGCCTCGCGATGTCAGCGGGAGCGACGGCCTTTATCCCCAAGATGGCCCATCACCAAGTCCTCCAAGAACTCAAACGGATTGAGTCCGGACTCGACAAAGTGGATGGCAATGCAAAGTTTTTTGAAGATCAAAAAACCGTCAGTAAGCGCATCGTTACCTTCAAACTGGGTGAAGACACTTTTGCCATGCCGATGGATGTGTTGAAGGAAGTATCGCGTCTGACACCTAGCGTTTCGGTACCCGATTATGAGCCTTGGATGAACAGCATCACAGCCTTTCGAGGCAAGATGGTGCCCGTCATCGACCTTGGGCTTCTGCTTCAGCATCCCTCGGGCCAGGGCCATCAGCAGGCCATCGTCGATTACGAAGGAACTTTCTTCGCGTTTCGCTTCGATGCTATTGGCGAAGTACTGCTGCTCACGCAGTTGATAGCCGGCGAAGGCCTCAGCAAAGCCAGTGAGCGAGAGGCGCATCAGGCGCAGTATATCAGTGGTGTCTATCAGAAAGATCAGAAACTTATCACTTTAATTGACCCAGCGGCACTTGCCAAGATGTGCCAACAGCCAGGTCAGGTCACCCTACGCGAGGAGTCTGCTGCATGAGTGCTTCAACCAAACACTCCAACTATCAAACCGTCAAGACCGAGAAACCTGCGCAGGAAGCCGCGACTCTTCTAGGTGCCACCAGCAAAATGGACGCCGCGCTTTCTATGCTGGAGAACATCAATCTCAAGGCAAACTTCATCGCGCTCAATGCCGCGATTGAAGCAGCTCGCAGCCAGAGCCAGCGCGAAAATTTCGCGCTCGTCGCCGATCAAGTCAGCCGTCAGGCTCACCGGACGGAAGAGCTGGCGGAAAAGCTTCAGCAAGAAATTAGAAACCTCCAGCGCTGCGCTCTCCGTGCAACGGCTGTCCGTTACGCAGATATCGCCTCAGATTTGATAGATAAAATCGATCGCAATCTCTTCGAGCGCAACTGCGACTGCCAGGCCTGGGCGACCTTCGACCGTGTGCAGAGCTGCGCACGAGCGACCAAAGGTTTGAGTGCAGCCCAAATATCGAGCGCTGAGACACAAACTGAATCTGAATTTGCAGTAGCTATGCGTGCCTGCTCGGAGCAGTTGAAGATGCTCATGAATACTTACATGGTGTACGAGGATGTATTCCTACTCAATCAGGAAGGCATTATTGTCTCTGCCGGTAAGAGAACCAAGCTGATCGGCCATGATCAGTCGCGGCAGGATTATTTCCGCCAGACGAAATCGAGCGGCAAGCCCTTCGTTACCGATATGCATCATTCACCGCTCATCAACGGGCACAACGTTGCCTATACAGCCCCTATTTTCGACGATGCAGGCATCTTCATCGGCGCAATCTCGACCCGCTTCAACTGGCATTTCGTGCAAGAAATGATCGACAAAATGCCTCTCGATAAAGACTGCCGTGCCTACATCATAAACCTTGAAGGTACCGTACTCGCGTCGACGGCCCAAAGAGGAGTCCTCCGCGATGACCTTTCTTGGCTGATGGCGGGAGAGTCTGCTACCGGCGGTGGCTCAGGCTTTTCCATCGAATGTGCTCGCAACGGCCGTCCCACTGCTTGGGGATTCTGCCATACGAGGGGTTTTGCTGCCTATCCGGGCAAGGCGTGGTCAGCTATCGTCTGTCATCCGGTTGAACTCAAAGACGCCGAGTTTTTCCTCGATCCCATCAAGCGCGATGGCGAGTCGCATCTTTTCGCATCGGAACTGGCTAACCGCGATCTTGTCAAAGTCTCATCGCATATCCGTGAGCTTGTCAAAGCGATCAACCAGATCAATAATGAAACCAACATGCTGGCCGTCAACGCCTCGATCCAAGCCGGTGTTGCCGGAGCCGATGGTGAATCTTTCTCGGTCATCGCTTCTGAAATCGGTCGGCTCGCAAAGCAGTCAGAGGAATTCGTGCTCATCGTCAACTCGCTGACAGAATCTCTCGGCGCTTGCGTTCAAGATACTGTAGCGGCACGACTAGCTGACGCCGCCTTCGATATGATAGACAAGATCGATCGCAATCTCTTCGAACGTTACTGCGATATACAGGCCTTTGCTAGTTTCGAGCGCTTTATCAACTGCGCTCAATCAGGCAAGACCGATCTTTTGGCACAGGATCTTCTTCAGAAAATTCATTCTATCTACGAGGTCTATCACGATATCATTCTCCTCGATCAGAAGGGCACTGTTCTGGCGGCCGCCGTCCGTAGCGATCTGGTGGGACAATCCCAGGCCGATCGCGACTGGTTCAGGGAATGCTCTCGAGGCCAGATGGTCGTAACTGATCTCTATTTTTCCAAAACCATCAATACCTATACAGTCAGCTTTGCCGCTCCCCTGCGAGCCGCAAATGGCGAGATCGTCGGTGTGATCACAGCCCGTTTCAACTGCCAGTTTATTTATGGGATTCTGAAGGATGCCATCGTGGGCAGAGAGAGCAATGTCATGCTGCTCAGTTCGAAAGGTCAGCTGATCGGCAACACAGATGGCGAAGGCCTGCTGGATCGCAGCTTCGCGTCGCTCAGAGCTTTTAAGTCGATCGATAATTCGACCTCGGGATTCCTCATGGAAAAACTGGATCCTGATGGCAAGGAGTTCGCTATCGGCTATGCGCGAACCCCCGGCTATAACAGCTATAAGGGCAAGGGCTGGGTCGTCATCGTCATGCGTCCTCTGGAAGAATCCAATCCAGGCAATGAGACGCGCAATTTATCACTAGTGAGCAAAGTTAACTAAGAGTCTTTCAGGATGCACCTTTGATCGGCTTATGAGGAACCTGACTCGTAGGCCGATTCGTCGAACGCAAGACTACATCCGCAAAATTTATCTGATCCTTTTTGCGCTGGATTTGCGCAATAGCTTCGGTAAATTCCTGAATGGCAGCGTGGTTTTGATATTTTTGAGGTAGACTCAGGAATGCTTCATTTATAGCTCGGTCGATGGCCGAAAGATAATTTTTGACGACAGGTTCAATCAGGCCCTGCAGCCTCCCCTGCTCCTCTTGCCTCAGTTTGCCTAGCTCCTGTTCCCAGACGGCGGGATCGGGCAGCTCTCGTTTGATTTTCTCAAAATAGGCGTCGGCCTTTGACTTGATTTTCTCGGCTTCTACATAAGCCTCGGCCATCAAGGATTCAATATTTTTCTCAACATGAGCGGCGCGGGCACGCGCCTCTTCCAAGAGGGTTAAAGCCATTTTATCGGCGTCAGCAGCGATCGATGCTGCTGACTGGCGGGCCGATTCGTAGATCGTAGCTTCGGTCGCTTTGATTTCCTCGATCTTGTAATTCTTTTCTTGAGCCGCTGTTTCGACAATCGCCTGGGCCCGCTCGCGCGCCTGGGCCAAGATTCTACGGGCTTCTTCGTTCGCGCGCTGCACATCGCTCTGGAGCTCTCTCTCTTGTTCATTTTTCACGCGGGCCAGATAAGCTTCTTGATCCCTCGCCTCTTGTGCTAGTTCGGCGCGAGACTTTTGGATAAAATCCTGGGTTTCTTTCTCAGCGGTCTGGCGCGCATGCTTGATTTTCTGATTGCAGGCGTGAATTCTTGCATCGTTTTCGGCTTCGCTCCTCTGCTGTAAGAGCCTGGCCTCTTCGCCAGCTGCCAAAACGATTTTTTCGGCTTCGTCTCGAGCATTGCTCACCATGAGCTTGAGTTCAGCTAGACCGCTATTTTTTTCTTTAAGGAAGGTAATTTCTTCATTGTGGGTACGCCTCCGGATCTCGTCGGCTTCGTTCTGGGAGGCTCGGACGATTTCAGCAGCCTTCTGGTTAGCTTCGTGGAGGAGGCGCTTCGCTGCCACTTCAGATTCGCGACGCACTTCGATGGCCGTCGCTTCAGTGGCTTTGATGAGGGCTTCGTTTTTGGTCTTCCCGTCTTGCAAAATGCGGGTGGCCAAGTCTTCCGCTTTCTTTTTGAGCTCGAAGCCTTCGATTTCCAAAGCCCTCTGCTGCTTTTTACGAGATTCAGCCAAGTCTTCATGTAGCTGCCGTATGGCGAATTCAGATTCTCGCGTCTGCACTTCAAGCTCTATTTGCAAGGCTTCCCGCTCTGAGGCAAACTCATGCTTTATGGCCTTCATTTTATCATGGCTTTCCTGCCGCATCACATCAACCGCACTTTTGCTGTTTTTTTCAGCAATTTCCACATCTTCCCTTAAGGAGCGGAGCCGCTCTTCTTGGGTGATGATTTGGCTTTCGTAGCGCTTGAGCTCTTGGCTGAGGCCAAAGAGTTCTTGGCGCTTCTGGGCATTGAATCCTTCTTGTGTTTTGAAGTCGGCGATGGCGAGCTGCCTTTGGCGCTTAAGATCTTCGAGCTCCGGTTCGAGGCGTTCGATCTGCAGCTGAGCGTTTGAAATCGTCTGCGCCAGGTGTTCGGCTACACCTGTGAGTTCGACTATTCTGAGTTCTAGCAATCCCTTCTCGGATTTGGTCCATAAAGGGTCTTGTGAGGGGTATGATTTGGAATCAGACATAGCGCGTCCTCTCTAGGTCTGGTATCGAAAAAAAGGCGGCGAGGCCTCCTTCCCATACTAACATACGCGCTCAGATTCTTCATTTCTTGCAGGTAAAGCTCAGCTCACCTTTACACCAGCCCCAATCCGAAGCGAGTTGGCTGGTTTGGGAGGGACAGGCGACGCTGCAGAGAGGGTAGAACTTGTCATTTCCCACAGCTACGGTCTTCTTACAGCTAAAACCACTCCCCGTTGAGATGACCATGCTACCCTGCGAACCGCTACCTGCTACGTACTTCAGTTCGAAGCTGCTGGTTTTCAAACCATCAGGCTTGCAGGTCGGCATGTAGCCGTCCGTATCCTCGCTACCTAATTCCGGCTGAAAATTAACATCAGATTTCCCGTCCTCGCCGGCGCTATTCCCGCTGTTGTTGTTACCGCTGTTGCCGCTGTTTCCATTTCGACTACTACCGCTGTTGCCATTGTTATTATTATTCTTGCCGCCGTTAGTGGTCTTGTCACCGTTACCGGAGCCGCCATCCTTTGCGGTGTCACCAGGATTTCCTGTCGACTGTTTATTTTCCTTGTTTGGAATCTGGCCTAAATCGGGTTTACGGTGGTTGGTTCGGCAGGAAAGTTGGAGGGCAAGACTTGCAAAAATTAAGAGAGTCCCTCGGTAACAGTTTGAACGCATACGAACCACCTATCGGAAGTATTTTTGTCAAGGCTCGCCAAGAGCACCTTTGCCAATATAACACGGATAGAACTTGTAATTTAATTCAAACAGACAAATCCGAGACTTCCTTCACACCAACCCCATTCCCCTTCCATCGGACTCTTCTGTTCAGGGCACGCGGCACTACAAGTCGGCAATGCATTGTCACCATCTGAATCCGGATTTAGCTTACAAGAGAAGCCGGTGCCCGCAATCCGACGCATATAGCCTTTGCTTCCCTTAGCTCCCGCAAAAGCCATTTTGAAGCCACCGGCTTCGATTCCTTTATAGCTACAACGGGGCTCGTAGGTGTCTACCGGAGCTGGCGCAATGGTTTGAAGCTCAGCGGAACTTGGCGAAGCCGCTGAGCCTCCAGCCGAAGGTTTTGCTCCTCCATCGTTTAAGGCAGGGCTTACTGCATCCGCAATCGACGTCTGACGCGACTGAGACTTACAGGCGTAAATGCCGATGAAAACAAAGAGGAGACTGACGACAGCCGTAATTTTCATAGAATTATCCCCGATATGCTTAGGTGCATTTTGTAAGAATCTAATTGTAGTGAAACTTAAGGCCCCTGAAAAGTCCAACTGTAGCCTGCGCAGATTCTTTCTTCCGTTAAGCGTCGTCATTAAGCACCTAATACCAAAGCGTAAATAAAGCACTTTGCAAACCCACTGGAGTGAATGCCTGACAGTCACTGCCCAAGCTTTAGACGCATCCCCCGGGTCTAGACCTCCCAGCAAATTTAGTCTTTTCCGCTCACTAGACTCGTATTAAAGCTTAAAAACCTTGCGGCCCAGTACTTGCAGAGTTCTATAGAAACCAAACTGCGACACTGAACCATGCAATGCATTCACGATAAGGGGTAGGGGTATGCAAGCTAACGCAAGACAGCAGCAGGGAGTCTCCAACTTAATGGCTCATCCTCTGCCTACCTATATCACGGCCGAGCTAGATGACAGACGCCGCGAGCTGCGCAACAAGGGCGAAACAGAAACCGTCCAGCGCTTTACTCCTGGACTTATACCTATCAGTAAAAGACTTCCTGAAGTGGAAGTCTCTTCCCGCGCTGTCGATATCGTCGGAGCGGTGGTCGGTCTTTTGCTGTTTGGACCTATTCTGATTTTCAGCATGCTTGCCATTAAACTTACTAGTAGCGGTCCCATCTTCTACGTCCAGATACGCGTCGGTAAAGGCGGACGTCTCTTCCGTATGTACAAGCTTCGCACCATGGTGACCAAGGCTGAGAAAATGCAAGCTGCCTTGCTGAAAAGCAACGAGATGGATGGCCCTGTTTTCAAAATCAAGCATGATCCCCGCATCACCAAGGTCGGGCGTATCTTGAGAAAATTCAGTCTCGACGAAGTGCCTCAGTTCATCAACGTTCTCCGCGGCGAAATGAGCCTCGTCGGGCCGCGTCCGCCCTTACCCAAAGAAGTAAAGAACTACAAGCGTTGGCAACTCCAACGTTTGACGGTCAAACCGGGTATGACTGGCCTCTGGCAGGTCAGCGGCCGCAATCGCATTAATTTCGATGAGTGGGTTCGCCTCGATATTCGCTATATCCGTCAAAGAACTCTGTGGTTTGACCTCAAAATCATGGTACAAACATTCAAAGTCGTTTTCATTAGACCAGACGGTACCTGATTGCTAGGTCGACGCCGGATAGAGACTAAAATCGGCTTCTGATCTTCAGTTCAAGGTTCATGCACAGGGACGTGACATGCACTTGCGAATCCCCCGCGCAGGCTCGCTATTGCTCAGCTTGCTGACTCCTATTCTTAGCCAGGCTGCTCCTTGGAAAAGCGAGCGAAGTATGGAAATGCGCTACCAGCATCTCCGGCTCTTATCCATAGACCAGGATTTCAAGCGTGAGGAACCTGTCGCCGGCCTCGAGGGTCGCTATAAGCTGACGGCCGAAGGCATCGCCAGCCAGTGGCAGCACAATCTCGGAGTCAATCTCGGCAAGAGCCTCAAAACCCGTACAAATTATCAGATTTTGAACGCCCGCAGCACTTTGTCGATGCCAGCTCCCTCCAGTACGCAGACGCTGACCTTTGGTATCGACCATACCCGCGGCAATGACCCTATCAACCAGCCCGTGGAATTGGTCCTCGCGAGCGATGATCCCGCCCCATTTACCAGTATTCAGCTGGGATTCACGAGCCAGCATAATTTCAATCCCCGACACGCCATCGGTATCGAAATCGGACTTAGCCACAATCTGCAGGGGGACTTCGAGCTGCAGACGCAAGACGCAGAATTCGCCTACATCTATAATGCGAGTCGTCTGAGTACCAGCAAGCTGCGACTGCGACAAAGCGAGCAGCAGGGTGAGGATACGGAACCCTATCATCAGACCCAGCTGGCAATCGATCAGCTGCTCGCCCTCAGTCCTACTCTAGGCTTCGATGGCAGTGTAGGATACGGAATCAGGCGTCAAGGCGAGCAGAAAGGTAGTGGACTGCTCTATCTCGCCGCGCTTTCCTATAATACCGAACACCGCTCCGAAGATGAGCAGTCCGAACAAAACCCCTTCAAGGCCAAAAAGAAGCAAGAACGAGCCGATATCAAGGACAATCGCGGCCTACGCGGAGTCAGCGTTTTCAGGTTAGGCATGAGTCGCGCAAGCGATCAGCGCCGTGCGGGCGATCCTATTTTTGTCGCGGATCAGATCTTCGCCAGCTGGGGCCTCTCCCTAAATCAAAATCACGGTCTCCAACTTGGTCTGCAGCAAACGAAGTCGAAAGATGATGTCGAGTCGATCGGCGGACGCCTGCACGAAGACAGCATCGATCTAAGCTATCGGTGGAATCATGAGGTCGGTTCAGACCGGCAACCGATGGGGGGCGTGTGGGGTATAGAAGGGCGTGCTCAAGCCACGCAAGATGGCGAACGCGAATACGAGCGCCAGGTCTATACAATGATCTACGGCCTGGTTTTCTAGAATAGATTGATACGGGGATCGATAAGCCAGGGAAAAGCCTTGCAGAGGACACTGAGGGCAAGGAAGAACCCCGCCTGCAGGACAAAAATCTGCAGCAGGACTTTAGGACGGAGCGCTGTCTTCCCGTTACCCATTACAAGTCCAGGTACTAGCATCGCCGCGATCATGAAAAGCATCAAGAGACTGGCAAACATGGGGCGGACCTTTCAGTAGATGTGAATGACGTCGCCACGTTCGAGCAGCAGAGAATCGAGCCTGTTTTCCCCGGCCAGTATCTGCTCATAGTCGGAAACATATTTTTCCACAGCCCCTGACTTGCCAACCCGGTGAAGGATGATCTTGCCCTTTGCAAAGTCGCCGAGGCCGCCAGAAGCCGCTATACCTTGGAGCAAAGTGGTTTTCTCTTGAAAGGTGTAAACTCCTGGCTTCCTCACTTCGCCCGTAATGAACACGCGGTAACTCTCGTAACCCGTGACGCCGACTGAGACCTGGGGGTTCTTGAAGTAAGTCTTGTAGCGTTCGGTCAGACTCCTAGCAAAATCCTTTTCGCTTAGACCCGCCGCACGTTCAGCACCGATAAGGGGCATGCTGATCGTCCCGTTCTGAGTGACCGTAAAATCTCCGGCAATATCGTTGTTACCGATCACGCGTATATTCAGCTTATCGTTGAGGCCAATAATGTATTCACCCTGGGCATTGAAAGTGCGACCCCGGGGTGCAAGCTTGAGATCCAGGCCGTTAAGGCGACTGCTGCACGAACTCGGGAGGAGGAGGAATGAGAGGGCCAGGCCGAGAGAGAGGCTGCGGCTCTTCGCCTGCTGCTGATTCTGCATCAGTTTCTTGCTGCTTTTTCTTTCCCAACTTTTCATAAGACAGCTCCCATATATTGCGCGCATAGACGGGAAACAGCCCGCCTGTGAAAATCCCTACGAGCATAAGGCTACGGCTCTCCAAGAGACCCATATCAAAAAGACAGTACATGAGCCACTGGCTCAGCACAACCAGACCTGTCAGGGCCAAGAGAATCTGCGACTTACTCTGAGCCTGCCGACCGACTCGCGTGACGACACAGAGGAGGCCGCAGCTCAGCGTCATGAGACTAGCTAGCCCTATAGGCCCCCCAAAACCCCAGAGAAAATAGACGCTGTTGTGGGGGATCGCATCAAAGAGTTCGAAGGCAAAAGAAATATCGGGTAGCTCGATAGCTTTGGGAAAGCGAGTACCGAAGCCCATTCCTAAGACTGGCTGCTTGATCATGCCGACCAGTAGATTGTAGTTTTCAATATGACGATAGGTCAGCTCTTTTGCGCCTAAGGTTTCAGTTTTGAAGGCACCGACAAAACTGTACTGATCGGTGGTCCGGAGCGAGAAAAAAGCGATCATGCCAACGCCCAGCACAAGAGCATATTTGTAGGGGCGTAGCAGCGCGCGACGCATGCGTCGCGAGAGTATCCAAGGCAGCATCAGGACAGCAGCCGTGAGTCCTGCGTAAGAGGCTCGTCTATCGTTGAGCATAAAGGGGAGAAATTGGAGCAGCGCGCTAGCAGTGTAGGCTAGGACTATCTGCTTATCGGAACGATGAAACCAGGCCTGAAGAAGCGCATAGACCATGCCGCAAGCGAAGAAAATTGACACCGTGTGATCGATGAGATACTCGTTGTCGCCCATCGAAAATTTGTAGATAAAAGCGTAGACGTAGAGGGCATAGACGGCACGCCAGAGACAGACCCAATAGAGGATGCGAAGCAGGCGCCCTAAGAGGGTAGGCCGCGTACCTACGAAATAACCGATAGCCAGCCAGGCGCTCAAAAGGGGGATGAAGTGAAGCTGGGTCATCGCTAGGCTCAAGGAGTTCCCGCGCATGATGCCGCTTATGGTGGCAAATCCGGTCGCTAAGGGCAAGAGCAGAGCTAAAAAGATGAGACTGACCCAGACCCGGGCCCGCTGCCAGCCATAGGCAGCAAGGAGCATAAGCAGACTCAAGTAGCTACCGACTTCGAAAGGAGTCAAAGGCACAGGGACACCTAGCAGCTCTTTCACTCCGTGAAAGAGATAGCGTCCGGCGATCTCCGTCCACGCCGTATGCGCGTTGTAGGCCTTGGCGGCAGGAATATCCAGAAATACCGCGGCTCCGAAAAAGCAGCAGAGCAAGGTATCGTATCTGGATAGCGCCTTTGCCATTTTTCAGGTCCCTATAGCGACAAGGCCGCGAATCTTTTCGGACTCGAGATGATTCAGAGTCCGATGCAGGTCGAAGTAATGGGTGCGATTGGCATCAATGAAGATAAAGGCATCGCTCGATGCATTGAGCAGAGCCATGTTTTCGATAAAGTGCATTTCAGGCATCGAGCGGATGAAGATTTGCTTGTAGTTGCTAGGAATCTTCTCCAGTACTTTTTGGATAGTTTCTTCGCGGAAAGATCGGGTTTTTTTACCACTGAACTTGTTCATCGGGGGCAGGACGTCGAAGGCAAATCCGTCCAGTTTCTTTCTTTCGAGCACTACATCTTCAAAAGGTGCGCGTCCTTCCAGAAAGTCGACTAAGTCGGGTCCGCCACGGCTGATGTGCTTATAGACCGGATCCTGCAGATTACAGTCGATGAGGAGAAAGTCGTCCTGGTGATCGGTCGCATAAATATTGAGAAAGTTCTTAACCACCTGGCTCGTTTCATCGAAGGGCCCGGCATTGACGAGGAAAATGCAGCGTCCTTTGCAGTTCTTAATCATAGCCAATTCGAGGCGCCGGTAAGAGAGCAAGGTACGAGCCGGCTCGTCGACCTTATTGATTTTTGAAAGATGCGTACGCAGCTGATCCGCCAGTCGAGGCGAAATGTTGGCGAACTCGGTAGCACTTTTTTGCGAGATCTGCGCGATCAGTGTTTTGCCTGTACTGCGCTCGATCCGCCAGGCGTCGCGGGCCTTTTTATTGCGGAACTCGCCGAAGCAAATTAAGAAGAATGTCAGACCCAGCCCCAAAAGCAATGTTGCATAGCGGAAGTTGCGGCGTTGGTTGGTGTAGGGCAAAGGTTCATAAGTCGCTGGAAAAATAATCCGGATCCGAGTCCGCAAAGAAGGGTCTTCAACCTGCCGCTGCAAGTTTTTCTTTTCCAGTTCGATATCTTTGATGCGATCGTTGACCGCTACGTTGAAGTTGCCCTGATAGGCTTCTTGGACCGGTTCCTCTACTTCGGGGGGAAGCTCTTCAGTGAGAAGAGTTTGCGAAGAACGCTGTGCGGAGAGCTGACGACGGACGAGGTCGATTTCAGAGCTCAACTTGCCGTCGTTGCCATCGTACTGATTTCTGATAAGTTCAATTTCTTTGCGCTTCTCTAGTACTTGTGGATGATTGGGCTGCAGATTGGTCTGCAGACGCACCAGTTCGCGCTGAATGTCGGTCAACGCCTGGTCCTTTTCGATGCGATTATTATCGTACTGGATATTGAGAGCACGGAGCCGATCCTCGAGTTCCCGAACCCTATCTTCCGTCTTGAGGGAAGCTACCCGCGCGGCTTTATTGATTTTGGGCCTCGGCACAACTCGCCTGACAACGGGGGCGACCTTGACCGTATTTTTCTGTAGAAAATTGAGTTTGATGTCGAGGCTATTGATCTGTTCCTCAAGCTCCTTCCTGATGAAAAGCTCCATGCCCTGATTCGCCAGATCCTGCGACATTTTCGGAGAATCGGTGTAGGCGTTGAGAGCGAGGACGCCAGACTCCGGCTCAGGATAGGGATCCAGCATTTTACCGAGCATGGAAGCCAATTGTATCTTTTCGTCATCGGCATCAGCTTTAGAAGGGCTGATTTTGAGTTTTCCCTTCAAATTGAGCAGCGCTTTATCGAAATCGCTGACTTCTAGGAAAACATCTTTGCCGCCCATCTTACGGACGATTTCATTGAGAAATTCTTGTGACTGGAAGCGAGCCTTAAAAAGGCGGGCGACGGTATTGTAGCCAACCTGAGGACTGGTACCCATGCCCGAACCGGACACATCAACGTGATCGAATATCGCGAAAACGCTGGAGCGATAGCTGTTCTTAGCAAATTTGGGAAGCTGCCAGGCAGCTAGAAGCGTTAGGACTATGCCTAGGATAAGGCGCCAGATGTTGCGCTTGAACACTTTGATAAAGTAGATCTGGTCGGGCAGAGGTTTGCTCGTATCCCAGTTCCCTATTAGTTCTTCTTCAAGTTGTTCGCTTTGGTCTTTCATGGAGTCCCACCTTTACCGAGGGGTAATCTTCTAAGCCCTTCGGCAAGGGAAATCATTCTCTGAAGAAAAAGTTTTGACAGGCAGCACTTTCGCTGGGGCAAACCAGTGATCTTACGGCAGCAGCTGAACTAAGTTTCACTTCGATCAAAATACCAGGTCGAGCTCGGCGTTCCCTCATGATAAAAAAAGGCATATTATTGGATAGTCCCAAAAAAGTTCGCAGCTTTTGAGCGAAAGGAAGCGGAGCGTCTATGAGTCAAGCTTCCTCCCTGCATAGTCGTTTGGCGCACAACGTGTCTATCATGGGTATCTCAGTCGGGATCACAATGCTGATCTCGCTGGCTTTGCGCATGGCTTTGCCGCGAGTATTTGGCCCCGAAAAGATGGGCATTTTCTATTTTGCTGAGTCTTTCTCCAGTCTCTTTTTCACCTTTCTACCACTCGGCATCACTACCTATATCAATCGAACCATTCCAGCTCAGCCCACCCATACGAAGGATATTCTCAACACCATATTCGGACTGCAGGGCGTAGCGGCTCTAGTCTTAGGACTCCTCCTCTGGGGCACTCTTAGCTGGAGCGGGAGAGACGCGGAAACGACGAAGGTGACCTTGATCATGGGTGCTTTTGCAGCCATTCTAATTTTTCAGAAAAGCATTTTTCATACCATATTCATGGCTCACGATGAAGTAAGACTCATTTCTCGGCTCAACGTTGTGGTCAAACTGATTCTGGTATGCAGCTGCCTCCTCGTCCTCTGGTTCTTTCCCTCGCTCACCTTCATTGCCCTCATGTATCTAGCCTCGGAAGTCTGTGGGCTCGGCTACCTTATCTGGAAATCGCGTCAGCGCGGTTACTTCGAAGGTCGGCCGAGCTTCATGCAGCTTAAGTCCATACTCAAAGTCAGCCTGCCCTTTTACTTGGCGGGTGTTCTCAACGGTGTTTACTCAGAAATTGATACAACGATGCTCGCGCACTTTGCCGATGTGAAGGAGGTTGGGTATTTCGGGGCTGCTTATAAGTTGATCGGGGTCTTTCTCCTGCTGATACCGGTCATGCATAACGCCTTGACGCCGGCTCTGTCCCGGGCTTTTGCAGCCCAGGACGGGTCCTTCCAAGACCTAGCCCAGCAACTCCTCCGTTTTCTACTAGTCGCCTCCCTCCCCCTCAGCATGGGACTCATTATATTTGGCGATCACATCGCTCGGCTTCTTTACGGTGAGTCCTTCACCCCGAGCTTTAAGGTGCTCGGCTTTCTCTCGCCTGTACTCACGATGATGTATTTAAACACCTATATGGCTATCTGTTTGAATCTCAGCAGCTCGGGACGGAAGATGGCCCTCATATTTGTCGTCGGCATTGTGTTGAACATCGGCCTCGACTACCTCTTTATTCCTATCGGCAAAAGCTGGTCTCCCGAGGGCGGAGCGGCCTTAGCCGTGAGTTTCGCCACTTTCCTCTGCGAATTCTACAGTTTCGTGGCTATGGCCTTTCTTTTTCCGGGCAAGGTATTCCAGCGAAAAATAGTTTACGGGGTCTTTGTCAACTTTCTCCCTTGTTGGCTCGGCATGGCCTACTACGATAGGCTTATCGCGCTTCCCTTGGGTTATCGGCTGCTGCTGGCGCTGGCCGTACCAGTCTATGCCCTGCTTACGCGAGTCGTTACAATTCAAGAATGCAAAAGTTTTCTGGTCATGTTTCGGCGGAAACAAGGAGTTTTAGGATGAATCCTCCGCTGCCTAAGTTAAGAGGTATTTTTCTCACCATGGGCGATTACGGTGGAACCCTCGCTGCCATGCGCTCTAGCGGACGAACTGGAACTCCAGTCCTGCTAGGCGAGTGGCGCAAATGGACTACGGCGGGCTTTTCCCGTTTTCTCACCAAAAGGCTCAGCTGTCCGCCTTTGCAGCAGTGGGAAAACTATATCGATTGGTTGGTAAAACTTGGCGAGTCGAATCCGGGGCTCTTCCTCTATCCGACCAGCGATGATACAGCCTGGCTTTATGCCGCCCATAGCAAACGCCTAGAAGCTAATTTCCATCTCTGGCAGCCAGCAGTTCACGTCATCTACAGTCTCCTCAATAAAAAAATGCTGTCGGAAGCTTGAGAAGCAGTCGGCATCGCTTCGCCCCCCACTTTTTTTCCAGAATCAGAGGCTGAGCTGGCGGCTGTCTTGGCGAAGCAGAAGGCGCCTTTTCTCCTCAAGCCTCGTACCCAGATAGGCCTTAAAGTTGGCCACAAAGGGCGCATCGTCAACGCTGGCGAAGATTTTCGGCAGACATATCTATCATTCAAAGAACAGCTCCAATATCAGAAGCAACTTCTTGCGTCAGACCCCGTCGTCGGCTGGCCCATGATTCAGGAGTACTTTGCCGTTGCAGCTCAGTCTATTGTCAGCATAGCGGGTTTCGTGGGAGCTGATGGACGCATCGTCGCGCGTTCATCGCGCAAAGTTCTGCAGAGGCCCAGGAAGCTCGGTATTGGTCTTTGCTTCGAATCGATAACTGTCGATCAAGAATTGCTCGCACAATTGCAGAGGCTTTGCCAAAAGCTCGGCTACTTCGGAGTCTTTGAAGCTGAATTTATTGAGGATTCGGCTGCAGGTAAGAAGCTCCTAATAGATTTCAATCCTCGCTATTACGGCCAGATGGGTTTTGAGATTGCACGCGGTCTGAATCTCCCTCTGCTCGCTTTAAACGCAGCTTGTCACCCCGACGATTTGAGAGAGCAACTCGATCAGGCTGAGCGCGCGGTGCCCCTCCAAACTCACGTTTACAGCACGCGTTGGCTCCTGAAGCTATCGCTTTGGGCAGGCTTTTTAGGAAGGAAGCATAGCTGGGCAGAGGTGAAGGGCTGGGGCCGCTGGAGGCGCGCTCATCACTATACCGATGCAGTTTATGATGCTCAGGATCCCTGGCCCTACTATTTCGATATGCTTTTTAACGGGGCACGCTACCTGCGCCATCCCCGAGACTTTATCCGAAAATTTTTCTTTGACACTTGAGGCTCGCGAGCGATGACCAGCTTTCTTAGCATTATCGTCCCCACTTATCAGCGTGCAGACCGGCTGGAGCTTCTACTCAACTGGCTCTTTCAGCAGCGCGTTGACCGCAGCACATCGGAACTCATCGTGGTCGACGATGGATCCACAGATTCCACTTGGGATGTGCTTACCCGACGAGCTGCTCAAGATTCTTGGCTTCGCCCTCTCCGCCAGGACAACCAGGGGCAAGCGGTCGCGCGGCAGAAGGGGGTTGACGCGAGCTTAGGGCAGATCCTACTCTTTCTCGACGATGATATGGAGCCCACATCGCTAGATTTCCTGGAAATTCATCGCCTATTTCACGTGCAAACCAATCTGAAGTCGGTAGCTTTCGGCGCCATCCTTCCCCCGCTCAGTCTTGCAAAGCGACCAGCTTTTGAATACTTCTACGAGCTTTCGATTCGAAAAATGTACGAAGGATTCACGAGCGGGAAGATCCAACCGGCGGGACAGCACTTTTATAGTGCGAATGTCTCGCTTTCCCGAAAGCTCTTTCTAGCCGTGGGCGGATTTTCAAGCCAGTATCGGCACGCCGAAGATCGCGAACTTGGCCTTCGCATCGAACAAAAATCTGATGCTCGTTTCCATTTCCTAGAGGCTGCTTCGGCTTTTCATCACTCGCAGACAGGTCGTTTTCGCTCTTTTATCAAGCGCGCCCAGCTCTATGGTGAGTATGAGTTCAAGATGTCATTGGTTTACCCAGAGCGCTTCGATCTCCATCCGCGCATGGTACTGCGCTCGCCGAATTCTATCAAGCGCCTGCTCGCTCATGCTACCTGGTGGCTACCCAGTCTGCCCCTCTTGTTGAATGGCCCTTTAGTGCTGCTAGCTAAAGCTTTCAATGGAATTGGCCTGCTGAAACTGGCCACCTTGCTTTGCAGCGCTATCTATACGCTCAACTACGTGCGCGGCTACTGGCTGGAAAATGCCGTAAAAAGGCCTGAAGAGAAGGATAAAGCCTATGCAGCCTAAGACACCAGAGCTTTCGCTCTTCCATGATTTGTATCGAGATTTGTCTTTAATCCTCGCGTATGAGGAGAAGCCGATCAATTTTCGGAATTGCATGTGGGCCATTTTCGCCTGCGACGCTTATATGATCTTAGCCACATTTCGACTTCGCATGTGGGCAAGGAAGTGGCATATACCCTTTCTCAACCGCACGCTCCGCTTTCTGCAAACCATGCTTTATGCAATCGAACTAGGCTCAGATATTAAACTCGGGCATGGCGTTTATTTTGTGCACAGTGTGGGAACCGTGGTCGGCGGCGATGCACAGATAGGCGAAGGCTGCGTCTTTTTCGGATCGAATACCATAGGCGCCGCACGCTTCAGAGGCAGCCCGAGGATTGGAGCTTATACAGTTATTGGTGCAGGAGCGCGCATATTGGGTCCCATCGAGGTCGGCGAAAACTGTTTTCTAGGGGCCAACGCTGTAGTCGTTGATGACGTTCCAGCTTTCAAAATCGCAGTGGGAATCCCCGCGGTTTTGCTCAAAGACAACGAGCCCTCCGAAGCGGTGCAGCGGATGCGTCGACTTGCTTGAGTCTTGCTTTAGTACCTTCATCTCCCGGAAGAGGCATTTGACGGGTTTAACGATAGTATGTTAGATCGAGCCGCATAAGCGGGTGTAGCTCAGTTGGCTAGAGCGCTACGTTCCCAAGTATAATGTGGTCTAAAGGTTCTCAATAGTTATCCGATATATATTCGGCAAACCAAGTAGAGAGCTAGACCCATGTATTTCCAAAGAAAGCCAGGCCGCAACAACTCTACACGTGTTTTCGTTTATCACCATTCGAACGGCGAGACCAAAACCTTACCACGAGTACTAACTAAGCACCTAGACACCAAGGCTGACTGGGAAGTCGACGATTGGATGCGGTGGTACGCTGCTGTCAATAGTATTGAGCATCGCATGCCCTTTAAGGTGGACTTAGCCGACTTAGAGGACCTGTTAACACGCTTCCTGACATGCCTAATGAGTCAGGGCAAGCATCCTAGCACTATCCAAGTTTACAAAGACCGGCTCTGCGAAGTCCTACCCTACTTTTAAGATAAGCCGAACTATAACGACTGGTACCTGTAGTCGGTCAGCTGTACGAGCAGCTTAGCAAGAACGCCTGGACGGCTAACCATCACAATCGGTGTAACGTGTCCTTTAGAGCATTCTATAGGTGGATGCAGGAGCAAGGCTACGTCCAGCACAGGCACGATCTCATGTTATAGAACCGACCAGAACGGAGTAGATCGACGCTGCTGACCTACACCCTTAGACCCGACCAGATATTCGCTTTCCTAGGTGACGCCGCGACTGCTGAAGTTAGCCTGATGGTTTTACTAGGCTACTTCTTCTCGCTGAGGACTGACGAAGTGTTCGGTCTACGCAAACAGGACTTTATAGCTGGTAAAAGGGCGGCTATATTCGAGGCTGCTAAGGTAATGGAGAAGCACGGCTTATACGGTAAGCTTGTGATCAACATACGCCAGTGCCGTAGCGCTGATGGGACAGTGTATGAGCCCTCTAGCCGTAAGAAGGGGGGTATTGTCGCGTGCTCACTGGTCTAAAATGTGGAAGAAGGCAGGTATTAATAAGATCACCTTAAAGGACTTACGCCGTGCGTCACTGTATTGGCTAGGGCACTATAGTGAACTCAACTTTGTGGACCTTAAGAACCATGCGCGGCACAGTCAGCCTAGCACTACGCCTCTTTACGTGAGGAGACCTGAGGAGGCATTTGACGAGGTTGGAGGCGCTATGTTAGATCTAGACGCCTAAGCGGGTGTAGCTCAGTTGGTAGAGTGTCAGGTTCCCATCCTGAAGGTCGAGGGTTCGAGACCCTTCACCCGCTCCAAACGCAAAAAAGCCGCCCAGGGAAACCTAAGGCGGCTTTAGTTATTTTCGGGCTTGATACTGGCTTCGAGCCCGCCGTCGTCAACTATCTGGAAAGCGCCATTCTTCGCAACTCTACAAGCCCCATCTTAAGAGCTTTCCTATGGAGAATTACGTCGAATGCGGCACCAACAAAAAGCCAGGTCACACTCTGCAGATTCCACGTAAGCATTATTCCAAATACGGTTCCCATTTAGTCCGCCTTTAACATCATTGGGGGTCTTTCAAGGTCAATGCTACCGGGGTTAGGAATGATAGGAACACCACAGCTGGTTCCGATGCGGCAAACCTCCCAGCCGGTAATTCCGCCCGCGACACCCCCAATAGCGCCACCTACTACCACACCGCCAGCCGCGCCTTGCGGGCCACCAAGGGCGCCGCCTACCTGAGCGCCCGACGCTGCTCCCCCCAGAGCTCCGGCCAGCACTCCGGCTACGGCGCTTGCACTACACTCAGATACGCAACTTTCGGCCATCGTCACAGCCACAGTCCTATCGAAGAGACTGCTAGGCACAAGTAACGCCGTACGTCCATTTCTTTCAACGGTAACAATCTCCTCACCGTTTACCAGTGGCTGAACATCGACAACAATAGCTTCTTGATTTGACTGTGCTTCAAACTCATCACGATTGATAATTGTGGTGCCTTCAACTTCATGTGCTTCAATGGCTTCTTCTTGGTTCAAAAACTCAGCTCCTGAAAGATGCGTCGAAGATAACGCAAGCATGGTCAAGAGAATTACTTTCATGAATAGCTCCCAAAGTGTTGATGTGTTTGGGTTTTACCGGCGTTGCGCACCTATGTCAATTAGAAAAAGCCGCTCTAAGTCTCCCTAGGCGGCTTTATTTATTTAACTTTAAAGTAGATGTTCGGTGCTACCGTCTCAACAGCTCTGCAAACAGCCTCCTCAATCTTATCCCCCAGTACCTCACCCAACCCCGACACAGCTAAAGCCGCGTGTATGCACTCATGTAGCAGCGTCTCAACAGGTTCCTTGCTATTAGGGTTCAGCTCAATACGCTTCAAGTCGTGAATGTAGAGACCATGCTCTTCGATCTCGTCGTTCATTTTTACCTTCCCTGACAATCTGCGGTTCAACCCTCAGAGTACCTCTCAGCTGGGCGAGCTGTTCATCGGGAAGCTTGGTATAGCGCCTACGTTCTGGACTAAGGAAGGTAAGGCATCTAAGAAGAAGCGCCAACAGAACCCGGACCTACCACCCTTCATACCTAGCCCAAGCTTTAAAGCTGCCCACCTCCATAGTTATGGGGACGGCGGCTCTATGCTGGTCAACGTTAAGAAGCGTGGCCTGGTCCTTACTCAGAACAGGACGCTGTCGGAGCTGTCTAAACTAGACGGCCTCTGGCACCAGGATTTTAAGGCCTGCGGGACTAAGACTGGTAGATATGCTGGTGGGGGTGGGTTGAACGTTCAGGGCTTGGCGCGTAAGGAGCAGGGCCTACTAAGTTACGTCCTTCCAGAGGAGGGCTTCAGCTTCGTGTCGGTGGACTTAGGTGCAGGGGAGCCTTCGGTTACCTCGCACTTCTCAAAGGATAAGAACTACTATGCGGCTTGCTTCGGTATGGTGGGGAAAGCTCCGTACTATGACCAGCAAGGCGTCCTGCAGATAGATGATATCTACCTGGCTGGTGCTTCGGTAGCACCTACTGGGAAGCAAAGCTATCCGAGACGCTTTCGAGGCTGATTGGGACGGCCTGACGTTCGCTGAGCAGTGGCTGAAGGATCCTGAAGTGGTCAAGGCCAAGCTTAAGAAGGTCCGAGCCTTCCACAAGGTCTTGATGCTGGCTCAGGGGAAGAGAGTGGCAAGTTCATCGGTATGGCTACAACGGCCAAACGCGACGTCATGCAGCTGATGGGTGGTGAAGGCTGGCAGCATAATAAAGATAGTGCCTGTGCTGACACTGACGGTGACGGCAGTTGTTCATCAAGTACAGGAAGGTCAAGTCCAAGACGTAAGCCACCCCCGTAAGTAACCCCGGAAGTCACTAACACCTACAATTTTACAGAGCCGTGTCGGGTACTTACCTGATTGCGGCTCTTTCTTTTTGGCTAGACCATTGCCTTCTCAACGTTGAGGTCGAGGGTTCGAACCGTCCCGTAGAACATCGCTAAATCTATCCATGACGGACACTTGGCGATCAAAGCTCGGACAGCTGAGCTTCTCCTCCCTCCCTAACCAGGGGCACGACGCAGTGCCTCAATGCCA
>JBGSTX010000352.1:0-11858 GCA_041736305.1 Oligoflexus sp. | reverse complement strand
TGACGACATTTTCGACGGCTTCTCTGAAGTCGAGTGCCCCTAGGAATTTTTCGGCCGAAGCAAAAAATATTTGCCCCTCAATTCGGTAGATTCGCGAGGCACTCTGCTGATCGAAAGCCGACTCGATGCTTATGATCTCACTTATTTTGTTAGCAAAGAAGATCCCTGACAGAAGCACTCCTACAAGAACTCCGTAAGCAAGGTTATGCGTGGCTACGACTACAACGACTGTCGAGATCATCACGGTCGAACTGGAAAAATGATGACGGCGTAGATTTTTGAGTGAACTCCATGAGAACGTTCCAATAGAAACCATGATCATTACGGCAACGAGCGCCGCCATTGGAATGCGTGACACCCAGTCATTTAAAAAGACTACGAGAATAAGTAGAAATACGCCTGCGACAAGCGTCGAGAGCCTTCCCCGCCCCCCAGACTTTACGTTGATGATTGATTGACCGATCATCGCGCAGCCTGCCATTCCCCCAAGAAATCCAGATGCAATATTTGCAATGCCCTGGCCCTTACACTCCCGGTTCTTATCGCTCGATGTGTCAGTCAGTTCATCAACAATAGTTGCCGTCATCATAGATTCCAAAAGACCAACCACAGCTAGACCCGCAGCATACGGAAAAATAATTTTCACGGTTTCAAATTTCAAGGGCACGTCCGGCCATAGGAAGATAGGGAGAGAGTTCGGCAGGGAGCCCATGTCCCCCACCGTCCTGATGTCGAGACCAAGCGCAAGGGAAATAGCAGTAATGGCAACGATACAGACCAATGGTGAGGGTATTGTTTTGTTTACGTAAGGGAAAAGGTAGATAATGCCAAGACCGCCCGCTGTCAGCACATAGACTTGCCACGTAACATTTGTAAGTTCAGGCAATTGCGCCATGAAAATGAGAATTGCAAGCGCGTTTACAAAGCCTGTAACTACTGAAGTAGACACGAAGCGCATTAGACTTCCGAGCTTTAGGTAGCCAGCAAAAATCTGGAGGATACCTGTAAGGACCGTCGCAGCCATGAGGTATTGGAGGCCATGCTCCTTCACCAAAGTGATCATCAGCAGCGCCATGGCCCCTGTCGCTGCTGAAATCATTCCGGGACGACCTCCAACAAAGGAGATGACAAACGCGATGCAAAATGAGGCGTATAGGCCAACTTTAGGATCAACTCCGGCGATTATAGAAAATGCAATAGCTTCAGGAATTAAAGCGAGTGCTACGACGATGCCCGCAAGAACATCGGCACGCACGTTTCCAAGCCAGTCCTGGCGTGAGGAAGACAAAAACATCGTATGGTGAATCCTTTTTCTTGGATTGATAGCAATGGGCAAATTAGAGACCGCAAGGGTGGTATGCTTTGAAAAAGCAGTGAGAAGAAGGCGGGGTTATGGCGGATCGAATTGCATAAATTCGTGTCCTGATAGTAAAAGAAATAGAACCCGAATCTTACAGCAAGATCAGAAGATAGCCAAGCTAAAATATCTCTGCGGAGCTGCTAGCCCAGAGCTCGAGCGGCATCTGAGACTGAGTTAAACTAACCTACCCAGATAAAGACTGCCTATCGCGGCGAACATTTCCTCCCCACTCATAAGAATCTTGTTCCTTCTATTTGTGAGTCATTTGTGGGATTATTCAGTTGAATTCGCCTAGCTCGATCTGGAGCATTGGCGTTTGCTGCTGGGAGAAGACATCGTGCGATTCATTCTATTTTTGGCCCTCCTATGGACTTGGAGTGCTGCGGCTCAGGAGAAAATCTCAAGCGCCTCCTTCTACGTGTTTTTCAAAAAGCCAAGCAGCTGGAAGCAAACTTACGTTTACACCTGGTATGCGGACGGAGATAGATTCGTCGAGACCAGTGGACGCTGGCCAGGTAGAGCCTTGGCCGACGTAGCGGCCTGGTCTCGGGGCTTTATCGACCAGAAACAAACTGATCCTCGCGATCAAACTATCAAACTAATCTTCAACAACGGTAGCAGTGAGCAGACGCCCGATCTCACGCGAAAAGGCAATGGTTGGTACGTCTGGAAAAATGGCGAGCAAGTCGTCAATCAGTGGTTCGATTTGAATCCCGAAGAAAAGCTTTTCTCGGTGCTGGTTCAGAACGGGTCGGGATCTGGCCAGTACAGCCCCGGGTCTTTGGTGCAGATTAAAGCCCAAAACCCTGAACCTTCGCTTTTCACCGGCTGGACGGGTGATGTCCAGTTGCTTGCAGATGTGAAGCGGGTGGATGCCCAGTTTTCGATGCCGGAACGAGATGTGGTTCTCTCTGCCGGATATGAGGATCTTGGGCCAGGGCAGGTGCAATATCAAAAACAGTGCGCTCAGTGTCACGGAAAAGCTGGGGAGGGAGGTGTCGGCACGCCTCTTCTCATCAGTGCTGGAAAGTGCAGCAGCTGCGATCGGCTCGATGATTTGGCCGCGCGCATCAGTTCCACCATGCCACTGGGTCGAGTGGGGGAATGTACAGGCGACTGCGCTCGCGATGTGGCCCGTTACATTCGCTATGCTCTCAATTCTAGAGATGCTCTTGCTCTAGACTGTAAAGCACCCGGCAGCGATGCCGGGCGTCGTCAACTGCGACTGCTTACTGAACGAGAGTATCGCCAGAGTGTGGATGCGATCTTAGGTGTCCGCGAAATTGAGGCTTTAAGATTCTGGCCTGAGCCAGCCAACGTACTGGGTTACAACAACAACGCAGATGCAGCTGTCGTCACCGATCGCCACCTTCTGGTCTTTGGCAAGGCGGCGCGTGAAATCGCCGGAAAAGCTCTGCCGGAAAGCAGCTGCGGTGCGAATGCCCGCTGTTTTGCTGAAGAAATCGGTCTCCGACTCTATCGGCGTCCACTGACGGTAGAGGAGCTTGCAAGCTATGCAGCTATGGAGAGGAAAAAAATTCTGGAGACTATGCTCCAGTCGCCCTACTTTCTTTATCGATCGGAGTTGGGTAGCTTCGTCGCACCGATGAACGCCTTTGCGCTCGACAGCTTTGAGCTGGCCAGTGCTCTTGCCTATACCCTGACCGGAGCTCCCCCGGACAAGTCTCTGCTCGCTAGAGCTGCAGACGGCAGCATTAAGGATTCGGCCGTCCGTCGTCGCGAAGCGGAGCGTTTGCTAGGCAGCAGCGCAGCCCGCGAAACATTTGCAGACTTCGCCATACAGTGGTTGGGTGTCGGTTCTTTGCCTTATGTCACCCGCGACAGACCGCAGCTCACTGCGCAGCTGCGCGCGGATATGCTGGAAGAAACCAAGCGCTTTATGGTGAATTTGATCTTCGAACAGAACGCTAGCGTCAAAGATCTGTATGCAGCTGATGCCAGTCCGCTTTCACGCCGACTAGCTCTGCATTATGGGCTTCCGCTCCCAGCTCAGGATTGGCAGTCGGTAGACTATGACAAAGAGCGTCGCGGATTGATCGCCCAAGGTTCCATTCTCGCCACCTACGCTAATTCCACAGAAGCCTCGCCGATCAAACGTGGAGTTTTTGTGCGCAATCGACTTCTTTGCCAAGATCTTCCACCCCCTCCGGCGAATGTGGATACCACGATTCCTCCGCCTGCTCCCGGTTTGACTATGCGCGAGCGCTTGGCCCGGCATCTCTCACAGGGAGAGCAGAGCGATGGCAGCAATTCATGCGCCTCCTGTCATCAGTATATCGACAATGTGGGTTTCGGATTCGAGCGTTTTGACGAAATCGGTCTTTTGCGAGCTGCTTACGCGGAGAAGCCGGGCGTGCCGATTGATGTTTCAGGGGAAATTAAGGGCCCAGTGAATTTGTCCGATCCTCTGGCTCTTCCTTTCGAGACTTTTGCCGAACTAGGAACCTTGCTGAGTGAGAGTCCGCGAGCCAAAGCCTGTCTCGGTATACAGTACCTTCGCTATGCTCAAGGTCACGTGGCACAGAGCTCAGATCAGTGCCTGCAGAACTCAGTTCAGGCGGCGCTGCAAGAGGACAAGAGTCTGCGGGCGGTGATGATAGACTTCGTCAGTTCCGACAGTTTTGCGTGGAGGAAATAGGGATGATGGAGCGTCGCATTTTTCTGCAGTACATGGCTGGTCTGGCTTCTTTGGTCTGGGCCCGTGAGACCCTCGGCCAGACTTCTCCCACTTCGTTTGATCCTAGTAAAGCCGAACGGCTTATCGTGATCTATCATCCGGATGGAGCCTTTCTTGAGCAGTGGCATCCCTCGGAGCTATCTGGCCCTATCGTGGATCTGCCTGAGTCGCTCGCACCTCTTGCGCCCTATCGCGATCACTTGGTCTTGCTTCGCCGCTTGAATCTCCTCGATGGCTCGGGTGATGGGCACGATGAGGCGGCTCGCTGCCTACTCTCGGGCAGCACGAATCCTGCGGAAGGCTCGCTCGATGTTCATCTTGCCGATCAGTTCAGGCAGCCTCTTCTGCATCTTGGCGTCCAAGCCAGTAAAAATCAGGGGCATTCGATTAGTTTCCTTCCTGGTGGCGCCGAAAAGATCGCTGACGATAATCCACTGGCTGTTTATCAAAGACTCTTCAAAAGCAGTGGGCTGCAGGCTGATTCTATAGATACAGGCCTACTTACGAACGTGGAAAAAGAACTGCGGAGTCTGCTCGCAAAGACCGATCTCGATCGGGAGAAGACTAAGCTCGAACAGCACCTCAAACAAATTCAGGTGCTCTTGAAGAGCACGGGCAGCTGCCGGGCGTATGACCTAGGGGATTTCCCCTTTGAAGACAGTCAAAAGTGGACTGATAAAACCGCGCCCTTGATCACGAAGATGCAAATGCAAAACCTTGTGCAGGCTATGGAATGTGGTCTGGCGCAGGTCGCGACCTTGCAGTTCTCTCGGCATACGAGTCCGATCAAGATGGATTTTGATTGGCTCAAGCGCTGGAATAACGAAGGGCCGATGGAGAGTCATCAGGCTTCGCACAACAGTGGAGCCATCCACGCCCAGCAGAAAAAATGGCTGAATCAGCAACTTGTTACCCTATTCGATCTCTTAGCAGCAAGACCGGAACCACGAGCCGGTCGCAGCGGGTCTATGCTCGATAATTCTCTCGTGCTGGTCGTTACGGAAATCGCCCAGGGGGCTTCGCACAGTAGAAAAGATATGCCTTACTATCTGGTGGGTGGGCGGGGACTGGCGACTTATAAAACGGGGCGAATTCTCGACTGCATGAATGTACCGCATACCCAACTGCTCTATTCGCTGGCCCAGCTCCTGGGGGGGACGCCAACGGGTGCTTATGCTTCCGCTGGCGCTCTGAAGGGACTTCTATCGTCTTAGCCCTCGGTGAGGTACTCCCCTTCCCTCTTTTACAGAAAAATGCGCTTATGGCTTCTTGCCTGCAAAAAGCCAGTAGCGCATAGCCTTCGTTTCAAAGGCTAGGTAGAGGCGGAAGAGAGTGAGCGCGAAGACCTTATCATTGGCCGGATCGCTCCATAGGAACTGGCGATAAGAGGGATCGACGAGGACGTTTTTAATAAGGCGTCGGCAGCATATTGCCCAGGTTTTCTTGACCTGCTGGGCCACATCACTCTGATGTGTGAGCTTAAATCCTGCGTCTTCGATAAGCCGCCGCCATTCGCTAGCACGGGGAAGATCAGGCATCCGACCTTCCTTACAGATCGGATCGAGAAGGCTTCGTTTCTGCCACTCGCTTGCCGACTCTGCGCTCGTCCAGACAGCAAAAGCAAAGCGTCCACCTGAGGGAAGGAGGCTGTAAGCCTTCTCAAAGAAAGCCTGCTTATCCGCCATATGCTCGATACATTCTATCGAAATAAGAGCATCGAAGCCTTCCTTCGGCAAATCCGCCGTGAGGAAATCCTCGCAGAGAAAGTCGAGCTCTGGTCCTGCTGTCGTATTTTTCTGAGCTTTGGCGTAGCTGAACTGCTTTTGAGAGAGGGTGAGACCGAGCACGCGGGCTCCATAATTATTTGCTAAAAAGCGAGATGTGCCACCATAGCCGCAACCAATGTCACACACGCGCTCACCGCCTCTAATTTCTGCCAACTCAGCCATTCGCTTGCTCAGAAGGAGAGTCGCTTCTTCGGGGGATTCGCGCCCTGTCTCCCATAATCCATGATGCACATGTTCTCCCCAGATCTCTCGGTAAAAGCGGTCGAGATTATCATAGTGGGCAGCTACTTCTTCGGCTACGGATGCAGACTTCGCCATCGGGTTTCTCCATGATTCGCGAATAGACTCTCTTCGCATCTTAAGATTCTCTGGGCTCTAGCGCTCCTGGCATTTTTTGATTCTTAGTTTTACCGCTGGCTTGCTGCTGAATTGGCTGTGTCAGTCTTCTAACGACTGTCAAGGGGAGCTGAGTATAAGGGTCGAATTTACCTGCATAAAATTTGGGCAAACAAATTGCTTAGGGGAATGAGTAGCGTGCTATTTCTCAAAGCGGAGTTGATGTTGATGCGGATTGATTGGCGACTCAAAACTTTACAGGTGCTCACAATAGCGAGCATAGTCTCCGCTTGTGGGCGTAATCAGAAAGACTCTGACGATGAAGCAATTGTTTTAGCTGAAGTGAAAGATAAAAGTTCCGAGCGTTTCAACCTTGCCCGCTACGTCCGCGAAAATCCGAAAATTACCAGTCTTAAGAGCGCAGTCGGCAGTAGCGATGCCTACCTATTCTTCGGCGAAAAGGGCAAATTCCGCGCTGAGACCAACTTGTTGGTCGAAGGCAAAGGCGAGGAGGGATTTTTCGGCTCTCAGCGTGCTGTCACCGCGGCCTATTGGTTGGATGGTTACGTCTTCTCTCGTCGAGTCGGCATAGATGGTCGCGGTTCTATACTCGATCTTGGTGCAGTGGCTGACCTTGCAACGACCAGTCTTGAAGCTCATGTTCGCTTTCTTGGGCAGGACAAATACAGTGGTAAAGTCGGCAAGAACCTCGACCAAAGCTTTACTCGCGATTTAAACCTAGAAACAGTTTATTACCCCGTTCCTTTCCTCGGCGTTAAAGTGGGTGGGAATATAGGTGGTGAGGTTGGACTCAAAGCTGAAATCGGCGTTCGCAACGATCAGATGATGACTGTATTGTTCAAGCCGAAGACCTCTATCAGCGCCGGTCTCGCCGGTGGAATTCAGGCCCTTAAATTTGCTTCAGCAGAGATTGGTGGCCTCGTAAAGATGCTGGATCTCAGTATCGCAGCTACAGCGAACTTGGGCTACATCCCCGCCAACCAATTTGCCTATGGTCACATCGGGGTAGACGGTGGCGAGATAAGCGGCATCGACGGTGAGGTTTTCATCCTTGCTAAGGCAGGCGTCGCGGGCCTACTACCGGCAGATATCGATCAAGCATTATGGAAGAGAGTCCTTAAACGGATTGGGATCGAGAAAACATCCTGGGAATGGCAGCATACGGTCTGGGATCCAAAGCCCTTACTTGAACGAGATGTTCCCAGTTTCGGCACCTCTTTCTCGAGGATGGGCAAAGAACCTTATAGCTTGGGAGACTGCAAATTTGTGACGGAAGAAATCGATAAAGTGCTTGGGGAGCACGTCGATCTTCTTACAGCCTACTCCCAGGATCTGAAGGATATCGAAGCACAGATGGCGACTGCATCTCTCGGCTACCTGGCTGATATTCGCGATAAGAACCTTAAGCTCTGCAAGTAGTATTGATCGCTCTGGAACCGAATGGAGGAATTTTGTGATGGACGTATCTCTTAAGAAAATACTAATAGTCGTTTCTTTGGGTGTCGCCGTCACCTACATCCTCTATTCTAAGACAGCATCTTTAGCTGAGAGTAGTACCATTTCTGACAAAGATTCAGCTCCAGAGAACAGTAGTTCGCATGAATACGCCGTGCTCATCCAGCTGGAAGAGAAGCAAGGTGATTCTGGAAATACTATGCTGCTTGATCTTGAAGGTGTTCTCCAGCAGGAGGCGTTTGATGACGAGGCGATTGTCAGCAGCTGGTCCTCCCTCAGCCGGGCTAAGATGTTGGGTAAAGATCTGCTGCAGGACTTTAGGATACTCGAGCAAAAACCCATAAGAAGCGTCTATAGTAGCGGCGAGGTATATCTCGAACATTTGATTCCCGACGAGATCCCGCTCCAAATTCAGAAAATACAGCTTGGCTTTCTGCACAAGGTCATCCTTCCCAAAGGCTGGAAGCAGACTCAAGCTCGTTCGGCAGAGCGAGAAGAAAAAGATGATCTCGGAACTTATACCGCTCGCTATGCCGCGGAGTCTGGCAAGATTCTGGAAGTGAGCAAGACTTGGTTGGCCTATAAAGGGCGGGGTATCAAGCTCGACCAGCAAGAGAATGGATTTCGCTATATCTATAGTCCTGAAGGCAAGCTCCTCAGCGTTGAGGGTATCCTGACTGTCCACTACGATACGAGTCCTCCGATATCTTATCGGACGCTGATATCGATGAAGCTCAAGGAGCAAACGCTAGCCTACTCGACGATTCCCTCAGTTCAGAAAAATCTGAAGAAGGTGAAAATCGATAGCATGCCCCAGGAGGAAGCTGCGGTGAGCAATCCAGCGGACTATGAGAAAATTGTAGAACGTATCGATCAGATTGAAGGAAGCAGTTCGAGCGGTGAGGTTTATAAGATATTTTCTCTGCTTAAAGAGGCTTTGCAAGATGAGCCAAGCCGAGCCAGTGAGATAAGCGAAAAGATTCTCTCGACCGGCAGTAGCGGCGAAAGCGCCAGGCGAAGGCTTTCCCTCATGTTCGGCGCGCTGGCCCAGAGTCGCAGCGCTGAGACTATAAACGAGTTGCTCAGGCTCGCCGATGCGTGCCCAGACTCTTACTGTAGAGTTCAGGCTATCGTAGGAATCAGCGATCACCCTCGGCCCAGTCTTGATGCTGCTGAGCGTATGCTTGCCCTGGCTGAAAAGAGTCGGGATCAAGAAGTCTCTGGTACGGCTCTCCTGAGCGCCGGTGCGCTGGCTCAGAAACTTGGTGAGAAAGTTAGCAAGGTGTCACCTTTTATGCTGAGTGAATTGGCTAAGCCTGAGCGCAGTGAGCAAAAGACAACTATTCTGGCCGCTATGGGTAATCACGGAGCACCTGAATATCTCTCAGCTCTGGAGGCAGAAACGATGTCGGCTCGATCCCAGATCCGTGCTGCAGCGGTCTATAGCTTACGTTCCCTGCCTCAAGTCGAGATTAATGAACTGCTCTTGGGTGTGCTTGAAAAGGAAAAGGATAAGGACGTTCTGCGCGAAGCTTACAAAGCAATTGATTATCGCGATATGAGCAGCCGCGAGTACCAGAAGCTGGTACAGAACTCACTTCGTTATCCCGACGCGGACCTACAACAGATGGCAGCCCGGACCCTCATCCATGTACATCAGAATAATCCAGCAAAAGTTGTTGATGCGATCGATCAGCTGCGGTCGATGACGTCTCTGCCTGAGGTGCGGTCTTATTTAGCAGCTGAACTCGACGCCCAATAAGAGAAAGAAACCTTAGCTGCATCTCAGCCTTGACAAGCCTAGATAATGTTGATTATCATTATCACTATGTGAAGCGATTCAATGTTATCAGGAGTTTACTATGCTGAAACAAGCCTTGCTTGCGACCCTTCTCTCGTCCTCATTCTCAGCTGTCGCAGCCGAAGATCTCGTTTTGCCTGGCGAAAGATGGCTTGCCAATAATGGCGGCTATGTCTGTGGCGCCGCAACGACGCAGAAAGTCTCGGGACCTGAAGCTCTGGAGGAAATCCAAGCAAGCTTTAAGACCTTAACTTCCGATTACTCTCTCGATAACGGGCTAATCAAAGCTACTTTTGTCGAAGATGAAAATCTCTGCAACTACAGCGCGCTCATGTTTGCCGATAACGCCGGCTACACTATGAAACTCGTCGACTCCAAAGCCTACTCGACGGCTAAAGATGCCAGCTGTGCCGTGGGTAAAGCGCTCCTCGACGAAGCCCTAGCCTTCAACAAGTATCTCTACTGGGGCCGTCCTCATCACATCACTCTCATGATTCCAGATAGCGACGGCACTAAAGGCTGCGCTGCTGACCAAAGCACTGTCGGCATCGACTTTGTCGTGGCCGGTCGACTCTAAAAAGCTTGGGCTGAGAGATCCCTACTCTTGGTCCAAGACGCGCGTATTCTCATCACGGTGATTAATTGCTGTTCGCGATCGACTCTGGTAGGAGATCGTTTGAACAGCTTTTTTTGTCGTCTGTTTTCTGAATCAACTTGAGACTGCTATCGACGAAATCACCGAGAAACAGTTTCTTGAGCATCTCAGTCCGCTCATTCCTGCCGACAAGATTAGGTGAAAAAGCACGCTAGTCAGCCGGATTTGTTCTTTCCATCGACTTTCAAAAGGTCGGCTGGCTAGCGCTCGTCAGCTTACATACTTTGCAAGGCGCTATCGATGCTTGCTTTCAGTTCCTGTTCGATAATTTTATTAAGTGCCTCAGGAAAGGAGTGATCAACTTCCATGCGTGCGTTAACGAAAGTACCTCCTGCTACAGGGCTTAATTCCCAAGAGACACGGAAATTGCGAAAGCTACTTTGATGTTGTAGCCCGGTGCTTGCACTCAGTTCTTCCAAAATGCTCTGTTCTGGATATTCGGATTTGAGCAGAAGAGTGCCATCTTTTTTCTGACTTTCACTATAGGCTACAAACTGACGAACTGTAATCAGGGTCTTTAACTCCTGCCAGACGATCTGGCCTTCATTATCGCTGCGCACAATCTTTGATTGCTTCAGACCCTTAACGTAGTAAGTGCAGCCTGCTTCGCAGCTGTTCTCATGATCTTTCAGCGCTCCTAGGATTTCTTCTGGCGAACGAAAAGATTGCTTTGACTTGCTGACTGAGACCGATGCAGCGTTTGCTGTTGTCATCGCGATACAAAAGAAAGCAAAACTTGAAACCCATCGAAGCATGAGACTTCTCCTTAAATTTCGCCTATTGTTTAAATGATTGTTAGGTAATATTATCTAGTAAGTCAAACAATTCTTTATTGTGTACTTAGATATTTCGTTGAAACCTGCGAGAGGCCTTGATTAGGTAGGATGCTGCCATCGATCTTGCGAGACCTGGCGGCCTGGTCCATATTAATGGGAATACGGTATCCACGGATACGACTTGCTTTGCGCTTTGTTGAGAAATTCTTTCTCTGTGGGGGCCGGTAGATCCTTCTACTTTGTGGGGGCTGAAGGCCCGACAGGAACCTCACGTCATGGTGTCTTCAAAATTCGGATCGGCGATTTCTCCGCGATAGAGGCCAGTTTCCCGGAACTCTCCTAGGTTTACCTTCTCAGCGCCCACGCTGTGTTCAAGTTTGACTACGGACTCCCACCAAACATATTTTTCTAAGAGCTCCATTTGATCTTGCAAACCAAAATTGACCTCCTGAATATGACGAATCACTTCCAGATCTGAATATATTTTACCATCCATTGCTGAAGCGAGGCCCGTGGATTTGTCGACAACAATTAGTTTCCCTGAGTTGAGAGGATAGTATTCATGATTAGCATCCACCCCAATGGGGTCGATAGCTGGAACGAATAGTGTTGATTCATCTGACGCTTCCTACAAGGACAGTCTGTCTGAAGCCGATCTGGCCTTTAGTCTTGAGCTGGCCACCTGTGAAGAAGCTCTCTGAAATTCTCCCGCAATATGGGCAAACTCTTGAGGTTTACCCAGAGAAGCTGGAATTTTCTTATGCGCTTGCGTCAAAGCCAGAAAAGTAAGAAGAGTTTGAGGTGCCGATAATTTCGTTGACGCGAACTTAAGCCTGACATACGAAGTTCACTATATAAGCCACAGGCTTCCTCAAGATTTTAGCTTTGAGATAAAATTGATAGAAAAATCTGAAGAAAATCCAACTAAACCGTCAAAAAGGTCAAAGACCATTAGAAGAATTAAGGATC
>JBGSTX010000344.1:0-7007 GCA_041736305.1 Oligoflexus sp. | reverse complement strand
GATGCATATTTTTCCTTCACGATCGTCTAAGCTCAATGTTAGAACGATGCTGACAAAGTTCTCGCAATTTTTCAAACTTGTAAGAGCAAAGAGCAAGAAGAAAACCCGGGTGCCGACGCTTCCGCCGCACGATGTAGAGGTCGAGACTGGTGAAGGATGGCTGCCCTTATATGCTGAAGTGGATTAGCAACCTTGAAAAAATACTATGATCTTCCGTCCTTGAACCGCAAGGTCTTCCCTAATCTCGTGATCATCGGCAGCACGGCGAGCGGTAAAACCACAGTGGCCCATCAGCTGGCCAAACTTTTAGGTTTTGGCGTCATCGACCTCGACCTCTGGATCGAAAAGAAGGCTGGGAGGACTGTGGTCGATATCTTCAAAAGCGAAGGGGAAGAGGCTTTTCGGCAGATGGAGACAGACGCCATTCGCTCCCTCAGCAAGATTCTCAACCACATTATCATCCCTGGCGGTGGGGCTATCGAAAGGGACGAAAATTGGGAACTTCTCAAAGAACTTGGACAAACCCTTTGGCTAGCTACACCCCAGTCGGAAGTGTTATACAGACTGTTGCGGGACGAGGGTGAACTCTCGAAACGCCCCAAGCTGGCCGAGGCCCTGGCTATAGCCGACATCGGTGAACGTCGGCGCTTTTTGGAGACTCGTCTGCAAGAACTCGAAGAACGACGTCTTCCCCGATATGAGGCCGCGGATTACGCCGTAACGATCGGATTCGCTACCGCTGGTACCTGCGCGCAGTTTATTAAAGAACTTTTACTGTCCCGGCAATCCCCTCAAAACATGTGATTTTGACCTTCTATTTGGGCAAGTCCCGAGTCGTACCCGAAAAAAAAACTCATGCAGGACTAGTCGATCCACCGATAGATGCGTTAGGAAAGAGCCTGCATGCCTAAGATCGAAGAAAGGCTTGTCCTTATTGGACGCTCATCGATCGCATCTTAACATGCTGCAAAAGTCTGAGAACTTTTAATAGGCCGAATATGCAAAGGGTACTCAATTCAATCGATCGCAAGCAGCTGCTTCGGGCTATCCGATTCCTCAGGCAGTTTTCACCCGCGCGGATCCTCGGTCTTCTGGTGGCAAGTTTCGTACTCGCCAGCACGCTGTCTCTTTATATGTCGATCGTCCTCTTGCCCGTCGGCAAAAGCACGCGCGCTGGCCGTGAAAAAGCCGCGAACGATACCCCACGCATCGATGCTGCTACTTTCAATAGAGCTGATCTTGATTTGATTATGGATCGTAACATCTTCAACAGCGAGGGGAAGCTCGGCGACAGCATCGAGGGCAGCACACCCAAGAGTCGGACGGCCTCAGATCGGCTGGTACGCAGCGACTTGCCCTTGAAATTGACCGGAGTGATCGCCGCGGGCGATCCATTCAACGGGCTAGCGATGATCGATAACACTGAAAAGAAGAAAACGGGTTCCTACATGGTTGGTGATCCGATCGTAGAAAATGTCCAACTCGTGGAAATCTATGATGACCGCGTGATCCTAGAGCGAAACGGTGGGCGTGAGTATCTCGAGATGGCCCAATTTGAAATGCCGGCAGGCCGACGTAAGGGACAGCGGCCGAGTGGGGGCGGCGCATTGCCGCTGGACCGCATAGCCTCGCGGCCTCCGCCCGAATCCTTTAGAGAGGACGGCTTTGAGAGGAAAGGTTCGACAATTAAATTGACCGAAGAATTCAAGAGGAACCTCCTATCGGCCGATCAGTTGACCAAAGTGCTGCAAGATGCCAAGGCTGAGCCGAATATGGTCGGTGGAGAGCTCAAAGGATTCAGGCTGACCCGTATCCGGGAGAATTCGGTCTATGAGAAAGCCGGCTTTCAAAACGGTGATATCGTCGAGGAAATCAACGGAATTCCCCTTCGCGACGCAGCCGGAGCTATCAAGCTGCTCAATCAGCTGAAGAATGAAAAAGATATCGAAGTTCGCTTGAATCGGGGTGGGGCAGTTTCCACGTTGGGTATACAGATCCAGTAGGAATTACGATGCAGATTCTGGAGATTAGAGACAAAATGCTGGATTACTGGCGATCGAACGAGGACTTTAGTCGCCTCGTTATCGGAGTCGCTGGCCGCAGTCTCATCGTTTTGTTCGCCGCTTACGTGCTGGCGTCCATCACATCAGCCGGAGCTTTGGTCTTTATATCGGATACCGCTATGAAGCATCGCATCAAACCTAAACAAGAGATAGACCGGCCACGAGTTGGTAAAGATACGAATTTTCGTGAGTTCAGGAAGGCGATAGTGGGCCGCAACGTTTTCAACTCGGCAGGGGCTGTCCCCGACGAGGCTGATCCCGGTGACGGCCGGCAGGGCGCAGCTTTCAATCCGAACGACAAGTGCCAGAAACCCACAGTCAATGTCGAACTTTTCGGAATAATACACACCGGAGATCCGGAGACCTCTTTGGCTACTATCATGGAAAAAGGATATACTATAGCTGACATCTATCGTGTCGGCGATCGCATCATCGGAGCTGACCAAGCTCAGATTTTCGCGATCGATGAAGGCCGAGTTGTGTTAAACAACAACGGTGTCAAAGAGTGCTTGGAAACCAACTCTCTTATGACTAAAAGCGATGGCGTGTCGACAGCTCCTGCCGCTGCATCTGCGACTCCGGCAGTAGCTGCAGAACCTGAACCCTCATCGAGTGATTGTCCCGCTGGTTCAATTAGCTTCGAGAGCAGCGTGGTCGAAGAAGCCCTAGGCCCCGGTTTCAGTAAAATTCTCGATACCGGTCGTCTCGTTCCCTACCATAAAGATAACGCGATGATAGGGTTTAAGTTGATCGGTGTCCGGGGTGGATCTTTGTGGACGAAAGCCAATCTTAACAGCGGTGATGTGATCACGGCTGTGAATGGTCAGAGCATGGCTCAACCGGAAAAAGGTTTTGCCATCTATGAGGCGCTGCAATCTGATAAGCAGATTCGCCTCGAGTACTTACGGGGTGGCAAGTCACCCTGTAACCTAAGCATTGAATTAAAGTAGCAGGGAGGCTACTTACATGGCCAGGAAGACTTTCTGCTTCACACGAGGGGGATGTAGAGTGATCCGTTTACGCCATATATCTATAGCTGCATTGTTGAGCTTTGGCTCACTCAGCCCCGCTTTTGCCCAAGACGATGCGATCAATCCGCCTCCAACGCCTGATGAGTCGCTCCCAGACGAACCGGAAGGACCCAGCGACAGCGCTCCGCTGCCGAAGGGACCTGAACTCGGTCAGGGAAATGCCAACAAGCGTCCAGAGAATCCAGGCGCCGATAATATTCCCGAAGGCCAGGAGCTAGTCAGTATCGACTTTCCTGAACCGACGGAAATCAAGGATATTATACGTGCGGTTGCGCTTTGGACCGGTAAGAACGTGATCATCGGCAAAGGTGTTCAAGGCAAGATCCAAATGATTTCGCCGAAGAAGGTCACCAAGGAAGAAGCCTATCAAGCTTTCCTCTCCACACTCAACGTCGCCGGCTATACGACTGTTGAGACAGGTAAGGTGATCAAGATTCTGCCGACGCGCAACGCCCTGAAAGGCAATCTCCATATCTACCAGGGTACCGCTTGGGCACCTCGTACAGATAAGTTGATTACGCAGATCGTTCCCCTGCGCTATATCGATGCCAAACAAGTGCAGCAGACGCTGCAGCAGCTGGTTTCGACCAACTCCATTATTCCCTATGCGCCGACCAATACTCTGATCATCAGTGATACGGGTTATAAAGTTCGTCGCATCCTACAGATTATTGAATTGCTCGACGTCGCTGGGCAGCAACCAAAAGTTTCTTTGGTTCCTATTCGTTACGGCGATGCTAAAGCTATCTCAGCGAAGGTCCAGGAAATCCTGCAGGCCTCTGAAGCCAGCAAACGCGGTACCGCGGGTCGTACGACGACAGCTGGTTTCAAAGTTACGGTCGACGAACGCTCAAACTCGGTCGTAATCTTCGGACCACCTCGGACGATTCAAGATGTGAAAGACCTCGTGAAGAAGTTTGATTTTCCGGTCGATGACCCGGCGAACCAGGCTGCAATTCGAGTACGCTTCTTAGACTATGCTGATGCGAAGAAGATTGCCAGTACCCTTTCATCTCTAGCCCAAGGTGGTAACACCGCCGGCCGCCGCAGCCCGAGCACTCCGGTACGTACCATTGGTCAGGTGCCTGGTCGCATTCGCACAGGTGGACCCGCCGATGAGCCGGCCGCCGTTGCTGACCTCGGTGACAATGTCAAGATTACTGCGGATGAAAGCTCCAACTCCCTTCTCATCACCGGCTCACGAAGCGCTTACGAAACGATCAACGGTATCATCAGAAAACTCGACCGGCGTCGGCCACAGGTCTTCGTCAAAGGCGATATTCTCGATGTAAGCCTTACCAATGCATTCAAGTTCGGAACTTCGACCATCCTCGGCAACAAGTCGGGTAACAGCGTCCAGGCCTACGGTTGGCAGGGTAACAAAGTTGCTCCTCTGATCCTTGGATCAGGGAATGCCAACTCTAATCAGCCGGTCAGCGATGCAACCAAGCTCTCGATAGCCAGTGCCTTGGGACAAGATTTCACGATCGGTGTTCTCTCTGGTAAGAAAATCAATATCCCAGGGATCGGTGAAGTGACCCCAGCCGGTTTGATTTCTATGATCAAAAGCGACGGTAATACCCGCGTTCTATCGTCTCCGGAACTCATGACTCTCAACAACGAAGTCGCCAAACTGGTAGTCGGTCGGACCATTTTCTATAAAACAGCTGTCCAGTCCGCCGCTATCGGCCAGGGCAACATCGAAAAGATCGAAAAAGAACCGGCTGACCTCAGCATGGAAATCAAGCCCAACATCAGCCACTCGGGCAATTATGTGACGATGAAACTCGACATCGAAGCCAACGAAGGCGACTATGATGCTGCAACGGGTACTCCGAACATCAACAAGCGGCAGTCTTCCCAGCTCGTTACGGTGAAGACCGGACAGACGGCTGTAATCTCGGGCTTGGTACGTCGCACGGAAGTCGAAACTTTCAATAAGATCCCCTTACTTGGCGATATCCCCATCCTCGGCTGGCTCTTCCGCAACACCCAGATGGAGAAGGTAACTTCGAGTCTGATGATTTTCCTCACGCCGCACGTAGTCTACGGCGCCAACGATCTAGCTGCGATCTATGACAAGAGCGTAGCCGAACGCGATAAGTTGATGTCGCAAGCCTTCGGCAGTGATGAAGATGATGAGTTCATGCAAGCCCTGCCAAACAAAGAAGCCGGCAAGTACAAACCTGATGAAAATGATCTCCAAGAAGAACGCGAAATGGAGGCCATGCGCCGCCAGATGCTCGAAGATAAAGGCGGAATTACCCCCTCTGCGTCTCCCGCGGCTGGTGCAGAAGGCGAATCGCGACCGGAAGATCCCACGACTGTTCCTTTCTCTCCCGAAGGTGGAGATGACTCTTTCGGAGGAGCGGTTCCTGATGGTGGCGATCCTGGGTCGGTACCCCCTCCGCCACCCCCCCCTCCGCCACCCGAGCCGATGGATCTACCCGAGCCCGTAGAGCCACCAATGTGATAGGCTGTACTTAGGGATTCGAGGGTCGAAACGTTTGACGCTCAACAGCAGGTTAAATAAAGATGACGGATATACTCGATAAAGAAGCCAAATTAGCCAAGCTAGAGGAGGGCCTCAAGGCAACTCCTCCTAAGTGGACGCGACTGCCCTCTGTAGATTTCCGCAGTCTGCAGCATAAGACGCTGGGTCAGATTCTGGTCGAGTCCAAGGCCATCTCTGAAAAGCAACTGGCCGAAGCTCTCCGTGAACAGCTCGAAGAGGGCAACACGAAGAAGCTCGGCGAAGTTCTCATAGCTAACAACTACGTTAGTGAAGAGGACATGCTGCGGGCCCTAGCTCAGCAGCTCGATCTGCCTTACTACGATAGACTGCCGCTCAATGACATCGACCCTACACTGGTCGATAATATTCCCATTCAGTTCTGTCGCGATAATAAGATACTTCCTATCGCGCGCGACGATTTCAACGTTACGGTCGTGGTGGCTGATCCCCTGAACATCCACCCTCTCGACGACTTGCGTCTTATTCTTTCCACCAACATCAATATGATCGTCAGTCCTCCTTCGGTGATTGAGAACGCTATCAACCGCGTTTTCGAACGGGCTAATGACGCCTCGCAGAAGGTGCTCGACGAATTGAACGTCGGTGACGTCGGGGACGAAGAGCTCGAAGAAACCCGCGACTTGCTTGAATCATCCGACGATGAAAAACCCATGATTCGTCTCGTGAACAGCCTTCTGGCGCGAGCGGTCAAGGAAAGAGCTTCGGATATTCACATCGAGCCTTCCGAGAACGAAGTGCTCGTGCGCTTCCGCATCGACGGTATGCTCCATGATAAGACTCAGATCCCAAAGCGTCACGGTGGTTCCCTAGCCTCACGTATCAAGGTTATCGGCAAGCTCGATATCGCTGAAAAGCGCGTGCCTCAGGATGGACGCATATCGATTAAGGTTGCAGGCAAAGACATCGACGTTCGTCTATCTGTGATCCCGGTCGCTTTCGGCGAGCGGATCGTAATGCGTCTTCTCGATAAGTCGGCAGGTGGTAAGCGCCTCGATCAGATGGGTCTCGAAAAACGCACCTACGAAGCACTAGGTTCCTTGATCGAGCAGAAGCACGGGATCGTCCTCGTTACCGGTCCTACCGGTTCTGGTAAATCGACGCTCCTATACGCGGCCCTCATGCATATTAATACGAGTGATATCAATATCTTAACGATTGAAGATCCGGTCGAATACCAGATTTCTGGCGTCGGTCAGATCGAAGTCAAAGACAAGATCGGTATGACTTTCGCCAGCGGACTGCGTGCGATTCTCCGCCAAGATCCAGACGTGATCATGATCGGTGAGATTCGTGACCCTGAGACGGCCCGCATCGCGATTCAGGCTTCCATCACCGGTCACATGGTGTTATCGACCCTTCACACCAACGATACGGCGT
>JBGSTX010000332.1:0-36395 GCA_041736305.1 Oligoflexus sp. | reverse complement strand
CTTGCACAACCTGCGGTCTCCACCTTTTTACCCGCTATCGCAGTGAAAATGATCTCTACGTCGCCTCGCTTCGCCAGGACGGCCTCGTGACGATCAAGAAGAAGTTATGCGGGCAGTACACGACTCTGGCCCAGAAACAGTTCGGGCCTATCAGTCTCAATACCTGGCATAAGCTGAAATTTTCGGCCGTTGGTACCCTCCTTGCTTTCTCGATCAATGAGCAGGAAGTCCTGCAAGTCAGAGATGGAACATTCAGCTGGGGGACCTCTGGGATCCGCACGGACTTCGTCTCTGTTTATCTCGACGACTGGACGGTAAGCGCTCTCTGAAGCCGGCGATGAAGTCTGAAGATGCGGTGAGGTCTACTTGAAGGCGGCTTCGAGAGCAAGAATCTCAGGTGCCAGTGGCCAAACAACGTTTGCATGAGGTATCGGTCGCAGAGTTTTCGCGGCCGTGATTTGAGCTGCTGTTTTTTGAAAGATACGAACATCGTTGGCCCGCTGAGCAAGCGCTCCGTGACAGACTGTGCACTTCATATTAAATACGGCTGTCCCCTGCTGCACGAGGGCTGCTGTATTCGGAACCACGGCCGGAGGCGGAGTCACAGGGGGAGCTGGAGGTTTGACTGCAGGCGGCGGTGTAGCGGGTGCAGTGACATCTTTTTTGCCAGCGACCTCGCCTTTAGGGGTTGCCACTCCAGTGCCAACCGTTCCGGATGGAGACCCCTCGACTTTGCCTTGGTTGCTGGCCTGTGTCTGTCCGCTGCTGGCAGCTACTTGATTCGGATCATAAGGTAAGGGCTCTTCACCGCATGCAAGCACTAGAGTTACTGATAGAGATAGAAGATGGGGCCAAACTTTTTGCGTGCGACTCATGAATTCTCCATTCACAAATGATGTCATTCTTTTCGGAATTCCATCCATGAAAGTAAGTCGAAGCTCAAGCAGGCCAAATTTGGCTTTATTTTCAGGTCAATAGCGCTGCAACTTAAGTTGGAAATCACTGACTACTGGGCGCGGCATAAAAGTGAGACCAGGGTCTGAGGGCGTTCAAAACCCTCAGACGGTATGGATTCAGTGAACCTAGGTCAGTATTGCGAGATGCGCTTTGTCGAAACCTTGGAGTTCTGAAAAACGCTGCTCTCGGATTTTCTTTGGCCATTCAGCATCGGTAAGCAGGGCCCGCCCAATCGCGACCAGATCGAAGTCTCCGCGGTCCAGGCGTTTTTCCAATTCGTCCAATGGCGCTATCTCAGATGCAGTCCCGCTAAAGCTGGCGATGAAATCACCTCCGGAGAGACCGATAGAGCCAACGGTGATCGTTGGTTTGCCTGTGATCTTTTTCGCCCATCCCGCAAAATTCAGGTCTGACCCTTCGTATTCTGCTTCCCAAAAGCGACGTTGCGAGCAGTGGAAAATATCCACGCCGGCATCTGCCAAGGGCAGCAGCCACTCTTCCATCTCTTGCGGGTTCTTGGCGAGCTGCACGGCAAAGTCTTGCTGCTTCCACTGCGAAAGGCGAAGGAGAACAGGAAAGTCTGGGCCGACTGCCGCGCGCACGGCCTTTACCACTTCCAACGCGAAGCGACTACGCTCCTTGATCGATGAACCGCCGAAAGCATCGCTTCTGGCATTCATGCCTGCCCAGAAAAACTGATCGATAAGATAACCATGCGCTCCGTGAAGCTCGACCACATCAAAGCCCAGTCTCTTTGCATCAGCCGCTGCTTGCGCGTACGCGGCGATCGTCGTCTCGATGTCGGCCGTGCTCATCCCGGCCGGACCTTCAAAAGGTGCCGGTGGAAGCCAACCTGAACGATGAGGTTTCATCAAACCCATGTGCCAGATCTGAGGTCCCATCTTTCCTCCGGCTTGGTGCACTCCATCGATGACAGCTTTCCAGCCATGAAGAGCATTTTCACCATAGAAATGCGGGATATTTTGATCGTTGGAAGAAGCAGGACGGTTGATAACCGTACCTTCCGAAAGGATGAGACCAACTTCCCCCAGCGCCCGCCTCTGATAATATTGGGCTACGTGCTCAGTGGGAACACCATCCGGCGATTGCGAGCGAGTCATTGGAGCCATCACGATTCGGTTTTTGAGCGAGAGAGACTTCACTTGGAAAGGTTTGAAAAGATTGCTCTGCGTCATGTGTGCCTCGTCCATTAGCTATGTGTAGCCGCCGATCATAGGCCCCAGAATGCTTAAATTCGAGGCTAATCTCGGAAATAACTTCGGGCGAAACCGGTGTTAAAAGGCGAGTTGTGATTGGAGTTGATAGGAGTTGATAGGAGTTGATAGGTGAGAGTTGATCGAGGATCAATTTTTCGGTGAAAAATTGATATACCACCTCCCGGAATCGAACCGGGACGTCCTTGCGGACACAGGATTTTGAATCCAGCGCGTCTACCTATTCCGCCAAGGTGGCATAAAAACACGAACCGAAGAGCCCCATTCTACCCAAACACCCAAACCTGTAAAGCACAATTATCCACAAAATCTAAAATCCTTTACCTAGGTAAGTCATCTTATCTACTCGGTAAAATGAGCAGCCTCGAATATTTGACTCCCAAGTCTAAGGTAAGTCCCCGCGATGTCGATAGACCAGAGTGAAGGCACTTACTGTGAGGAGAGGGCCATGTCCCTAGCTAGCCGCATACTTAAACGAATAGAGCCGCGCGTGCAGGTGCTACCCGTAGAAGTCAAAGGTATCCTCCTCGTCGAAGACGCCCAACGCGAACGACAAGTCCCCTTTCTCATATGGGATATCTCGGCCAACGGTGCCGGTATTATCGTCTCCGATCGATTGATCCCAGGCGAAGACCTCAAACTCACCTTCGGCCACCCCTACCCATCCCTCATCATCTGCACCGTCGTCTGGTGCGAACTCCAAGAAGTCGAATACGACTTCCAAGATCCCAGCTACCGAGCGGGAATCATTACCGTCGAAAAAAATGGCCCCATGCAGCCAATCATCGATGCTGTCGAAAAATCCTTCAAAAATCCCTGATAGCAGAAAAGCGAGAAAACTCCTCGGAGCCTCTCGCTTTATTTAAACAGCTAAGAAATCCGCACAGGCCTAAGCACTACGCTTCAAACTCATAAAACGATCCCGCACGTCCATCATCAAAACCTTAAACTTGCCCTGATGCTGCAAAGCCTCGACATCCGACAAACTCAGATGCACACTTTCACAGGTATGGCAGACTAGCATCGAGAGGCTCTCTTTCACCACCTCTTCCATGTCATGACCACACTTCGCACATTTATGATAATGCTGCGTGCGCGCCAAGAGCTGCTGCTTTTCCTGCTCAGAACGCTTATTTTTTTCAATAATTTCCCGTTCTTTTTTGTAGAAATATTCTTCTTCAAGCCGACTGTGTTCGTGCAGACCATCTTTATACATTCGCTTGCTCCATTGTGAGGGTCTTAACCCGCAATCTTTTAGCTAAAGACGAAGATCGGCTTTCCTATGTCAGTCCTTAGGTGGGGCGGAAAGGTTAAACATTTTGGTAGGATAGAAAGATAATTACCTGCTGGTCAAAATTGGCGCTTATGAATATCTGGCTGGACACATCTCTCAACGCTGACGTTTAGCACTCCAGTTCCTTTGGTATTTTTCTCGAAATCTGTTAAGAACGTGGAGGTCCAAAAAAGCGACTCTTCTTTGACTATGAGGGATCCGAGCGTGAAACCTTTCTCCATGCGTGGACGCGAACTTCAAAAGGCCCTTGACGAGCGTATTCTGATTCTCGATGGCGCCATGGGTACCATGATTCAGCGGTATAAGCTCGAAGAAGAGCATTTCCGCGGGGATCGCTTCCGTGAACATGGTATCGAACTGAAGGGCAACAACGACCTCCTCATCCTCACTCAACCCCATATCATCAAAGAAATTCATACAGCCTATCTCGAAGCTGGTTCCGATATCATCGAAACCAATACCTTCAGCTCGACATCGATCGCCCAGGCCGACTATAAACTCGAACACCTGGCCTACGAACTCAATAAGCGCGGGGCAGAAGTCGCCCGCGAAGCCGTCACTGAATTCGAAGCCAAGAATCCCGGCCGCCGCTGCTTCGTTGCAGGAGCCATCGGGCCCACAAATAGAACCCTTTCCCTCTCGCCCGACGTCAATAACCCGGCTTACCGGGCCGTGAGCTTTGACGAAGTCGTGGACTCCTACGATGAAGCCATTCGTGGACTAGTCGACGGTGGCGTCGATATACTGCTGCCCGAAACCACCTTCGACACGCTCAACCTCAAAGCCGCAATCTTCGCACTCGAACGCTTCTTCCATGAGAACCCCTTCCGTCTACCTGTCATGCTTTCGGTCACTATTACCGACGCATCAGGACGCACGCTCTCTGGACAGACGATCGAGGCCTTCTGGTATTCCGTGCGGCAGGCGAAACCCATCAGCGTCGGCATCAACTGCGCACTCGGCGCTAAAGAAATGCGCCCTTACATCGAAACTCTCTCAAAAATTGCTGACTGCGCTATCAGCTGCTACCCCAACGCGGGTCTGCCCAATCCGCTGAGCGATACCGGCTACGATGAAACACCCGAAATGACCTCCGGACTCCTCGATGAGTTTGCCCAAAGCCGTTTCATCAATATCGTCGGCGGTTGCTGTGGAACGACCCCTCCGCACATCAACGCCATCGCTAAACGGATGCAGAGCCACCGTCCACGCACTATACCTAGAGTGGAAGCGGCGACCCGGCTGAGTGGACTCGAGCCGCTCTACATCGCACCTAGCAGCAAGCTCTTCTACATGGTCGGGGAACGGACCAACGTCACCGGCTCGCCGAAATTCAATAAGCTGATCAAAGAAGGCAATTTCGAGGCCGCACTAGCTGTCGCACGGCAGCAGGTGGAAAACGGCGCAAACATCGTCGACGTCAACTTCGATGAGGGTATGCTCGATTCTGTGGCGTGCATGCAGCGCTTTCTCAATCTCATCGCTGCCGAACCTGACATCGCGCGCGTTCCACTTATGATCGACAGCTCGAAGTGGTCTGTACTCGAAGCCGGCCTTAAATGCGTGCAAGGCAAATGCATCGTCAACTCGATTAGTCTGAAAGAAGGTGAAGAAAAATTCATCGAACAGGCTGAAACCATTCTGCGCTACGGCGCCGCAGTGGTCGTGATGGCCTTCGATGAAAAAGGACAGGCCGCAGACAAGGACGATAAAGTCCGCATCTGCCAGCGCGCCTACCAAATCCTCACCGAACAGGTTGGGTTTCCACCGGAAGATATCATCTTCGACGCCAACGTCCTTACCGTAGGCACTGGCATCGAAGAGCACAACAATTATGCCGTGGCCTTTATCGAGGCCGTTCGCGAAATCAAGCAGACTTGCCCCGGAGCCCTGACCAGCGGCGGAATCTCTAACATCTCTTTCAGCTTTCGCGGCAACAACGTCGTCCGCGAAGCCATGCACTCGGCCTTCCTCTATCACGCGATAAAAGCCGGGCTCGACATGGGCATCGTCAACGCGGGCATGCTGGAAGTCTATGAAGAGATAGAACCAAAACTCCTTGAACTCGTCGAAGACGTCTTGCTCAATCGGCATCCTGATTCCACCGAACGCCTGCTCGACTACTCCGAGCGCTTCAAAGATCAGTCACGAACCGTCAAAGAAAGCGATAAAAACGCCTGGCGCGAAGCCTCCGTCGAAGACAGACTCAAACACGCCCTCGTCAAGGGAATCGACGAGTTTATTGAGATAGACACCGAGGAGGTTCGGCAGAAAGTAGCCCGACCTCTCGACGTCATCGAAGGCCCCCTCATGGATGGGATGAAAGTGGTCGGCAATCTCTTCGGCGAAGGTAAGATGTTCTTGCCTCAGGTCGTCAAGAGCGCGCGGGTCATGAAAAAGGCCGTTGCCTACCTCCAGCCCTATATGGAAGCCGAAAAACTGAAGGCTGGTAGCACCAGCCGCAAGAGTCAGGGACGTTTCCTCATCGCAACCGTCAAAGGTGATGTGCACGATATCGGCAAGAATATCGTCGGGGTCGTCCTCGCCTGTAACAATTATGAAGTGACCGATCTCGGAGTCATGATCTCTTGCGAAGAGATCCTAAAAAAAGCTAAAGAACTCGATGCCGACATCATCGGCCTCAGCGGCCTCATCACGCCCTCCCTCGATGAGATGATCCATAATGCGGGTGAAATGGAAAGACAGGGTTTTACGGTTCCGCTCTTGATCGGTGGAGCGACGACGAGCAAAGCCCATACAGCCATAAAAATCGCCCCGCATTACCACGGACCCGTCTGTCATGTCGAAGACGCTTCGCTAGTGGTCGAAGTCTGCAACGCACTCCTCAATGAAGACAAGCGCGGCGTTTATCTGGATAAGCTCAAGCAGGATCAGGAAACGCTGCGCGTGCGGCACGCCGCAAAACTTAAGGAAGGCACTTTCCTCAGTATCGCAGAAGCCCGCAGACAGGCTCTCAAAACCGACTGGGAAACCCTGCGAATCGATACCCCGAAGCGTCTCGGCGTCTGGGAACATGAAAATTTAAAACTCGACGAGATCGCTAGCTACATAGACTGGTCACCATTCTTTTGGACCTGGGACATGAAAGCCCTCTATCCCAAGGTTCTTACCCACAGAACCTGGGGCCCTCAGGCTACTGAATTATTCAACGATGCGCAGCGGCTGCTCGAAGATATCATCAAGAACCAGCGCTTCAACGCCGTCGCTGTAACAGGCATTTGGCCCGCGCACAGTATTGGTGATGACGTCGAACTCTTCGTCCCCGAAAGACCTTCTCAAAGACTGGAAATCATCCATTTCCTCCGTCAGCAGCGCGAAAGGAGCGCCGGCAAACCGGCCCTCTGTCTCGCCGATTATGTAGCTCCCAAAAGCTCAGGTCGCCAAGACTATTTCGGTGCTTTTGCCGTTAGCTCCGGTTCGGAAGTCGACACCTGGGCTCAGCACTTCGAAGCAAAGCACGACGATTATTCAGCCATCATGGTCAAGGCTCTCGGGGACCGCATGGCCGAAGCGCTGGCTGAGATGATTCACAAGAAAATGCGGCAAATCTGGGGTTTTGGTGACGAAGAGAAACTGAGTCTGGACGATATAATCAAGGAACGATACCGCGGTATTCGCCCAGCTCCAGGTTACCCAGCTTGTCCCGATCACACTGAAAAAGGAACTATCTGGAAACTCCTCGAAGTGGAAAAGCGCATCGGGATGAAGCTCACAGAAAGTTTTGCCATGTACCCCGGGAGTTCGGTTTCTGGTTTCTACCTCAGCCACCCCGAAGCTGAATATTTCCGCGTCGGTCTGGTCGATCGAGATCAAATCGAGGATTACGCAAGCAGGAAGCGGATGGACATTGAAACCGTCGAACGCTGGCTCCAACCGAACAAAGGCTACTGATGAAGCTTCCTAGGAGGCTGTCGGCCCGAATTTTAAGGCGGCGATTTGAGGCTGCTGGCGAGGGATTCTGATTTGAAAGCAGGTGGCCCCGGGCTGACTCGTGAAGGTGAGCAGCCCGTGGTGAACTTCGACTACTCCCTTGGCCGTGCTGAGGCCTATGCCGACGCTTCGCGACTGATCCTTGGTCGTGAAAAAAGGCTCGAAAACCTGAACGCGAAACGACTCATGGATGCCAGGCCCATTGTCCTTAATCCTTAGCTCTAAGAAGTTTCCTTCTTGATGACAGGCGACTTCGACCTGCGGTTTAGCATGGTGTACAGCTGCTTCGCAGGCGTTGATCAAGATGTTAAATAGGGCCTGAATCAGCTGAATGCGTCGCCCTTCGAAGCTGAGATCCACGGCCAGCGGTTCCCATATAAGGCTTACGCCTAAAGCCTGAAATTTTTCTTGGCAAAGTGAGATCGTTGCCCCGACCCAGTCGTTGACTGAACAGCCGTGAAAGGCATCGCGCGATCCATCTCTGGCAAAAGTTCTTAAACTCTCAATGATGCGATGACAGCGCGCGGCGGTTTCTACTAACTTTTTGCTTGTATAGAGGATTCGTTCCTGGGTGAGCGTGCCTTTTTCAGCCAGATCAAAGAGCTGCTGCGCATAGCCAGAAATAATCATTAGCGGATTATTGATTTCGTGGGCTAAGCCGCTGGCTATGCCAGCCAGAGAATTTAATCTTTGCGCGGCGAGAAGCTGGTATTTCTCCTCATCGAGGAAATGCTGCAGTTCGAGATGCTTGGTCATATCCATGGTCAGACCAGTTACACCAATTATCTCATCGCCAGCTTTGTAAGGCGCTACCTGAGTCTCGTAGCTTCGGCCTTGGATAGTGAGAGATATGGCAAAGCTCTCGCCGCGCAAGGCTTTGCGGAAATGAGTCTTTTTCATCGGCAGATTGAGCACGCGAAAAGCTGCTTGCCCGAGTGCTGATTGCGGATCAATTTCAAGCTGGCCCAGAAGCCCCCCATGGATAAACGCTATGCGCTCTTCGCGATTTATCGCGAAGCTGAGAAGCGGCGCTTTACCAAGGATGTTTTCTATCTTAAGTTCTGGCATAATAAAAAGCACGCTCTTCCGGCTAGCAGCCTGAGTCACTCGCCTGGACCTTTTTCCAGCATGATAATATTTTTACATAAGTGAGGCTGCACGAAGAGAGCAACTTTTACCTGCTGGGAGTCGATGTGCTGAAAGCCACTTACCAAAGTAAAGATCAGTCGACCGAGCTGCAGCTCAAAGGGCCCATGGACGAGCACGCGGCCAAAGTATTGAGTGATTGTCTACCTGCTATGGGAAAGCAAGTTAAGATCGACTTTGCGGAAGTCGAATACTTCAATTCCCTAGGCATTCGAGCCTGGTTCAATTTTCTGAAAAATCTTTTAGACGCACGTAAAATTACCTATGACAAATGTCCAATGCACTTCATCCAACAGATCAATATGCTTCCCTCTCTCTCCCGAGGGGTGACGATAAGGTCTTTCTTCGTCGACTTCGAATGCGAGAGCTGTGGCTTTGAGACCAAGCATCTCTTCCTCTGCGGGGTGTCCCGGGAAAATCTTCAAGAACAGATGGATGTCCTGCCTTGCGAGCGTTGCCAGGGATCCCTGAAATCCGAAGAAGATCCACAGATTCTGCTGCAATTTATGGGCTAAGGACGTTGAAAAATACCCGTCAGGACGGCAAGAATAAAAGCAGCACACTGAGGCCGTCATTTTGACAAAAATAGCTAGGTCCCATCTCTCTATTTCTTTTTGATCTTTTTGAATCTTTGTCATCTTCTTAAATCTCAGCTTTTATCCCCCTCTTGGATTTTTGCTTAAAACGAGTAAACTCCTTTAAATAATACGCATTCGTCTTCACATGCGGTGTTTTTAAAAAACTTCTAAGATTGGCACATCCTCTGCAATGTGTTCTCATATAGGAAATTGCTCCTCATAACTTCGACGGAAAGGTATCTTATGAGCATGGTTAGAAATAATCTGAAGAGATTTTTGCTCCCGCTCCTCCTCTTGACGGCTGGTCATGCCGCTGCTCAATCGGCGCCCCCTGCTCGCTCGGTAACTCTGAAGTCCATCAAGTACAATGGTTCAGGCTGCCCGATCGGAACTGTTGCTGAAAACATTTCTGCTGATAATCAAGCCTTCACTTTGACCTTTTCTGAGTTCATAGCCGAAGCAGGTCCCAATGTTTCTCCACGGAGCAATCGAAAAAATTGCCAGCTTACCGCCGTCTTGAGCATTCCTCCAGGCTGGCAGTACACAGTCGGTAGTTTCAACTACCGTGGTTTCATCGACGTCGATCCAGGCGTAACAGCGACTCACACCACGAGCTACTACTTCCAGGGCCAAGGCCAGACAGGCACCTTCCAATCTCGTCAGAACGGTCCCTACGCTGACGCCTTCACCTATACAGACACCATCGGTCTGAACTCACAGAACCTCTGGTCACCGTGCAATATCGAGCGCGCACTGAACATCAATGCTGCTATCTATGTTGGCGTCAATGACCCACGCAACACAAGTTCGACGGGCTACATTGCCAACGATTCTATCGACGGCGAACTTCGCCAGCGCTATTCGTACAGCCTTTACTGGAGACCTTGCCGCTCTTAAGGGAGCTTGATTTTTTCGGGTACGGCTATTGACCAACTTGAGCCTTCGGCTTCCTCAGGAAGCCGAAGGTTTCTTTTTTTTGGCGAGCGTAGTTTGAAGGAATTAGAGACCGTGGAAGTCTGAGCGAGGTTCTTCGAGGAGACAGCTGCTTTCCCAATCGGTAAAAGGGAAGAGCTTGCGTTCCGAAGTATAGGTCAGGAAGAGCCAGAGATTACGGCCGTAATTGGTTAGATTCATGCTGAAGCTGAAGAGGTGATCGAGACGCTTTCGGAACAGCAGCTGCGAGAGAAACTGAGCCAACATCATCGCGCTCAAAATTACCTGGACTACAAAATAGTAGGCTGCGAAATAGACTACCATTGGTATGGCCCGCTCCCAGGTTTCCCCATTGCGCACGTTCTCTTTGATTTCCTCTGTATTCATGGGTGCAGATCCTTTCTATGTTCATCGATAAGTAAATGAAAATGTGAGTTGACCATCGAGCGCCTTCGCCAGTGGGAACTGCATGCGTCCGAGCGCGTGGTAAAGACACTGAATGACCTGAGGGTTCTTGATGCTGCCACCTCGGTAGAAAATCTTGCGCATCGTTCCGTCACTGGCAGCGATCTTAAAATTGAAAATGACGCTGCCCTTTAACTTCTTATCCTTTTCGAGCTCATCCATGTAGCAACGTCGTAAATCCAGGTCCTGAGCTCCTACGGTGTTGCTAATCTTTGCCGCCAGATAATCTTGAGTAGCGAGATCGACTTTGTAATACATCGCGATCTGCCGCTCCTGACTAAACGCTGCCCGCATTTCGTCTTTCGATCCGAAACCTTTTCCAGCATCGACCAGCACACTGCGACCACCGAGCGACTCCTGTACCTTGAGCGAATAAGCATCTATAACGCCTGCAAACGCATCGTGCTGGGTCTGGTCTATGTAGGTATTAGGCTGCGAAATGAATGCCGGTCGCAGGCCTGTTTTACTCTGCGCTTCGAGCCTGATCAGTCCGAGATTACTTAAGAAGAAAGTGCGTATTCCTATGACAGGACGACCCGTGCTCGTCCAGCTCCTGATCTGGCCATTGTTGTCATTGAAGCTAAGCTTCGAGATCAGATAATTTCCTGCTGGAATCTTCCAGACCGAAGTTTCGCGACTTTCTTCTACGACAGGCTGACTTAAGACATAGTGCTGTTTGAGCTTTAGTTCGTAGAGATGCAAGAAAACGTTGGCCGTAAAGTTTCGCGTTCGGGCATCTTTTTTAAAGCCCTTCAACTCCAACTTAGTGTAGAAAGCCCCATAACCCTGCTGTAAGAGCTCCCCCTGCCATGGATTGAGCGGAGTATAGGGGGTTTGAGCCCTAGCTAAAGAGCTGATAGCCAGACCTAGAATGATAGAGGCTAGGGTGAGCTTCAAAAAGCTTATTCCTCAAGCGAACAGCCGTTAGGGTAGTTTAATTTTAGCATCGCCATGGCAGGCAAGAGCTTCCTAGGCTGAATACCCCTTCATGTGGAGGCAGACCCTACTTGCATGTTCAATCCCTAAGAATCTATCCACTGAAAGCTGCAAAAGGACTAGAAGTCCCGTCCTGTCGCATTTTAGAAAGAGGCCTCGAGCGTGACCGCTCGTTCGTTCTGGTCGACAAGGAGGGACGATTTATAAGCCAAAGACAACTGTCGTGCTTGGCTCGTTTGGGCTTTACGATCTTTGATGGAGAATCGGTGAGGCTGCAGATGGATGAGCGTGAGCTATCGCTCATGGCTGCTTCAGGCGGCCTCAGAGAAGTCGTGGTCTGGGGTGATAAGGTTTTAGCACGCGATTGGGGTGAGGAGGCCGCTCGTTTCCTATTGGAGCAAACAGGCCAAGAATTGCGCCTCTGCGAGGCCATCGAAACCAGTCCGCGCAAGGTGAAGTCGTTGGCTGCCCAAAATCAAGAAGTGCCTTTCTATTTTGCAGATGCCTACCCCTTCCTTATAATCAGCCAAGAATCTCTCGATGACCTTAATGACCGTCTTAAAATGAAGGGTTTAGATTCGGTCTCCATGGATCGCTTTCGGCCTAATATCGTCATTGAGGGCTGGAGTCCATTTGGAGAAGACAGAGCCAAGCGATTACGCATTGGCAAAAATATCGAACTCACTTTGAACAAAGCCTGCAAGCGCTGTCTCGTCATTACCATCGACCAAGAGAAAGGTATAAAAGGGCGAGAGCCCTTAGAAACTTTGGCCGAATACCGCAACTTCGAAGGCTCTATCAACTTCGGTCAGAATGCCTACCTCACAAGTAAGGGTGGTGAATTCATACACCAAGGCGACCCTGTAGAAATTCTGGAGTGAAGGAATAGGCGGCAAGGCTTGGAAAAGCTCGTATTTGTCATGCCAAGGAGTCCGTATCATTCTCAGATAAGACTGTCGCCTAAATCCAACTCCTTCACAGGTAGAAGCTGAAGCTCTAGCTGATAGCTCGATAGAAAACTACCGATAAGGTCTGCATATGATAACTGGCCGAGGAAAACGTTTTGATAAGATCTGATAAATAATTTTAAATGCGAACTCGTTGCTTCCTGTCTCTGAAGTCACTGAAGAAAGTTTCACCTAACCATTAGCTCTAGCGTAAGTCTCAGAAAAATATTTTTCAATTGAGCAGCAATTTTTTGGTCGCGGCATTTTCTTTGCAATAGGTGGAACGGGTAAAGAGTGAAGAGTCAGAGGCTAGCAAAACGAAAAAAACGCCAAGACAAAGCAAAGCATAAACAGAGGTGACTACCATGTCAGATAAAACAAAAAAAGGAATAGTCCAAGCTATTGCCACTTTGATGCGCGGTGGTATGGAGCGCGATAAGATCGCCATCTATATTCGTGAAACATATTCTCTGCCTAGTGAAGACGTGAGCGAACTTATTTCGGTCGCTTATCATCGGCTACACCATGTTTATCTTCGGGCGTCTTAGCTGAGGCGCCTCTCTCGGCTCGCTCCGACTTTGATCTAGGGGTTAGCTGAGAGAAGAAGCAAAAAACCAGAGCCAAAGCCAGTTCCCCCCGTCTCTCCTGCCTTAGACAGAGCTCAAAGCAATTCTCTCGAAAAATTAGCACTCTGGGTTCCCGCTAAACGGCTTCCTGCTTCGATAGCAGAGAGGATGCGGTGCAAGTCATCGGCACTGTAGAGACGCGTAAGAAAATCAGCGCGAAAAAGCCGGACGCCTTGCTTTTCGAGAGCTGGGCGATGTTGGGTCCAGGCAAAGGCTTCCTCTCCATAGACGATAGACTTACAGGATTCATGAGCGACGAAAAAACGTTCGTTCTCTTCGTTGGCTATCTCAAGGGTGCGGTAACCGCAGACCTTGGCCGTAGGACAGCCCTGGTGCAGGGCTGTAAGGGAGCACGCTTCGGCTATAAAGAGAGGGGTATCTTTGTAGAGAATGAGCTGAGGCTCGCCGGCTGCCTCGGGCCAACGGGTGAGCTTATCCTGAAGACTGAGAGCGTCGTCTTCTACCGAAAGCGCGCAGCGGCGAAGCCCAAGCTCGCTGAGGCTCAGAATCGCCTCCGTATTGAGTCCGTAGAGAGTGAAGTCACCACTGAGATCCAGGGATTCAAGCGAGAGACCTTGCTCTTTCAAGAGAGTAAAGCAGCCCAGATTACCGAGTTCGAACGCTCTACCTCCCTGGGCCGTGAAGGCGTCAATCCAAAGCGTCAAAAGAGGCTCGTCCCAGGCTCTGATGACGGTCGGGAGAGCTAGTCTCAGCTTGAGCTCATGCTCTTCGGCGAATCGTCTGAGAATAGTGAAGGTCTCAAGCGGACGTTGAGTGCCGAGGAAAGCACGCTTGGGTTCGAAAATGAGCTCGTCCCAATTGAAATCTTTTGCCTGATCCCGATAGGCAGCAAGCAGCGGCAGATACTCGAGGCGGTCGATTTTGATCTGGAAGCTTGTCGCCCCTGCTGCTTCCTGGCTGCGACCCAGATCCCGGCGGGCAGCGTTAACGAAGGCATTGGCACTCTCGCGACGCGCACTCTCGAAGTCTGCGATCGCTATGTCCAGGCTGAGTCCCAGACGATGCTTAAGCTCTTTGAGACGACTCTTTGGTACGAACCAATCATTATCACTCGTGACTATGTTCAGCTCGGCCTCTAGCTCTAGATCACCGAATATAGAGAAGACTTCGTGGAGATCAGCTGGAAGGCGCGAGCTGCTGCGGGGACGCTCAGCCGGCCAATCCAGGACTGCACTGCAGAGCTTGCTGGCAGCGAGGGAGGCATGGGCTTCAATTCTCAGCAGATCAGACCCATCAGCAGGGGGGACCAGGCGTATTTCCAACTGAAAATAACCCAGGGGCCGCAAGCGACTGCCTACCGGAGCCTGGGCCATTTCATCTGTGTGGCGCTTGAGCTCGTTGGAACGAATTTTATAGACGAAATCGCCAGCCCTAGGAGCTGGCATGTCGCTCGGAAGAAGAATTCGAACCTCTGAGCCCTTCTTCGCACTACTCACTCTCGCGCTGCCAATGAAAAAATCTCGGAGCGAGAATTGCTGCAGAGAATTTTCATATTTTTTCGAAGCAGCCTTCATCGTCGACTTGACCTTCTGGCCGTGCTGAGGCAGCGCGTGATAGAGCGAATCCGGACTTTGGATCCGAAGGCCATCAAAGCGCTCGAGGTCTTCGCTGGTCTCAAGTTCAATAAATCCATCTCTTACGGCCTTTATAGGACCGATTTTAAGTCCGACGTGAGTTGGATTAGCGAGGTCTATGACGTTCTCGTGATAGCGACCCGACACGAAAAGGCTGGTCGTTTCCCGATGAAAACTAAAGGCCATATCCTGCCTGAAGTTGCGCTGAGGACTGGTCAAACCGCGGGCCGTGTCTCGACCGAAGAGCTCGTTGAGCTGCTGCCGGTATAGGCCGACGGTCGTCGCTACATACTGAGCATCCTTCTTACGGCCTTCAATCTTGAGGGTATCGACTCCCGCATAGACCAGCTTATCGAGACTGAGACTCGTATCGAGGTCCTTCATACTGAAAAGAAAGCCATGCCCAGGTTCATTGAGAACTTTATAAGGCTTGCGGCAGGTATAGGCGCATTCACCGCGATTTCCGCTGCGAGCGTCTTCGGCCCCTGAAAAGAAACAGAGCCCACTGTAGCTATAGCATAGGCTGCCGTGGCAGAAGGCTTCGATCTCGATGAGCTCAGCCGGTACTTCACGCCGAATTTTACGAATTTCCTGAGCTGTGAGTTCGCGGGCGAGAACCACTCGTTTGAAACCGAGAGCTGCCGCGGCTAAGACTCCGGCTTTGTTATGGACGGCCATCTGCGTCGAGGCGTGGAGACGAAGCGAAGGAAATTGCTCGCGGATGAGACGAGCGACGCCAAGATCCTGGACAATTACGGCATCGACGCCAGTGAACTGCAGCTGCAGAAGATCTTCGATCAAAGTCGGCAGCTCGGCGTCCTTCAGGAGAATATTCAGGGTGACCAAGACCTTCATGCCACGAGCTCGCGCCAAGGGCAGCAGCTCCCGCAGATCGTCGTGAGTGAAGTTGGCCGCGCGACCGCGTGCATTGAAGTTTTTGAGGCCGAGAAAAACTGCATCAGCCCCTGCTTGCAGCGCCGCGAAAAATTGCTCGCGGCCCCCTGCTGGGGCCAATATCTCAGGCACCTTCCACACTAGCTCAGAATTTCTAGGGGCTGGAGTAGCGAAAGAATCTGGGGATTCAGGGCCAAGAACCTGCATAGCTTGCGAGCCTCAGAAAGCGTTTGGATCCGCCCCCTGATAGCAGGAAAGCGTCTCGAATGCCAGTAGTTTTTTGGCAAGGAAACGCTCTTTAAGATAATCAATACGGGAACTTGAATTCGCTTATCAGGCCTTCTTTTCGATTGTAGGAGCTGCAGGAGTCGGCGCCGGAGCTGCGACCGGTTCTGGCCCAGGCACCGCGGGGATTTTATCCGCTGTAGTGCCTGTCATTGGAGCCGGGTGAGCGGCGACTGGTAGAGGATCGGGCTGGAGGATGGGATCCGCTACGAGTACATGATCCGGGCCTCGTTCCGCATAAACCCCATCGACGTAATGCGACTCGTGGTAATCATAGGCCTCAGTCCCGGGAACGTGTGCAGCGTTTTCCGGAGGGGTCGGATTCACCTGCTCTTTGAGTGCGGCATTGAGCATGCTACTCGGCGAGACGTTTTGCAGCTTGGCCTGCAGTTCGCGGATTTTTTCTAGTTCGAGCTCTCGTTCAGCATCATGAATGATTTCTTGGAAGCCGCCCTTCACATCATTAGCATGCCGACGTATCTGAACAAAAAACTTTCCGAATTTGCGCATGGCATCAGGAAGCTTCTCAGGGCCGATGAAGACTACTGCCACGATCGCGATCACGATGAGTTCTAGTGGACCGATACCGAACATACTAAGATTCCTTTCGTGCTTCTCAACATTCTAGCCTTGCTGAAGGATTCTGTATATCTCGCCTTTGTCCTTCCGCAGAGCTCGGCGTCAGCTAGCTCTTCTTCCTCAAGAGGTAGATGCCATCTGCCAGGGGTAGAAGACTCCCTTCAACTCTCTTATCGTGCTTAATAGCATCGTTGAAAGCTCGGATCGCAGTCGTCGAGGCGCTTTGGTCAGATTTATCAATGACCAGACCGCTCCAGAGAACATTATCCACGAGAATCGCTCCGCCCGGACGCAGGAGTTTCAGGCACTTTTCATAGTATGCAAGGTAGTTCACTTTGTCGGCATCTATAAAGGCCATATCAAAAGTTTCCGGACCGTAGCGTTTGGCCAGCGCATCGAGGGTATCGAGGGCAGACCCTAGCTCGATTCGGACCTTGTCTTTCAAACCAGCCACTGTCAGGTAGCGTTGCGCGATTTCGGAGGTCTCAGGATTGATGTCGCAGGTAATCAATTCACCTTTCTCAGGCAAACCGAGACCCATGCAGATCGAACTGTAACCTGTGAAAGTACCAACTTCCACAATGCGCTTGGCGCCGAGCAGCTTGACGAGCAGGTTCATGAACGCACCCTGCTCGGGGCTGATCTGCATGTTCCCGTCTTGGCGTTCTCTCGTTTCAGCGATCAATTCAGGCAACACGGGGTGGAGGTCGGGTTGGTAGCGGCTGATGTATTGATAGAGCTCAGGCGTGATCGTCATCATTTTCATCGCAATGTTCCTATCGCTGAAGAGGAGCCTGGGCGGCTCCTCGCTCTGGTTATTTGCTAGAGATAAGTTCCAGCAAGGCTTTTTGCGGGTCAGCAAACTTCTTGAGCCCATCGTTCATCAAAAACTCTTCGAGTTTGTGAAAATCGACTTGCTTATCGATAAGCGTAAGGATAGTCGGCGAAGGCAGCTCGTCGATCTTGCGCGAGAAAGTCTGCTGACTCGCTGCGACGGCTTCGTTGGTTTCGGGGGGATTGGTTTCAATATCGCTACCCGCGAAAGCAGCCACATATTTCCACTTGGGATCAGCAGGCTTTTTAGTGCCTGTGCTCGCGAAGATCATTTCCTGCTCAAGAGCCAAACCTTTGGACTTCCAAAAGTCCTGATTCATCTTCCAGATGCGCTTCGCGTTGACGATGCCCACCCAGCCTTGCGCTTCGCCAAGCTGCGGCAGCTGCTCATCGGTGTAGACGTCTAGGCGCGAAACGAAAATACTGAATACGTTCTTGCTGAGCTGGCGATTAGGATGCCGCTCTATGCCTCGCCAAACCGCGTCACGGGCTGCTTCGTACTGGCGAGTGCTAAAAATGAGAGTTACGTTGACATTGACCCCGGCCGCGACAAGCTCTTCGAGCGCCTCGATACCCGCGGGCGTTGCCGGCACTTTGATGAGCCGATTAGGATGTCCTACCGCCCATTTTTTACCAAGTTCTACATAGCTGCTGACCCGCTGACGATGGGGAGGTCCTAGCTTCAAGTCCTCAAGCAGTGGATCGACTTCGAAGCTGACGTAACCATCGTTGCCTTTGGTCTTCTCAAAAACCGGCTTGAATACCTTCTCAGCCTCGGTCACGAGGTGGTCGGTCACGGTCCAGGCAATATCCTCAGGGGTCTTGCCTGAGCTGCGCAGCTGGCGGATCATCGAATCCATCTGTCCAGACTTGATGATATTGGCGATAATGATGGGATTCGAAGTTGCGCCAGTCGCGCCCTGCTCTTTGGCAACAGCTACCAGTTTGGGATCGATCGAATCGAGCCAGAGCTTGGTACCGGTCTTAACTAGGGACTGCAGAGGCTGAAGGGGGCTCATAAGGGCTTCCTTTTAACGAGATTCACCTTGGGTGGACGGATGCTAACATAGCCGATGCAGCCCGACAATGGACCGTCTTTCCAAAAAATCTCTAAGAGAGAGAGAGCAGCCAAGCCTGGATCCTGGACTCGGGCTCGGCATTTTGAATGACATCCGAAACGAGAGCAACCCCATCGGCGCCAGCGGCCCTGACAGCCCGTGCATGCTCAAGTTTCAGCCCACCGATTGCGACCAGAGGCGTTGACCCACAGTATTTTCGCCAGTCTGCTATGCGGTTTATACCCTGCGGACCAAAATTCATTGATTTGCAGCTGGTAGGAAATATGGGCCCGAGAGCTATGTAGGAAGGTGCAAGGGCCAAAGCGCGCGCAGCCTCTTCGAGACTGTGGGTGCTCAGGCCGAGTCTGAGCTGCTGCTTATGGGCTTGGAGCCGATTGAGATCAGCGGAAGATAAGCAGTCTAGGTCTTCTTGGCCTAGATGGACTCCGAAAGCTCCTAGCTCAAGAGCGATATCCCAATAGTCATTGATGTAGAGATCCACAGCAGCAGCACGGCAGAGAGCAATTGCCTCAGCTATATCGCGGTAGAGGCTATTACGGTCCTGATCTTTAATACGGAGCTGGATGGATTTAATCCCACTGGAAAGGAGGCGCTTCAACCACAGAAGATTGGGAACCACCGGGTAAAAACGAAGTCGCTCGGGACTAGCGGCAGCGAAGGGCTGCAGATCAAAGGCGGCAGACCGATAGCTCAAAGGCGAAAGTTGCTGGACAGCTCTTTCAAAGCTAAGAATCGAACAAGTTTTCGCCGAAGCTTCTGCTATCGCTCCCTGCAGATAAGCGTGCGCGGTCACAGTTGCCTCGCGCAAATTTTCTCCGCGCGCAAGTCCAGCAGCGATCGCTGAGCTAAGAGCGCAGCCCGTGCCGCGAAAACGTCCCCTTTGCTTCGACGCTCTTAAATAGAAGCTCCTGCTTCCATCATCAAAAAAATCGAAGAGTTCTTCACCATCCCCATGTCCACCTTTGATCAAGACCGCAGGGACTCCCCAAGATCTAAGCTCGGCTGCTGCAGATACGCTGTCTGCTTCTCCCTGCAGCGTTCGACCGAGTAGCCATTCACTCTCTGGCAGATTCGGTGTTAAGAGCGTCAGGTGCGGTACAATGAATTCTCGAAAGGCGTTGCGCCATTCCGCTGAAAGATGAGTCGTGCCATCGATGGCGCTCGGACCTAAGACGGGATCCGCGATCACCGGAACATCCGAAAGTTCTTGCAGGAGGCTTCCGACCTGACGAAGAGTATCGGCATGCGGCATATACCCGAGCTTAATAGCTCCTGGAGTCTCCTCTTCTTTCAATAGCTCCCACTGCGAGCGAAGCCAGCTCTCCGGAACTGCTGCAGCGAACCCGAGTCTTTGATTATTCTGAGCAGTAAAAGTTGCGATAATCGAGCGCAGCGGCACTCCCATGCCCTCCGCTGCACGAAGGTCCGCCTGAATGCCGGCGGCTCCGAGGGGATCGTGCCCTGCTATCGTCCAAACGCTTTTCAAAGAGAAGACTCCTGATGCCAGAAAGGCATTCCAATGCTGGGGGTTGAAGCATGAGCGCGCGAAGACGCTTCCATGGCTCCCGCTTCATAAGCTTGCCTGCCCGCGATCACCGCATGCTTGAAAGCACTGGCCATCAGCGGCGGATCCTTCGCCAGCGCGACCGCGGTGTTGAGCAGCACAGCATCAAAGCCCAGCTCCAAAGCCTTCGCTGCATGCGAAGGCCGACCGATTCCGGCATCGACGATAAGGGTAATGCCCGGTAGATGAGCGCGGAGGCTTTGCAAGGCTTCGACATGTCGCAGGCCTTGTCCGCTGCCGATGGGCGAGCCCCAGGGCATGACGATGCGACAACCGGCTTCGACGAGTTTTTCAGCTACAATCAAGTCTTCCGTCGTATAAGGAAAGACCTCGAAGCCCTCGCGGCAGAGGATGCGAGCCGCTTCAACAGTCGCGAAGGGATCCGGCTGCAAGGTCTCATCGTTGCCTATGACTTCGAGTTTGATCCAGTTGGTTTCGAAGAAATCACGCGCGAGCTGCGCGGTGAGCACAGCTTCTTTTACGCTTGAACAACCCGCGGTGTTAGGTAGCAGGTAACGGGCGTGGGAGCGGAGATAATCCCAGAAACGAGAATCCCCTTGGGCCTTATTCTGCAGCGCCGATTCACGCCGCAGCGAGACGGTAACGATTTCCGCGCCTGATGCTTCGATGGAAGTTTGTAGAACTTCAGGACTCGGATAGCGGGCGCTGCCAATCAATAAACGACTGCTCAGGGTCTGGTCGCCGACTTTCCACATTCTCAACCTCCTGCCATCGGCGCCAGGATTTCGATGATATCGCTTTCCTGCAGGGATTGTTCGGCAAAAGTCTGCCGCGGAACGCAGCTGGCATTGATCGCAACGGCGACCATCTGATTTTCGTAACCTAGCTGCTGCAAAAGGCCTTCAATAGTGATGGCGGGAACTGTTTCGACGCTGCTGCCATTGACTTGTATGCGCATAGGATAGGGTCCTCAATCGAAGGTAAAAAGGGACGCAATAATCTCGGCCGACTTGTCTTCCAGGTAGAGTCGCAGCTGCCGCGCGAGCAGCGGGGAGAGAAGAAAGCCGTGGCGGTAGAGTCCGTTGACGATGATGAGTCCGGGAGCGACCCGGATCTGGGGTTTGTGGTCGCTAAAAGCCGGGCGCACACCCCGCAGAGATTCGAGAATCGTCGCCTCTCCAAAGCCCTTGTGCAGAGAAAACGCTGCTGAAAGCAGTTCGAGCGACGAACGCACCGTCAGAGCTTCGAGACTGCTCGACTCGATGCTCGTCGCACCTATGTAATAAGTTGAGTGCGAACGGGGCACTACATAGACTGCATAGCGGGGATGCATGAGCCGTATCGGTCGCTCGAGATGCACATCTGGAGCCCGAAGGAGGAAGGCTTCGCCGCGGACTCCGCGCAAGTCTTTCAACTGTGGAGCAGCTCCAATCCCGCGACAGTCGCAGACCAGATCGAAGCGTCTACTCCCCGCTCGGGTCTCAAGCTTATAGGCTTCGATTCGCTCGACGCTTTCACCAAATAAAAAATTTACGCCGCGAGAGCGCAAGAAAGGCAGAAAACTGCGCATGAGATCGCGGGTATCAAGATGGGCTTCCTGGGGCAGATACATCCCTCGAGCGAAACGTGAGCCTTCGAGTTCGATTTCAAGCTCAGCAGGAAGCACCCAGCTCCAGGCTTCCGCAGGGGCTTGCGTACGGATGCGCGCGACCAGTTGCTCGAAGTAGCTCGCATCTCTAGGGTGGCTGACAAGCAGACTGCCATGCCGACGATAAAAGGGTTTACCACCCAGTGCATCGATAATCTGCGGCCAGAGGCGCAGAGACTGCAAGCCTAGTTCGGCAATGCAGGCCTCCGCACTTTCAAGTTCGCTGTAAGGAGCCAGCATCCCTCCGGCAGCAAAGCCTGTCGACTGCTCGTACTGGCTTTCGCTCAGACCTTCGTAGACGCTGATATCCCAGCCTAGCTCGCTGCAAACGTGAGCTAGCTGCAGACCCATGATGCCCGCCCCGACAATAGCCAGTCGGAACGAGGATGTCGCTTCGTTCAAGCAAGGGCTCCAGGAAGTGCATCGGCTTCGGCTTCAGCTTTCAACTTCTCTTTACTCTTGGCGATGTCCTGACTGATCCGCATGGAACAGAAAGAGGGTCCGCACATCGAGCAGAAGTGAGCCGCCTTGTAGCGATCTTTGGGTAGAGTCTCATCGTGATACTTGCGCGCAGTATCGGGGTCGAGTGAGAGATTGAACTGATCCTCCCAGCGGAAGGCAAAGCGAGCCCGCGAAAGCGCGTCGTCCCGCTGGCGAGCTGCCGGGTGACCCTTGGCGATATCAGCCGCATGCGCTGCGATTTTATAAGCGATCAGTCCCTGCTTCACATCTTCTCGATTAGGTAGCCCGAGATGCTCTTTGGGAGTCACATAACAGAGCATCGCCGTACCGAACCAACCGATCATAGCCGCACCGATCGCGCTCGTAATGTGGTCGTAGCCTGGCGCAAAGTCGGTTGTCAGGGGCCCGAGCGTATAGAAGGGAGCCTCGTGACACATCTCGAGCTGCTTATCCATGTTAGCTTTGATGAGGTGCATCGGCACGTGGCCTGGACCCTCTATCATCACCTGCACGTCTTGTTCCCAGGCGAGCTTCGTCAGTTCACCCAAGGTTCGCAATTCAGCAAACTGGGCCGCATCGTTTGCATCGGCTAAAGAACCGGGGCGGAGACCGTCACCTAAGGAGAAACAGATGTCGTAGTTCTTCATGATCGCGCAGATTTCTGCGAAATGAGTATAGAGGAAGTTTTCTTTGTTATGGTGCAAGCACCATTGGGCCATGATGGAACCACCGCGTGAAACAATGCCGGTGACTCTATTCTCAGCGAGAGCGACAAAGTCTTTGAGGACTCCAGCGTGAATCGTGAAATAGTCGACGCCCTGCTCCGCTTGTTCGATCAGGGTATCGCGAAACACCTCCCAACCAAAGTCATCGATCCGACCGCCGACTTTTTCAAAGGCTTGATAAAGCGGAACGGTACCGATAGGCACCGGGGAGTTGCGCAGTATCCATTCACGGGTTTCGTGAATGTTTTTGCCAGTGGAAAGATCCATGACCGTATCTGCGCCCCAGCGCGTCGCCCACACGAGCTTTTCGACTTCTTCTTCGATGCCAGAGCTCAGGGCCGAGTTGCCGATGTTGGCGTTCACTTTAACCAGGAAATTACGGCCGATAATCATCGGTTCGAGTTCGGGATGGTTTATATTGCAGGGAATAATGGCTCGGCCCCGCGCGATTTCGTCTCGCACAAAGGCTGGCGTTATTTCGGTCTGCAGTGCCGCTCCAAAGCTTTCACCGCGCAGGCGGTGTTCGCGTTCGCTCTCGATCGGATCCAGCTGAGCGAGACGCTCGCGCTCGAAGTGCCGCTGCTGGTTTTCACGAATCGCCACGAACTCCATTTCCGGAGTGATAATTCCGCGACGTGCATAGTGCAGCTGCGTAACATTCTTGCCAGGGATGGCGCGGCGAGGCCGATGCTGCGAAAAGGGAATTGCGAATTTGCTGCTTAAAGCAGAGGCTTGCTGGTGGAATTCGGTATCCTCACGGCTCTCGATCCAGCTTTCGCGCAGTCGCGCCAAGCCCTTTTCGACCGACACAGCGAGCTGGGGATCGGTGTGAGCTCCCGAGCAATCGTAAATGTGAAGGGCGACAGGAGTGCCATCTTCGCTTTTTTCGCGGAGATGAATCTTCTTCATCGGTACTTGAATATGAGTGTGCAATTGACCAGGAACGTAGATCTTTTCGAAGGTCGGCCTAGATTCTGCTGGATCGGGAGATTCAAAAGCCATGGACTGACTCCTTGTGTGCGCATGCATGGGGCAGGGGAATACACAAATGGAGAGGCCGCAGCCTTTCGCACTCCCTACGCTGGTGTTACCCAGATCAGGTTATTGAGAGTTGGACTCAAGAGATCCTCTCAGCCTTGCGGCACCCCTGGCGAATCACCTCTTCCTTAGCACAGCTTCGGGAGCGCTCAAAGTAAAAGCAAAATATGCCCTGAGACCCCTGGGAAAAAAATCTACACGGATGCGTCTTCGTCGCTGGCACGCAATTTTTCCAGTACGCTAAAATCCTCTAGTGTCGTCATGTCGCCACTACTGCTGCGGGCAGCGGCAATATCTCGCAGCAAGCGCCGCATAATTTTGCCTGATCGCGTCTTCGGAAGTGCATCGGTAAATCGAATCTCGTCAGGACGGGCCAGGGCGCCTATCTGCTGGACCACGTGTTCTTTGAGCTGCTTTTTAAGCTCTTCGGAAGGAATTTGCTGGCCCCCTAGTGTGACGAAGCAGGCGATAGCCTCGCCTTTGAGAGGATCAGGCTTGCCGACAACAGCCGCCTCAGCAACAGCGGGATGGCTTACTAATGCGCTCTCAACTTCCATAGTCGAAAGGCGGTGTCCCGAGACGTTAAGCACATCGTCGATGCGCCCCATAATCCAGAAATTCCCGGCCTCGTCCCGTCGCGCACCGTCGCCGGTAAAATACATGCCGGGTATCTGCGACCAATACTGCTCCTCGTAACGCTGAGGATCGCCATAGATCGTTCGAAGCATGCTGGGCCAGGGTTTTTTGATGACCAGAAATCCGCCCGTATTGACTGGCACCGTGCGGCCTTTTTTATCGACCACATCGGCGTCGATGCCGAAGAGGGGTCTCGTAGCTGTGCCGGGCATAGTCGGAGTTGCTCCTGGTAAGGGCGCGATCATGATGCTGCCTGTCTCCGTCTGCCACCAGGTATCGACGATAGGACAGCGATTGCCACCGATGTTTTCACGATACCAGGTCCATGCTTCGGGATTGATAGGCTCACCGACAGTGCCGAGCAAGCGGAGCGAGCTGAGGTCTTTGCCTTCGATATGCTCGGTGCCCCATTTGATGAAGGAGCGGATAGCAGTAGGTGCGGTATAGAAGATCGAGACGCGATGGCGATCGATGATTTCCCAAAAGCGCGCGGGCGAAGGATGATTAGGTGCCCCTTCGTACATGAGCACAGTAGCACCAGCGGCGAGAGGACCATAGACCACATACGAGTGACCAGTGATCCAACCGACATCGGCCGTGCACCAGAAGATATCGTCATGTTTATGATCGAAAACCTGCTCGAAAGTCGAACTCGTCTGCAGCAGATAGCCGGCCGTGCTGTGGAGGATGCCCTTGGGTTTACCGGTGCTGCCCGAAGTGTAGAGGATGAAGAGAGGATGCTCGCTGTCGAGTTCTGCAGGTGGGCAGTGCGCACTTTGTTTTGAGAGAAGTTCCTGCCAGTCGAAGTCTCGATCTTTCTGCCAAGACTTGGGATCAGAACTTTTCGTTCGCTGTACCACCAGAACTTTTTCTATGCTCGGGGATTCCTTGAGAGCTTTGTCGACGCTTTCTTTGAGTGGGACGATCTGACCTCGGCGAAAACCACCATCGGCTGTGATCAGAACTTTTGCAGCAGCATCGTTATTGCGACTGGCTAAAGCTTCGGCGCTGAAACCGCCGAAGACTACGCAGTGAGGGGCACCTAGGCGCGCGCACGCTAGCACCGAAATCACCAGCTCAGGAATGAGAGGCATATAAATCGTCACGCGATCACCCGCTCGAACGCCCAGAGATTGGAGAGCATTCGCACAGCGGCCGACTTCTTCAAGCAGGTTCGAATAGGTGTAGCTCCGCTGTTCGCCAGGTTCGCCCTCCCAGATCAGGGCCGTTTTATCGCCTCTTCCGGCTTCAATGTGCCGGTCGAGACAGTTGTAGGAGGCATTGATTTTGCCGCCGATGAACCAACGAGCATGAGGAGGACGCCATTCCAAAACTTCTTTGAAGGGTTTAAACCAGCTTAAGCGATGGCTAGCTTCCCGTCCCCAGTAGGCCTCGATATCTTCTGCTTGCGTCCGCATTTCTTCGTAGACTTGCAGCGAAGCTATGTGGGCTGTTTTTTGAAAGGCGGGCGGTGGAGGGAAGGTGCGGTTTTCGCTTAAGACGCTGGTAATCTTATCCCCTTGAGAATTGGACATAGCGATGGCTCCACGCGAGAAAGTAAGAGAATGATTGGCGCTAGCCTAGCACTCGTGTTCTGGTGGAGCAAGGTATCAGCAAACTCGGCTCTTAAACCCGTCCAGCCTGATTTTCGCCAGCTTCCTCGAGACGCAATCTGTCGCGAGCGGTCTTGGCTCGGGCCAGAGCTTCTTGAATGTTGCGCCCTGTTGCAAGACAAACCGCCATGCGGCGTCCCGGAGTGGCGAGCGGTTTGCCAAAGATACGGACATCGACTCCGGGTTCTTCGAATATGGAGCTCAATCCCTCGTAAACTGGTTCATTTAAAGAACGCGTTGCCTTCACGGCCGCGCTCGCACCTATGCTGTGACGCACTATCGAAGCCACAGGAAGTCCCAAGATAGCCCTCGCATGCAGCGCAAATTCACTCCAGACCTGCGTTGCCAGAGTAACCAGACCCGTGTCGTGGGGCCTTGGACTCACCTCGCTAAAAAGGACGCGGCCATCGCGGAGGAGAAAAAGCTCTACTCCAAATATACCGAGTCCACCGAGTCTGTCGGTGATAGAACGAGCTATAGCTTTGGCTTGGTTCAGCTGCGTGGCGCTCATTGGATGCGGCTGCCAGCTCTCGACGTAGTCACCGTGTTCCTGCTTGTGGCCGATAGGGTCACAAAAGTGAGTGCCCTTCACCGTGCGAACCGTGAGCAGAGTGAGTTCACTGTCAAAATTTATCAGCTCCTCGACGATGACCTTGCCGCGCCCTGCACGACCTCCGGTCTGGGCATATTCCCAGCTTTTCTCGAGATCGCCAGCGTCGCGCACCAGCGATTGGCCTTTTCCACTCGAAGACATAATAGGTTTGACTATGAAAGGGAAACCGATTGCCGTGGCTGCACTCTGAAATTCCTCCCAGTTTTCAGCAAAGGCGAAACGAGCGGTCGGGAGGTCGAGCTCTTCGGCGGCAAGTCGTCTGATACCCTCGCGGTCCATCGTTAGACACGCTGCTTCGGCCGTCGGGATCACCGTGTAGGATTCTCGTTCCAGTTTGAGCAGCCTATCCGTCGCGATAGCCTCGATCTCGGGAACGATCAGATCAGGATTTTCTTTACGGACGAGTTCCTCTAAGGCGTCGCCATCGAGCATGTCGAGCACATGACTGCGATGGGCGACCTGCATAGCCGGCGCGTTTGGGTAGCGATCGCAGGCTATGACTTCGGCCCCTAGGCGCATGAGTTCAATAGCAAGCTCTTTGCCCAGCTCGCCGCTGCCAAGGAGTAGGACTTTCTTTGCGAAAGGCTTATAAGGAGTTCCTAGTCTCATGGGTATCCTCGCTTTAAATCTCGGTTTCCCAGCACCAACTAGCACATTTGGAAAAGAGACGCCAGCCGGGCAACTCATGCCAAATTGGCAAATTAACTTGTTCGGGAGAGGTCGCGTTTACCCAAGAGACTGGCGGATAACAGCCTCTAAAAAACAAGGGCCTGCTCGGCGAGCAGGCCCTCGATCTAAGAGAGTCTAGGTACTAACTTTGGACCGACGTAGGACCACCGACAGAACTTGGTTTTTGCTTGATGATGAGAGACAGGATAATCGAACCCACCAGGATCGATCCGATAATTCCGAGCGACCATGCGATCGGAAACTTGCCCCCGAAGTGCTCGTTGAGCCAGGTCATCTTCAGACCGACAAACATGAGGATGAACGCCAAGCCAAACTTCAAGAGGTGGAAGCGGTGCATGACGTCAGCGAGCATGAAGTACATCGAACGCAGACCGAGAATGGCAAAAATATTCGAAGTAAAGACGATGAACGGCTCTTTGGTCAGGGCGAAAATCGCCGGGACTGAATCTACCGCGAAAACGATGTCTGAAAGCTCGAGAAAAACCAAGGCCAGGAAGAGCGGCGTAAGGTAGCGCTTGCCGTCGATCTTTACGGTAAAGCGATCACCGTGCAGTTCCTTAGTGAGGGGCAAGACGCGGGTCAAGAGGCGCAGGACCGGATTCTTGCCTGGATCGGGTTCTTTATCAGATCCGAAGATCATCTTTAAGCCTGTGAATATCAGGAAAATTCCGAAGACGAGGAGAACCCATTCGTACTGCATGAGGACAGAGCCGAGAGCAATGAAGATCCCCCTGAATATCAGAGCTCCCAAAATGCCGAAAAAGAGCACGCGATGCTGATAGATCGAAGGGATTTTGAAGTAGGCAAAGACTATGAGAAAGATAAAAATATTGTCGACCGCCAAGGACTTTTCGACCAAATAGCCGGTGAGAAATTCCAAACTCACCTGCTTGGCCGCCACCCCAGGCACGAAGCCGGGGGAGCTCATGAGCGCTGGATCCTGAGCGAAGCTCCAGCTGGCAAAATAATAGAGTCCGACGTTGAAGAGTAGAGCCAGGCTCACCCAGACCACTGACCAGCTCGCTGCCTCTTTAAAAGAGACAGTATGGGCCTTCTTATGGAAGACCCCGAGGTCGAGCAGGAGTAGGAGCAAAACCAAGCCTGTAAAGGCCAAGTAAAGCCACCAGTAGTCGGCAAATGGAAATAATGAGAGGCTCTGTACCATCAAGGTCCCTTTCAAATATTAAGAGGCAAGTCGAATCAAACTGCAGAACGGAGGCGCGCAATGCGCAGATCTAGATCAGGGTGACTTGCAAAGAGGCGCAAAATGCCTCGGCTTCGATGGCTCTCGATTTTCAGCGAATTCAAAGCTGCACCATTGCTCTGGGCCGCCCCTTCTAAGCGATAATTCGCTTTCAAAGCTTCGAGAGCTGCTATCATATTCTCGCGTCCACCCAGCCTAGCCCCGCCGTTATCGGCGCGGTATTCACGCCACCGTGAGAAGGCAGCCACCAGCATCGAGCCGAAGATCATAAAGATCAACTCGAGAATCATCTGCGTCGCAAAATAAGCGAGCGTACCCGGGCTTTCTTCCTCATCGCCCCGGAAGACTTGCGTGATGGCAAAGGCTATGACCCGCGCCAGGAACATAACGAAGGCGTTGACGACACCTTGCAGTAGGGTCATCGTTACCATGTCGCCGTTGGCTATGTGGGCGATTTCATGAGCTAAGACCCCGCGCAGCTGTTTGCGATCCATTTGATAGAGGAGACCGGTAGAAACCGCCACCAGTGAGCGGGACTTGCTGGGCCCGGTTGCAAAAGCGTTGAGGTCAGGTGCTTCGTAAATGCCGACTTCTGGCATCGTCGATAGGCCTGCAGCCCGGGAGAGTTCGTAGACTGTTTGACGAAGTTCGTGCAGCCGCGGATCCGTCGTATTCTCAGGGACCAGCTTCACCCCCATCATCCACTTGGCCATGATCCGCGAAAGCCCGAGAGATATGAAAGCGCCTCCCATACCCCAGACCAGGCAAAAGAGGGCGAGACTCGTGTAATTGAGTCCTCGGCTACCGCCGACGCCTTGGTTATAGAGGAACTTGTCGAGACCGAGAACCGACACTAAGGTCGATAAACTGAGGACTATTATTAAGTTAAGAGCTAGAAAGAGACCTATTCGCTTAAACCATGCCATGACTTTCTCCTTTTGAAGATCGCACGCCACGAAAGATTTTTCTGGAACGAGAGATCTCACAGACCTGGAGATATTACGGTCGAAATGCTTATTCTCTTTAATAGATAATCTAAATTTATTTGATCACTTTAAACGAATTGTTGAGATTGCTGGCAAAAAACGAGTCTATTCGCGGGCTCAGCAGCTATGATATGACGATTTAACTTCATTCGGACGAGGTTCTTCTGCAAAATTCTGAGTCGAAAAAAAATCAAGAGCACGACTCGCAGCATGAGCGGCACAGTCTTTCGCAGGAATTCGATGAGATTGGTGAGCTCTGTGATCAGGGTACTGTCACGCTCAATATCATCTTTCGGCAGATGCGCGAGCGTAGTCACGCTTTGATGACCCTCTTTCTCGCGGCACCTTTTATCCTGCCGATTCCCCTGCCGGGAGTTTCGATGCCCTTTGGTATTATGATCATGATTTTCGGTGGCGCCTTAGCTACCGGCTGGGATCCCTACCTTCCGAAACGTCTGCTCGATAGACCGCTGCCGGGTGATACAGTTCGAAAATTAAGCAGGTCTGCGAGCAAGGTGTTTCGGAAAGCCGAAAAATATCTGAAGCCTAGATTGGATTGGGCGATAAGCAATCCAGTTCTCCACGCTTTGGCGGGAGGTCTAATCGCCTTTTCAGGACTTCTTTTGGCTTTGCCTCTGCCGCCGGGAACCAATGCCCCACCTGCTCTTTGCATTCTTCTCCTGGCGGCGGCTCTACTGGAGCGGGATGGACTCATGCTCTTCTTCGGCTTCGCTGCATTTTTAGGGAACGTAGCTTTCTTCGCCATTCTCGGCTACTTCGGCTATGAAGCCTATATGCGCTTTCTGCCTTTCGATTTTATTATAAAAGCATTTGAGTAGGCGAAATCAAGCGCCGGCGAGGACTAGCTTCATGCCTTTTTCTTTGAAATAGGCTTCGACTTTGGCTTTTACATCACCTTGAAATTCGACCCGGGCTTCCTTGAAAGTGGCTCCGCTTGCAACGCGTTGCTGTATGTCCTTCATCAGGGCTTTGACTTCGTCTTCCGACAGAGGAAAATTCCACAGCACAGTCACCGCGCGCCCACCTCGACCTTTGGTCTCTAGGCGCATCTTAGTGGGGCCAGGAGCAGGAAGTGTCCCTTTTGGGGCTTCCTTATGTTTTTTCTGGGAACCCTTCTCACTAGAATAGACCAATCGATCCTGACTCATTTCGAACTCCGAAATTTGAGTTCATTGGGACTGAGTGGGTGCAGAAAATGATCGCCTACCATCCAGATCGCGCGTGCAAAAGGATAGAGCAAAACAGCTGTGGCTACCGCTATCACCGACAGCAAAGTAGCTAGACCTAACATGCCGATCGACGGGCCAACGCGCGGAAAGAGCACTACGGCTGCGATGAGACAGATAATGCCTACCAGTGGATAGCTCACCATCCAAGGTGCACCCCAAAAATAGCCGGCTTCACGGTCGTACTGATAGTGACAAACAGGGCAGCCTTCGGCGAACTCAAACCAAGAGCCCTCTTTGCGGAGGGGACTTTCCAAGCAGTAGGGACAGCGCAGCAAAAAGATGCCCCGAATTTTTGGCGCCTTTTGCATGGTTTGTCCCTCTTTAAAAATATGTTTCTAAGCTGGAACCCGGATTTTACGGAGAGGGCTCGGCCTGTAAAGAACGGCGATGTGCCCGATCACTTGCACCAGCACAGCCTGCACATTCTCGGTAATCTTGCCCAAAATATCAAGCAACTCAGCTTGATCTCCACAGCGAATCTTGATTTTGATGAGTTCGTGATGGGTAAGCGTTCCCTCGACTTCACGAAGAACAGCCTCAGTGACGCCTGATTGGCCAGTCATAACTACTGGGCTGATATGGTGCGCCTTTCCTCTGAGGAAGGCTATTTGCTTGCTGCTGAGCTTTTTCATAAACCGACTCTCCAAAGCCATTCAAATCTGGATGCCAGGACTATCCTGTCTACTTTTAGGAAGCAAGTAATACCTGCATGGTACAGCGACGATCGAAGCGCCTGGCCTTGCAAATCTATCTCGAAAGCTTATGATAAGCGCCGCACGAAACACATAGGGGAGCACACGGCCGTGAGCAAACGAGACTGCATCGAGCCGAGAAAATTGAAAGGCTTTCGCGATTTACTGCCCCAGCAGGCTTTGCTGCGCCGTTCTATTCAGGATGAAATCTGGAAAAATGCGCTGCTCGCTGGCTTCCAGCCTATCGACACTCCGGTGCTCGAATATGCCGAGACTCTCCTGGGTACAGGCGGACAGGACACCGATAAAGAGGTTTACCGCTTCAGCGATCACGGCGATAGGGAAGTGGCACTGCGCTTCGACCTGACCGTACCCTTCGCCCGTTACGTGGCCGAAAACTACGCGGATCTCAGCTTCCCTTTTAAAAAGGTCCAGATAGGCAATGCGTGGCGTGGTGAAAAGCCTCAGAAAGGTCGCTACCGCGAGTTCTGCCAGGCCGATCTTGATATCGTAGGAGTCGACAGTCTCGCTGCCGATGCAGAAGTTTTAACGTGCATCCTCAGAAATCTAGCAAGCCTCGTCCCCACTTCTTTTACCATGGCTATCGGTCATCGCATTATACTTTCCGGTCTTATTCACGCTGTCCTGCCTGGATTGGAAAGAGCTGGCGAAGGACGCGTCCTGATTGCGCTCGATAAGCTGGCAAAGATCGGTGACGCCGCCGTTGCCCAACTCATTCTCAGCATTCCTGGTGCAACAGCGGAAGGCGTGGAAACTCTGCTGCATACACTTACGCGGCGCCTTCCGAACGGCGATTCAGACCTCGAGGCGGTGCAGAAACTCTGCGGGGAGCAGTTCGTCCGGGATGAGATCAAGCGTTTGCAGGAGACGGTCCATATTATCCGCCAACTCATACCTGGCAAAAAAGCCTTAGTAAGAATCGATCTCAGCATTGCGCGCGGGCTCGGCTACTACACAGGAATCGTATTTGAAACTACGATCGATGGGCTCGATGGCTTCGGTTCCATTTCTTCGGGCGGACGTTACAACGGCCTGGTCTCACGCTTTTCGACGCAGGAGCTACCGGGGATCGGTGGATCGATAGGCGTCGATCGGCTGCTGGCTGCGCTTGAACAGCTTGGTACTTTGACGACCCCTGAGCGGCAGGGAGTGTTTGTTGCAGTTGCTAGTGAGGAAGAGCGGGCCTACGCTTTTAAACTCCTCTTTGACCTCCGCGACAAGGGCCTTATCGCCGATCTCGCCCTCAAAGCCGGTAAGCTGGGGAATCAGTTCAAATATGCTGATAAGCGACGCTACGCGAGAGTAGTGACCGTCGGCGAAGACGAACGTAAGGCGGAGACCCTCTCGATCAAGGACCTTGAAACCGGGCAAGAAACGCGCGGCGTTTCTTACAAAGAAGGCTTGGCTCTTCTCGAAATAACAAGGTCACCTCGCTAAAGGAGCAAGTTCTTTCTTCTTTCACGGCTACCTGAGATTCGTTAAGCTAAACGGAATGTGTTTCGCTTCTGGGGCCATTTGTCCTGGTCTCCGCCGCCTTGTTTGGGTGGCAGTAGCCAAAAAGGATTTTTATGAACCTGTCTTTTCCTTTTCTCAAGTCCATCCGCGGCCGCCAGATTTTTGGGGTGCTGGCCCTGGTGTTCCTGTCGACAGTAGCTCTCGACCAGATTAGCAAAAGGCATGCACACGGCACGCTCTTGACTTACCAGGATGAAAAGGATCTCGACCTCTATCGATCGACCTTTGTTGATGTCGGATCTATCGGCAAAGAGCTCGCAGAAGAAGGCGAAGTCCCATTTTTTGTGCACTTAAAGTTTCAGTATCAGCGCAATCGGGGAGCCGCCTTCAGCATGCTTTCTAATCTCCCTGATCATATTCGAGTCCCCTTCTTCTATGCGGTGACGATCTTCTCCGTCATCTACATTTCCTACTACCTACGGGTTTTGCCTATCAACTATCACCTGACTCGCTTTGGTCTGGTAATGATCATGGCTGGGGCCATCGGTAATTTCATCGACAGGGTGATACAGGGATACGTTATCGATTTCGTCGACGTCAGCTGGAATCTCTTCGGTTGGCGGCACGACTTTGCCGTGTTCAATGTCGCCGATATCGCCATTAACATAGGCATAATTGCCTTCATCCTCGAGATGATCCTCAGACGTAAACCCGCTTACGCGAATTTTCCAGCTGCATCGAACGAAATGAACACCAAAGCCGTATCTCGCTAGCGGCTCTTGCGAAGACTCAAGTCGCCAGCTCTTTGAGGGCTGGTCCTAATCTCTTGGCGAGGCGCTCGCCTGCGGCCTCGATAGTTGCTAAGTCTTTGCAGAATCCAAAGCGGACGTAGCGAAGATCCTTAGGAGCATCGAGGTAGAAAGCCGAGAGAGGGATACAGGCCACTCCTACCTTTTCTGTCATCCACACCGCAAACTCGGTATCCGGCATATCGACAAGAGCACTGTAATCGGCAACGATGAAGTAGGTGCCTTCCGGCTGCCTGCACTTGAAGCCAGCTTCTTGGAGAATTTGAAACAACCGAGCTCGTCTGATCGAATACTCGTCGCGAAAAATATGGTAGTACTCGTCGCCAAGGCTTAAAGCAGCGACCATTCCGTGTTGCAGAGGTGTCGCCGAGCAAAAGACTGTATACTGGTGTGGAATGCGGATGATCTTCGTAAGATAAGCTGGTGCGAAAGCGTAGCCAATTTTCCAGCCGGTCATGCTGAAAGTCTTTGATGTCGATGAGACCGCAACGGTCCGATCTCTCATGCCTGGCAGATTCGCGATCGACATGGAACGTGCGGGCGGGAACACCAGCTCCTCGTAAACTTCATCGGTCATCACGTAAAAATTATGAGTTTTAGCGAGTTGAGCGATCTGCTCGAGTTCTTCGCGCCGGAACACTTTGCCGGTCGGGTTGTGCGGTGTGTTGCAGATGAGGAGTTTGGTTTTATTTGTGATCGCCGCTCGCAGAGCCTTGATATCGAAGTTCCAGAGAGGCGCCTGCAAAGGGATCGTCTTAAACACGGCGCTAGCCATCATGGCAGCAGCCGGATATGAGTCGTAGAATGGTTCAAACGCTATGATCTCATCACCAGGTTCGCAGAGACCGATAATAGTGCAAAAAATAGCCTCGGTCGCTCCAGAGAAGACCGTCGTTTCATCGTTAGGATCGTAATCCACACCGTGCCGTTCTTTCTGGTTCTTGCACAAAGCTTGGCGTAGTTCAGGAATGCCAATGCTCGGCGCATACTGGTTTTGCGTCGAACGGATGGCCTGAATCGCTGCCTCCTTGATTTGCTGGGGACCATCAAAATCAGGGAAACCTTGGGCCAGATTTACTGCTTTATGAGTTGCTGCGAGCTGAGACATTTTCGAAAAAATTGAGATTTCATAAGGTTGCCAGCGTTTAGAACTCATGATGTTTCCTATTTCCAGTTCGCCTGTAGCGATCTTGTCCGTGATACACAAGATAGTTCACCTGCGGCAAAGAATCGCCCAAAAAAAATGCTCTATACTCTGAGAACTTGAGCTTTGCGAGAAGCTGCTGCCTTGGTTTTTTGCAAGGACGCTGCTAAGATGTGCTTTCAATTTGACAGATCAAGGATGCACCGATGCAGGTATTGATGGAATTGCTTCAGAACGCGGTCCATATCATTCTTCACCTCGATCTTTATCTCAACAACTGGATTACGGCTTTGGGGCCAGGAATCTACCTCGTCTTGTTTCTCATTATCTTCGCCGAAACTGGACTCGTTATCGCTCCATTTTTGCCAGGCGACTCTCTACTCTTCGCGCTCGGCGCTCTTACAGCGGTAGACAATGCTTATCTCGATTTAGAGCTGCTGCTCTTCCTCCTCATCGTGGCGGCTATTCTGGGTGACGCCGTGAACTATGCGATCGGAAAATACTTCGGGCCTCGCATATTTCGAAAAGATACGGGAGTGCTGCTCAACAAACAGCATCTGCTCCGGGCTCAAAAATTCTATGAAAGGCATGGAGGAAAAGCGGTCATTATTGCACGATTCGCTCCGATCATTCGGACCTTCGCCCCTTTTGTGGCTGGTATAGGCCGCATGCAATACAGCCGCTTTCAAACCTACAACGTCGTCGGGGCGATAGTTTGGGTTGCGATCTTTCTTTATGGCGGAGCTTTTTTTGGCAACCTACCTCAGGTTAAAAGTAACTTCCATGTGGTGATTTTCGCCATTATCGGCCTTTCACTCTTGCCCATAGTGATCGAATACATTCGAGCGTCGCGTGAAGCCCGCAGCGGTAGCGAACTCCCGTCCTAATAAAATTCGCCCTGAATATCCTACTAAAAAGCATCTTGCCCTGAGCCGTTACTACCTTCCAGTGGGAAATTTCCTCGGCTCAGGTCCCTCCTTTTTCTCTAGGTGACTGAATCCTAAGGCTTTCATCCATTTTTTTAAGCTTGGTACGAAGCCTGCTTAGCGACGGAGCAGTCCGTGGATTGCGCGAGTCTGTCGCTTGCTTACGTCACAAGGGTCACAAGGAGAAGTTCATGAAATCCGCTTCATTTCCGATGGTGCTACTACTGCTCATTGCCACTGCGGCCGCGCTCTTCCCGGCCTCAGAGCCGCTGAAGGTCGGGGGTCCGATTTCTGCCGGTGACACGGCTTGGATGCTAGCCGCTGCTGCTCTCGTCCTCTTTATGACTCCGGGCCTATCCTTCTTCTACGGCGGCATGGTTCGTCGACGGAACGTGATTTCAACCATGCTGCAGAGCTTCATCTGTATGGGAATTGTCAGCATCCTCTGGATCGTCGTCGGCTTCAGCCTCGCGTTTGGCGACAGCATTGGCGGTTTCATCGGTAATCCTATGACCTATTTTATGTTCAAAGGTGTCACGGGAGCCACACAGCCTGATCTCTCGCCTACCATTCCCTTTATACTTTTTGCGCTTTTTCAGCTGAAATTAGCCGTCATCACCCCAG
>JBGSTX010000331.1:0-28163 GCA_041736305.1 Oligoflexus sp. | reverse complement strand
AGGCTCTTGGAACCCAGAAAGGGGGACCCTGTGCGGAAACTGCGCCACACCTTAAGTCTAAGCATAAGTCTCAGTCTCGCGCTGAGCGGCTGCTTCTATACACCGGTAAGTTCGCAAGGCAAGGTTACCGTGCTCGATGGCGCTGCTCGACCGGCTCAAGCTAGCCTTCTAAATGCGGAAAAAGCCGTTTATACAATGGATCCCAATAGTAAGTCGGATACCCTTTTGCAGGCCCCGAGCGGAGCCCTTTCAGGTTCTTCCGTCACGGTTCCTACAGGAAGCTTAGCAATTGCGACCGATATTATTTTTGAGCAAGCAGCACCCATAGGCGAGACTTCTCTGGCCTCGACCTTCATTACCGACACAGATGTAACGATAAGTCCTGTAGGTGCCGGCCTCCTCGTCCGTCCCTCTGAGGAAACCGAACTTCTCGGTGCCCTTATTATCTCGCTGCCCCTGGACAGCTCGGCGAGTCTTACGCTTGCGGACAGTTCGACATCGAAAAATTATGCGGTATTTTATAAGCAGTTTATAGGCGGTTCTTTGCAGGATGGTGTTATTCCCGGCAAGGATCTGCGATTTACCGACGACAATCGGGCTGTTTTCGAAGGCTACTTCGGCGCCTATTGGCTCGTCACTCTCTCGACGCCGATCGAAGTTCGAGTTGAGGTCAAGGCCCAAGAGGCTATCGTCAACTTTCAAAAAGTCGCGGTTATCGAAACGTCCGGAGTCGTCACAGAGAAATCTATAGTCACTAAAAGTGAGCAAGCAGCGATTGCCTGGAAGACTACAAGCATTTCGTTTGATGCGGGCTCGCGTTCGGTACTCCTCCTTGGTGAAACCAATACTGTTGCGGCCTTAAACTCCTGCAAAGCCGATTTCTTCCTTACTACCGAGGCAAGCAGCGGGCAAGTGGTCGAGACCGGCTCACAGACCAAAGCTAGCTTTACGCCGACTAAACCTGAAGCCCACCAAATCTTCGGACGCTTTCGCTGTTTGGATGCGTATGGGCGTCAGACCATATCACCCTGGTCAAGCGCTGCAAACGTAACGGCTGTCGCTGGAATAGCAGAGAACGAGGGAACAGATACGGTCTTCGGAGATGGCGACCTGCGCATCCTTAGGCCCCAGCTCCAGAGTCGACAATTTCTTAAAATGGTCTTGGGAGCCAACCAGGCAAACTCGAAGTTTCAAATTTTCAATAATTCTTCAGGGCTTCTACTCTATGACCCCACGACTGCCAAAAATCTTAAGCTGCAGAATCAGGTGGACGGGAGTCAGCTCTTTAGCTTCAAGCTCTCTCCCTTGGGAAGCCTCCAAGGCTACATCTATGGGCAAAACAGTCTAAGCCTCCGGACCACCGAGGGTGTACCCCTGCTCGATCTCGCGGTAACGATCCGCGATTTTACTATATTTGAGAGTTCTGGAAGCAGTTTTTTTGAAGGGCAGCGGCAAACAGCCAGCGATGGATTTCAGGCCTGGACGAGTGTTCTCGCCAATCCCGTGGTCAACGAACGGTCAGGCGGCGATACACAACTCAGCAACGGTATGCTCAGCATTATCAATCCTTGAGAGGAGAGACGAAAGTGAAACTTACATGCAAAATCCAAAAATCACAGCGCCTAGCTTGGGGCTTTGTCTTTCTCATCTGTGGAATCTTGCCAGCACATACCTCCCAGGCTCTTCCCTATGAAATAACTTATCTGGGTCGCCTGACCGAGAACAATGGGATGCCGATTGCTGGGCCGATTAACCTGGAAGTAAAGTTCTATCGCAGCGAGACTGGCAGCGATCTCATTCCGATCAGCCCCCTTACCTACAATGCCCTCCCGCTTGCGGATGGCGTATTCCAAATTAAAATAGCTTTGACTCCCGCGAATTTCCATATTGTCTTTCCAGATGATAGCAGTAGCGTTTTTGTTGAGGTCACAGATCTGACTCACGGAAAGACCTATAAACGGCAAAAATACGGTACGGTTCCTTACGCTCTGAAGGTTCCCGTCGATGGTAACAGCGTTGCTTACGATAGTTCAGGTAGACTCACTGTGAGTGGCATAAAAGGTTCTGCTCTACCATCTAGCAACCCGACTACGGGCCAGGTTATTAAGTGGGGAAACAGTGGCTGGGAGTGGGGCAATGACAATACAAGTGCTGCGGGATCTGTTGATTCCAGCGCGATTCAAGATGGGTCTATTTCTAATGCCGATATTGCAACAGGTGCAGCAATTTCCGGAGCTAAGATTTCGCCTAATTTTGGTTCGCAGAATATCACTACGTCAGGTGTTATAAGCGGTAATGGGTCAGGCCTGACTAACCTCCCTGCGAGTGCTCTAGGTACTTCGATCGATTCAGCCGAGATCGATGATAGCACTATAGTTGATGCTGATATCTCAGGAACCGCTGCCATTGCTCAGAGCAAGATCAGTGGATTGAGTAGCAGTTTAGCACTTAAAGAGCCTTTGTTAGGCGCAGGCAATAGCGCGCAGTATTTTCGGGGCGACAAGAGCTGGAGTACTCTTGACACCTCTGCTGTCCCTGAAAACACCAATCTTTACTACACCGACGGTCGGGCGCGTTCTGCCATCAGTAGCACAGGTCCCGTGGTCTACAACAGCGCGACGGGTGCTATCTCTATGGCCGCTGCGACTAGTGTTGCCAGCGGTTATCTAAGTTCTGGTGATTGGCTCAGCTTCAACAATAAGCAAGCGGCAATCGGTGCCGGTAGCACTGTCAATGCAGGATCTCTTTCATCGACTCTACAAAATGGTCTGACGCTGAAGCCCTTCGGCGTCGCAGCGGGACAAGCCGGCGAAATTCGCTTTACTGAAGTTACAGGCTCCGGCTCCAACTATATTGGCTTTAAAGCACCCGATGATATCAGCGTAAACAAAATCTGGACCCTCCCATCTCTCGATGGAACAAGTGGCCAAGTTCTCACGACCGACGGTAGCGGTTTCCTCTCTTGGACCACCGTTAGTGGGGGAGGAGGAGGCTCTGGAACTGTCACGGATATTACAGCGGGGGCTGGTCTCAGCGGTGGGACTATCACTACATCCGGCACTATTAGTCTCGCGAACACAGCTGTAACGGCTGGAACCTATTCAAGGGCCAATATAACAGTCGATGCACAGGGCCGCCTCACCTCTGCGGCTAATGGTAGCGCCGTTAACCTCAGCACTGACGTCTCTGGCACTTTAGCACTGGCTTACGGTGGTACTGGATCAGCAACGGCAGCTGGTGCTAGGTCTAACCTTGGCCTCGGCTCAGTCTCGATGCTAAGCACTGTTTCTAGCGCTGAGATTACGAACGATACTATTACAGATGCCGATATCTCCACATCTGCAGCCATTGATCAGAGCAAGATCAATGGCCTTAGCACATCTTTAGCCGGCAAAGAGCCTAGCATCGGAATGGGTACGACGAGTGAATTTTTCCGCGGTGACAAGAGCTGGACTACGCTGAATACTTCAGCAGTTTCTGAAGGCACTAATTTCTATTACACAGACGCTCGTGCAAGAAACGCCTTCAGCGTCACAGCTCCCGTCGCTTATAACAGTGCAACGGGTACCTTCTCAATGGCGCCTAGCGGTGTGACTGCAGGCTCTTATCCCCCCCCCGCAGCCATGACGATAGATACCTATGGGCGCGTAACAAGTGTTTCGGCAGCGACGAATATGACTCTTGGGTCGATGATTTATTTAGACGGTTCAGCAGGGAATGTTGGAATTGGTACCAACAGTCCGACAGTGCCGCTTGAAATCTATTCAAACACACCTCAGGCTGTAAAAGTCACCAATCCGTCTACGACGAATTCCGCGTCGCTGACTTTGACCGCAGGAAGGCCTTATACCGTAGGATCTGGCGGGCCTTCCGAAAGTGGTGTGGCCAATAAGTTTTATATCAGGGATCAAGCGGCGAGCACCTATCGACTACTTATCGATCAGACCGGGAAGGTTGGGATAGGCACTGGAATCGGTACACTCTCAAACACTCTGCAGGTCCAGGGTTCGCTTTGCGTTCAATCTTCAGGAGGAGCTTGCGCAGGCAACACAGCGGGTACGATTTATGCGACTACGGCTTCTGTTACAGCCGCTGACCTTGCAGAGCACATGCCCGTTCCTGCGGACAATCAATTGATACCCGGTGATGTCGTGAAGATTAGCAGTGGCTACGGGGCCCAAGCAGAATTTGCTGCAACCACCCGAGCCTATCAAGAAAATGCAGCTGGCGTTATATCGACAGCACCGGGTATAGCACTAGGTAACGAGACGAAGAACTCCAAGCCTGTGGCCCTAGCGGGTCGCGTCCCTGTAAACGTAAATCTTGAAAACGGCCCCATCAACATTGGTGACTATCTCGTATCCTCTTCAACGCCAGGAAAAGCAATGCGGGCTAGCGGTCCTGGTGTCCCTGGCGTTCTTGGAGTGGCGCTCAGTGCTTATACGGGGGTGTCGATTCCTGTTCGTGAGTGGGATGATGGTATCGCCCATGAACAAGGCCACCAGGTTATGCTTCTGGTTCAGACTGGAGCTGGAGCTGGTACTGCCATTTCCGAGCTTCAGAAACGAACGGAAGCGGCAGAAGTAAAATACGAAAAACTTCAGAACTTTCTCTGCGAAAAATTTGCCGATGCTCCTGGCTGCTCGCGATAAACAAAAAAAAGAGGCCCAAAAGGGCCTCAAGAATTGAAGAATCGTCAGTTTCTGTGCTGACGCTATCTATGATAGAAGTGCCACTTTACTCAAGTGTTGGAGTAATCGAAACACTTGCAGATGGCTTGAGGGTAACGTCGCCTGCGGGCTCTTCGCTATTATTGTCGTTAGATCCAGTGTTGTTACCAGTGTTGTTACCAGTATCCGAACCGGCGACCTTACAGATTTTGATAGTCACCTGAAATTTAGGCTGATTAATCTCGTGGTCTTTAGTTTTTTCCTTAGAGCAAGACTCGTAGACTAGTTTGCCATTCTTATCAGAGTAGGCGATATTCACCGTGTAAGTACCGTATTCGACTTTCAATTCGATGTCTTCGGCGCGCCCAGAGTCGAATTTATCAACGCCAAAGCTCTTGTCTATATTCTTGGCAGTCGGCTTAGTTCTGACCATAGTAACTTTGACGTTTTCCCACTTAGGACCGTCAGTCGGAGCTTCAAACTTATCGAAGGTAAAGCTGGAGACGTTACTGCCACCCATATTTAGTTGAGGGCGACTTTTGCAAGATATAAGGAATGTTAAGAGCGTCATCGGCAAGAGAGAAGACTTCAGCAGCAGGTTCATCAAGATTTCCTCAGCAGGTAAGTGGGAGGGCCAGAGTGCAGGACAGCCTTCGAGCATGGCTACTCTCCAGTTGTCCTATTGCAAGGTATCTACCATCTTTCAAAAACCAACTTCCCCCCACTTGCGCCCCTCAGGAAATCAATCGAGAGGATAGTCAGTATAGCCCTTTGCACCGGGGGTGTAATAGGTGCTGGGATCGCTTTCACGCAGCGGGAGTTTTTTCTCGAGCTTGCTCACTAGGCGAGGATTGCTGATAAAAGGCCGTCCAAACGCAATCAGGTCGGCTTTTTTCGCTAGCAGGTCCTGCTCGGCCCGTTCCACATCATAGTTGCCGGAAAGGATGAGAGTCCCGGTGAAATTTTTGCGGATCTTCTCTTTTACCGAGGGTTTCACCTCTGGAGCTCCCATACCGCTGTGATCGACGACGTGCATGTAGGCCAGATTCAGGCCAGATAACTTCTTGGCGAGTTCGCTGTAAGTGTCTTCAAGCTCTGGATAGGGAGTTTGATCGTTGAAGACTCCGTAGGGGGACACACGCATACCCACCTTGCTTGCGCCTATGGCCTTGACGACCCTTTCGGCGATGGTGAGGGGGAAGCGAAGGCGATTCTCTATCGATCCACCCCAGCGATCCTGCCTTTGGTTGCTGGCGGGACCTATGAATTGCTCAATCAAATAGCCATTGGCTGCGTGGAGTTCGACTCCGTCAAATCCAGCCTCAATAGCCAGTTGAGACGCACGGACATATTCTTCGATAGTATCCTGGATATCCTGCTCGCTCATGGCCTCAGGTACCGTATAGGGCTGCATACCTGCGGTGTCAGTGAAGATTTCACCAGAAAGACGGATGGCAGAAGGGGCGAGAATGCGGGTTCCCGGGGGCATATTATTGACCTGAGAAGCTCTGCCAGTATGCATTAGTTGAACAAAAATCTTGCCGCCAGCCTTGTGAACTTGCTCGGTCGTCTTCTTCCAGCCCTCGACCTGCTCCTTGGAAAATAAGCCTGGAATTCTCGTATACCCGAGCCCATGAGGAGAGGGTGAAGTACCTTCGGTAACGATGAGACCAGCTTCGGCTCTCTGGGAATAGTAAGTGGCCATAAGTTCGTTAGGAATGAATCCAATCGCCCGGTTACGGGTCAATGGGGCCATGACTACTCGATTTTTGAGGCTAGTGGAGCCAAGCTGATAAGCTGAAAAAAGTGATGCGCTCATGGTGAGTCCCTTTAAATAGTACAAAGCCGATATCAGAGATAAGGGCGAAACGGTTTCATGGACTCACTAAAGTTAATTCGTGAAAGCGAAGTGTCAAGAGGCCTGCACAAGACTTGTTCAAGTCGATGGGGAGACAAGATAGGGACGAGGAAGTGGGCGCAAGTCACCCACTTCCGAAAGATTACAGTCCCGCGCTAGGAGCCGAAGGTCGCTGCTCATCGCTGCGGTCGGCGACGTGGGGGCTTAGGCGCTCTTGAATTTCACCTTTGAGCTTAATGAAATTGGCCGCGAGCTGCTGCAGCTCGGCCTCATCGCTTTTCGCTTGCATCAGTTTGAAGAGTTCGTCTTCCTCTTTGTCGACATGCTGATTCAGAAGCTCCCGCAGGTCACCCATGCGGGTGCGGAAGAGTTCGCTTGCAGGATCGAGGTTGGAGATCATGTCGAGGACTGTACGCAGTTCGTCGTGCTCGCTCCAGGATTCCTGAAAGCGCATAGCGATATCAGGATACGCACGATAATGAGCATATACTGTTTGCTCTTCGGCTTCGGAGTGTGCACTAAGATCAAGTTTCAGCTGATAGAAGAGATCGTTTTTGTCGAGTGGATCGGTCGACTTGGATATTTCCTGCACCAGGGTTTTGGCTTTTGCATGGTCCATACGGAGCACGTTGAGCACCGACATTTCATCAGCAGGCTTGGCGGTCTTGCTCATGACAGCTCCCGCGACGGCCGCGGCTGCATCGCGCAGACGGTTGACCATTCCGCTGGCTGGTTCTTCACCCATGATCCTCTCGGTGCCGACTTTTTCCATGATGCCACTGATCTGCCCCATCTGCTTTGCCATTGACGCCTGTACGCCTTCGAACATGCCTAAGGCTTCCTTCACGTCGGGCTTAGCCAGCTGGACTGACTTGTGAACGATGTGGCCGCACATGACCTGGGCTTGCTTCAAGAGCGAATAAGCTCCCATTTTTTCCAGAAGACTTGCGTCAGCATCCTGAAACTTATTTTCCACCAGTTGGGTCAGGTCCCGCGTGAAAGGCTTTGGCTCGACCCTTACCCCAAAATTAGTCATGGTGGTCTCAATCAAACGAAGGTTCTTCTCGTCTTCTACGACCAGATTCGACCACTCCTCGCGCGGCTCGCCATCAAGGAGCGCTCCGATCTTCGGATTCAGCTGCACGATCGCCCGCTGCCGCATTTCAATATCCGCGAGTTCGCTGCCCATACCCATCCGTTTTTCTTGTTCTGACATCATGTCCATACTCAGGCCTCCTTGTTTTTACTTAATACATAGCTCCCCGAGTCAGGTCGATAAAGGGAAGTCACTCGCCTACTATAGGCAGGAGCGCCTTCTCTTTGCAGCTGGGCAATTATGATTTATTGTTGTGATTTCATATTCATGCACAGAATTGCTAGCATGATTAAATGCAGGTTTATTTGGCTTAATCGTAGTTTTTCGAACGATTTGCCGAACTAAACTTTTCGATAAAGTCCGATGTGAATATGCAGCTCATCGTCGTAAGGTATGGCATGGCCCCAGTCCTGAGCGAATTTTTCAGGCTGCCCGGCACAGCCGAGGAATTCAAAAAGTTGATAGACCCAGCCTTGCTCGAATCCGAAGCGATAAACATCCTGGATGGACTCGAAAATGAGGCGTTTGCGTATTTCGATCGAGTCTACTTCCTTAAATCCTTGCTTGATAATCTTGTTGCGAAGTTCCGCTGAACTCTTGGGGATATAATTAACTACCGACTGCGGTCCGATGCCGATGCGCTTACCAATACCCTGACCGCGAGGCCAAGAGGTGCCCAAACAGGAAGCGATCGAAATGTATCCACCTTCGTTGAGACGCGTGGCAACCTGTGGCAAGAGCTGATCAGCTGACACGTAGGAGAGCAGAAAATGGATGAAAACGAGGTCGGCCTTGGCTTGAATCGTCGAGCTGAGGCTGAGCGCACTAGCCTGGACAGTATGCATGGGTGGATGCTTCTCTTTGGCGATCGCCAACATTTTTTCAGAGATATCGACTCCATGAACCTGGCCGAGGGAGCCGAAGACTTTCTTTGCTAGGAGAATATTCTCGCCGGTCCCCGTTCCCACGTCGATAATCGAAGGCTCTTTCAGGGGCAGCTGCGAAAGCTGAAACTCTATCTCTTTTTTTACCCGAGCAAAAATATGATGATAGTCGTCATCATAGGTGCTGGCGATTTGATCGTAAATTTCGCTATTTGAAGTCTCGTGACTCTTCTTCCGGATCATCCTCTGACCAGCGATCTTGGCTATGTTTGCCAGAGTATTAAAAGTCGCGCGCATCGAAAATTCCTTTTAGGCCCGGGTACAAAGCTGCCACCGTGATAGCAAATTACGCGATTGATTGCAGCTATGCTCTAGACGGTCTCGCAAAAAACGAGACCGTTTCGGGAGGTAACCCTGCCGGGACAAGGGTTCCAGGTCTTTTCGGCGTGCAAAGAGGAATTGGTAAGCGATTGGATCTTACATTTTGGGCAGATTTCAGGGTTCAGAGCTGATCGTGGCGGAGGCTCCAGCGTTCAAAAAGCTTATTGCTAGCATTGAATCGATACCCGCATTTTTGCAGAATCTGGCCGTGCTCACCTGACTGAGGGCTGAGGTCACGAATAATGCAAATGAACGGGGGCCTTTTGGTTTCGAGCATGCAGGCGAGCTGTTTCGCTTCCCGAACACTTTCCCAGCGATAGTTGTGGATCAGATCATCCCAGGCCCAAGCGGCCTCGGAATCGTTAAGAAGACCGAGGCTTATCGCCAGCTGTAGATTGAATTCGCTGAGGTGATGATAGCGGTAGTGACCCGCCGAAAAATAGCTGCCTTCGAAACCTTCGAAATTCGCTAGGGCTCTGATGCGTCGCAAAGAAACGTCGTACATACGAAGTGTTCGAGCCTCGTTCGTGAATCGAATAATGGGTGTCATAGGAGGTTATCAGAGTCAATATTTCTAGTACAAGAGGAAATCTAGGCCAGGCAAAGAAGCAAGCTTAGGGACCGGACCCGCGAGGCCCGGCCTTATTCCAAAGCTATCAGGGCGGCAGAGTTGCAAAAAACGCCAGTAGGTTCTTAATATCGTTGCCCGCTGGCCAAATGCCTGTATGGGATGGACTAGCACCCATCGCGACGCCTAATGCGGGCTCATCATAGGGTAGGCCGCTTAAAGGTGCGGTTGCGAGTTTACCTTCTGGACCGTGACAAGAAACGCAGTTTTTGCTGGTAAAGAAAAGCTTTCCTGCGGCTACTGGGTCAGCGCCAGCGCCACCAGCAGGAGGAGTAGTCGGGCTGCCTGTCGCAGGGGGAGTGGTAGGGCCCGGCGCTGGTGTGGTGCCCTTGAGGTCACCGGTACCAGGGCCTGCAGGTGCAGCTCCGCTCTGGACGCTTTTTTTGTAGGTAGTTGCAACCGGTTCCTGGCTACAGGCTCCTAAGCTGAGCGTGACCCCAAGAAACGAAGCGTAAAGTGTCAAAAGTGTGCCCGATTTCATTAGTCCCCCCAAAAAGACATCAAAAGACTTTTAACTAGCAGCTCATCTCGTTTCGGACGATTAGTGGCAAAAGTTAAGCCCAGCGAGATAAATTTTCAATTGCAGCTAGTTAGAGCAAAAAAAAGCAGTTTTTTTAGGCGGCTTCGTCGCCCAATTTTTGCCAAGGAACGTCAGGGAAGAGATGGGCCGGCAGCTCTATGATCAACTGCATAGGTAAAAATCCAAATTTTTCTTGCGCGAAGAGGATGTTAAACTGGCCTCCGAATTCGCTCACGAAGTGCCGGATAGCATCGAGCCCGACTCCACGCCCGGCATAGGCTGTGACCACATCAGCTGATGAAAAGCCTGAGCGGAGGATGAAGTTTTTAATCGTTTCCTCGTCTAACTTCTGATCGGGAAGAATGTAGCCCATCGCGATAGCCTTCTGCCGCACCTTAGCGATTTCCACGCCGACACCATCGTCTTCGATCAACAGGTGCACGAAAAACGGCTTCTGGGCGATAGCTATCGTGATGTTACCAACTGGACTCTTGCCCTGCTCACGGCGCTGAGCTTGGTCTTCGATTCCGTGAACCAAGGAGTTTTGAAAGATGTGGATGAAGCAGCGATCCAATAGGTCGACTATCTTAGGCTGGAGATAGAGCATATCGCCGTGTACCCGCAGTTCTGGTTCGACCTGCCCTAGATCGTAGGCTATCCGCCGAATCTTCAACTGCAGCTTCAATTTGTAATTATCAAAACTCAGATAAAGGATGTTGTAAATCTCGCTGAGTATGGGTCGCAGCGCTTCCTGCTCTTTTTTGTCCTGGAGCATCATAACGTTGAGCTTGTCTTTCCAGCGACTCAGTGTTGACTGATCGATCAGTACATCGTTTTCGGTGATGAGGTGCTCGATGTTCTCTTGATAGATCTGCCTGTAGCTCTCGAGACTCACCCTGACTCGGTCCAGGCTCTCTGTAATGTTGATCGGCGCCCAACGTATCGTCCCTTGACGCATGGCCATGTATGTATCTTCGAGTTGGTGACAGCGGTCGGCCAGCTCTTCGAGACCTAGAGAGCGACTCTCGCCTTTCAGCGTATGGATATAGATAAGAAGACGCTTGAGTTGATCGTCATCTGGACTGCTCGTCAAGGGGAGCTGGAGATTATTGTGAATGATATATTCTGAGTCTTGAAGAAATTTTCTGAGAAGACGGACGTCCGAGTCAACGATCTGCTGCAGTTTGCTGAGCATTTCACTCTGCTTCTTCTGATTCAGGCGGAGGACTTTAAGCTCGGTCACATCGCGAAAAGCAATGAGATAGCGATCGATTACATCATCCTTCAAGATAGGAACCCAATCTATCACCAGATCTCTGAGGCCCTGACCGTTCTTTATTTGAGCTTCGACAGGCAGCTGGGGCGCGTTCAATTCGAAACTGAGTGGATCCTCATGCAAACTGATCTGCAGAGCGGACACCGCTCGTCCCCTTATATCTGCACCTAGATCGAGTCGTTCAAGAAAGGCCTTCTCAAAGTGGCTACCTTCGAGAGCCTTACGGCCTAGTATGCTTTCGGTGGCCCGGGAATACTCGGGCTCGATGAGCAGTTCCGTAGTCTTGACCGTGATGATACCCTGCTGCAAAGTGTTCATTATCGTGCGGATATTTTCAGTTTTTTCAAGGACGATAGTTTCAATAAGAGCCAAGGTTCTTTCGAGCTTTTCATTCGACTCAGCGAGGTTGAGGCGCAGTAAATTCAGTTGATCAGCCATCGCGTAAGAGATGAGTGCAGATACCAATACGGTACCCAATTGCATTGAATGTTCCATAAACGAATATCGAGGTGTCAAACCCGTGCGGCTGATAATGAGGCCGATAGCGCCCGCGAGGAATAGGACCCAGGTAGCATGCCAGAACTTCTTGTAGTGGCCCTCGGTGTAGCCGATTCCTATCATGTAAAGACCCAGCGCAATTCCTATAAAAACCCAAGCGATCGAGAGACGCATGGCAATATGATAAGGAAGAGCAAATGAAATAAAGAAGTAGGCACTTATAGCTAAGCACATCCGGATGACGAGTTGATAGGTCCTTGGGAATTTATCCTTCATCTCAAGGTGGCTCACCCCAAAGGCAAGGGCAAAGAGGACCATGAGCAGAATCGACTTGTCGATGATATAGTCATTGATGATCGGTGAATGGGGCCAGACATAGCGGAATCCTATACCGCTAATTCCTGCCTGGAAGGCCACGATTGAAGTGGTGTGGAGAATAAAGTAAAGGTAGTTCAGTCGCCTCGCTGAAATCATGACGAAAGCGTTGTAAAAAACCATCATGAGCATGGCGCCCATATAGAATATCTGGGGTAATTCCTGCTTGTAAGAATGCGATACGAAGCCTAGCTCTGGCCAGAGCTTGAGAGGCACCTGCATAATACCTTCGGTGGAAACCTTCAGGTACAAACTTGTCTGGCTGTTACAGGAAACCGGGAAGCCGAAGTTAAGATGTTCATAGGGCCGCTCGGATGCCTTTAAAGCATCTCCGGTTTTTATATAGGTACCCTGGGTGGCATTTGAAAAAGACCAGAATTCTATTTGGTCCAGCAGCGGATAAGCCACCTCCAAAACTCTTTTCTGGTGAGCTTGCGTGCAAGCGGGAAGAGCGATCTGAAACCAGAAAGTTTCGTCACGAAAACCAAAGTTTCCACCAACTGCGTCGAAGGCCTGCCAGGCACCAGGCTCTAGCCGGCGAATGTCCTCGATAGTCTTTTGTCCTGTAGCATCAACGTAATAGCGGCTCAGATCACTCAGGTCTATGGGCGCAATATGCTCAGGAAAGGCCCAGGCAATCTGGGTCCAAATGCTAGCTAGTATGATGATGAGGCCAAGTCGCACCCGAAATCCTTCAGTGTTACAAGAGTCAGACCGTTGTCGGTATTTCGGCAGCTTTAGATCAGATCTGAATCTAGCCAGCAGTTGTGCTAAGACAAAAAGCGTGAACTATCGTTGATCTTGTATAGATTTAGAAATGTTTCCTTGGGCTTCATTTTATACCGATCGACATTGAGCCTAGAGCCCGACCCTGAAAAGCTCGATAGTTGCCGCGAGATATCAAATCGCCAGAATCGAAGATCATTCCCAGACAGACGCTACTTAACTTAAGTAAGATTTGCTGTATTAAATAAAAGCTAAATTTATTTTTGTACGATACTTAATTTTAAATTTTTGCAACCGATATGCTTGGTGTGACTTAAGGCTTTGGAGCCACGTGATAAAGTGCTTTTCGCAAAGAAATTGCCAAAGCTGACATGCAAAGAAGTTAACGAAATGAAGGCAAGGACATTCGTATGCTTAGAAAGAGTCTCTTGGCCCTGCTGTTTCTTGCAGCATGCCAACCATCATCGCCGCAAGATTTTGGATCGCCATCCGTTAAATCACAGAATATAGAGGAATCGGGAATCCAGGAATATCCCGGTCTATATTCTGAACTGCCTTCTGGAACCATACCACCCGCGCCAAGGAACCCGCTTCCTCTCACGGGGGCCAATTTCTGTGCAGGTGTCCAAAACGCCATGAAGACCTCGAAGCAGAATATGGCTGAGGAAATCGCGCTCATCTGTAACGGTAATGCGCCGACGCCTCTTCTCGCGAGTCTTTGGTCGGCGCCTTTTGAAGGTGTGGGGGTTCCGACTCCCGTTAATATCCGCGTAGTTCCTATCGATGAAGAGACCAGCGAAATTCTCTTAGCCTATTCGATGCGCCTTCCCAAGAAGTCGGTCCAGACTCTGCTTGGTGAAGAGAAACACGCCGTCGTTCCCTACGACTCGGGCAATAATGCCGAAGATCCGATGAAAATGAGCTTTAAGTTCCTCGACCCTCCGGCAAATACGGGCGATTGCGATACGGGTTTTCTGGTTGAGCAGTTTGTCCAGGTACCCGGGCGCTTCGACGATACCACGCAGCACGAGCTCAAACTCTACCTGATGCATCCCAACAACTTCGACTTTTTTATGGCGGGTCGGACTCTCGTCGCGCCATCGACTCAGTTTAAGCGCTCTGTGGTTTTCCGCGGGTTCCTGACCGATCCGGCCGACGCTAGCAAAACCATCAGCACGACGATTCTTCACTTTGTCATGAACAGCCGTGAGCAGCACGAACGTATGGTGGCAGCCTTCATGGAATTCATAAGAGCCGATATGCTGGCCCTCTTTAACGAACAAAAATCCTGATTAGACTGAGGAAGCACCATGCAGTCAGTAATAAGAATATGTTTCGCTCTCTCGATCTTAAGCATTGTTCCTGCCTGCCAAAAGAAAAAGCTGAGTAACACGCCAGAAATGGGTGTTGCGGCGAAGTCTGAAGCAGCTATCAAAGAAGCAGATTCCGGAGTCTCATCTCCTAATACCAAAGGTCTCGCCGTAGGTCCTGAAAAGGAAGCTTTTATGTGTGAGCAAGGAGAAGTCGTCATTAGGCAAATTGAAAAGACGAACTTTCTCGATCTGTTTCACCTTCTCTGCGATAACAAGGGCACCACGCAGCGCTTCAAAGATTTGGTTGCCAGTGCCTACGACGGTAAGAATGAGGCCAAGGTCACGCTGATTAGTTCCGCGAGCGATGAGATGTTCAATACCCGCCTGATTGTTGGATTCGCCATGAAGGCTCCGTTGGGAGATCCGGCTCAATTCTTCGCCCTCAAGGCCCATGACGTCCTCCTTAATGGCCTTCGAAGCAACCGTTCCGAAATGATTGCGAAAGTCGAATCGCGGAAAACCTTTCCGGGTCGCCGCAGTATCGAGGAAATCATTATCAACTATTCGCTTAGCAAGTCGGAAGGCGGCGCCCTCTTCGATACGCGGCGTACAGAATTCAATACCTATCTGCTGGATGAAGCCAGGACTGATGTTACGATCTCGCTCGAGGAGATGCTCGATGTCGAAAAGAGTAAGAGCTACAGTGGTTTTCGCGGGATCGTCCTGGGTCTCCAGGCGGCTAATAACGAAACCTATCTGGTATTTTTGAATGATATGTTCATTAAAAACCGCATCGATCCGCTTCGCCTTCAGCGCACCTTGCTCGCTCTGAACGGAGAAATGCAGCGTGTGATGTTTCCCTTGTTTACCAAAGCCAAGTAATAAATTGTTCTAGGAGATGCAGCTATGAATTTGCTCAGTCGGTCTCTGTTCACGCTCAGTTTGCTCTGTCTTGGCCTCGCCTGCTCTGAAAAGAAGAAGATGGGTGCAGCGGCAACTTCGGCCAATGCCGTAGTTGATCCGGTCGGTAAGGCAGGTGTTAATTATCCTAAGCTCTTCTGTGAAAATGCTCCCAAAATTAAGGTCCGCAGCGATATCAGCGAGGAGCTGGCGCTACTCTGCAACAATAAGCAGCCGACTCAGGAGTTCATAGATCTCCGTGCTGAAGCCCTTTCCAGTACCCCTGGGCAGATAGACGTTCGTTTCCTGCGGAAGATACAGACCGAAGCTGACGATGGGGCCGACTTCATGCTGGGTTGGGTTTTCCATGTGCCTGTGCGTCCTTTCATCGTCAAGGGTCGGCCTCTCTATGATTATATTGCTCAGGGTCATCAAGGCGAAAAAGTGAAATTCAATGTCACGACCGAGAAGCTTCCCGATTCGACTCTTGAGCCAGGTGGACTGCATCTTTGGTCGGTTGAGATGAATTACTCGCTCGCTGTCCAGGCTCTGCCGACTCTGGCCCTCGCCAATGTCCGGAAGACCCAGTACAATCTCTGGCAGGTTCTATCGGGAAACGAAGAGCTCGGGATCGCGATCGAGCATCTGACGGAATCGCCTGGCGACATTTATAAAGCGTCTAGTCTCGTCAGTATCTCGTTTAACGACGGTGATGGTTTCAATGATGGTCGAGGCGGCACAGTGGTAATTAACTACCTGAAATTCAAGTTCACCAACCAAGGTTTCCCGCAGACGGCGGAGCAGACTATGATGGAAATCGCCAAGGCTCTTGCCAATCATATGTATAACGGCCTCAAGGAATAATATTCGGAACTAGGGGAGCGCTCAACGCTCCTTCGATCTTCTTGCCTGGCACTCTCAACCCCGCTCTGGAACCTCCTTCGAAAAGATCTGTACGAGACCCAGCACCAAAGCCGCCATTGAAATAGCCACGCTGGACCAAAATAGGGCCAGGTGAGATTCGCCTGCTTCGACCGCGAAGTAGATCGCCATGGGTATGGTTTGAGTCTTTCCGGGGATATTTCCTGCGACCATCAGGGTCGCTCCGAATTCTCCTAGAGAGCGAGCGAAACTCATGAGGAGGCCAGCAATCAAGCCAGGGCGTGCGAGAGGTAGCAGAATGTCGAGGAATCGTTGCCAAGGACCCGCCCCGAAGATTCTGGCTGCGTCGACGAGATGTTGGTCCACCTGCTGAAAAGCCGCGCGGGAGCTGATATAGATCACCGGAAAGGAGACCAGAGTAGCTGCCAAGACTCCTGCCCACCAGGTGAAAACTAAAGTTTCGCCGTGCAAGGCTAGGAGCATTTTGCCAACAGGGCCTTGACGGCCGATGAAGAGGAGAAGTCCATAACCGATCACCGTCGGGGGAAGTACGAGGGGAATCAGGATGAAGATCTCAAGAATGAAGCGACGCCGCGGCGCCACTGAAACCAGAGCACGCGCGGCAGCCACTCCGCCTATTCCTGAGAGAATCGTTGCGAGGAAGGCTGATCTTAAAGAAATGAACAGCGGAGAATAGTCGATATCCATTTCAGCCTGTGGGCTTATCGCTGCTTATGAAACCATATTTTTGAAAAATGGCCCGGCTTCTGTCGCTCTGGAGTTCTTTCAAGGCCGCTTCGGCGTCTTTGCGCCGCTTGGAACTCTTGACGAGAGCAGCAGGGTAGACGATGGGCCGGTGAAAGTCCGCGGGCACGGAGTAGGCTAGGGAGACCTTAGTATTGTTTTTGATGTCCGAGGCGTAGACGAACCCAGCGTCTGCATCGCCGGTCTCAACATAGGTAAGAACCTGCTTAACGTTGTTGCCGAAAACTATCTTGGGGGCGAGCGCTTCTGCGAGTTTTGTTTTCGCGAGGGCATCCTGAGCATACTGCCCAGCTGGAACTGTTTTCGGTTCACCCATTGCGATTTTTTTGTATGCGGGGCTTTTGAGCTCCGCGAGATCTTTAAGTTTGCTAGCAGATTTGGCTGGAACAGCTAGGACTAGAGTGTTGGATAAGAGCTGAAACAGCGAAGAGTCTTCGATGAGCCCTTTTCGCTGGAGCTTCTGCATAGGCTCTTCACCGGCGGCGATAAAGATGTCGACGGGGGCCCCTTGTTCTATCTGCTGCTGTAAAGCTCCAGACGAGGCAAAATTGAAGTTTAAGGGACTGCCTTTCATTCCCGCATTGATCTCCTCAAGTGCCGGCTTCAGACTAATAGCCGCAGAGACCAGGAGACCCTCATCGCTGGCAGCACAAAGCCCTGTCCAAGTGAGCATAGTGACGGCAATGGCTGTTTTTACTAGGTTTCTCATAAGTCCTCCCCTTTTGGATGCAGCGAAAGTAGTAAGCTTTCTGGCATCGCGCAAGCTGTAAAAAGCGTGCTATAGCACTCTCCCAAGTCCTATCGCAGTGAGGCTCCCGTGTCGGTTCAACAGTCTACTTTTCTCGCCATTGATGAGAAGGCGCCTCTCCTCCTGAGTCACGAGGAAAAGTCATTTATCGCCGCCTATAAGCCGGCAGGCCAACTCTTCCACGGTCATACCAAGGGTTTACCTGAGACTTTAGTCGATCAGTTGAAAGGCATGCTTAAGGAGCGAGAGCAGAAGCCAGGCTCCGTATACCTCGGCGTCGTGCATCGGCTCGATCGCGCCGTATCCGGTCTAGCGCTTTTCGGTCGAAACAGCAAAATCACCGGCCGTTTGAGCGAGCAGATCCAGAATCGTAGTATGGAGAAAACTTATCTCGCCATAGTCGAAGGGCAGCCTCGCGAAGCCTCAGCCTCGCTCGTCGACATGCTGCCAAAACTTGGCGAAGAGGGCACAGCTCAGGAGTGCTCCCTCCAGTATAAGTTGCTGGCTCATGCCCAAGGACTCTCCCTCTTGGCCATAAAGCTCGAAACCGGACGTCGCCACCAAATAAGGCGGCAGTTAGCGCTGCGGTCTTGGCCGATAGTCGGCGATAAAGAATACGGAGCTTCCACCGTCTTCCCCGCTACCGAGGCTCTAGACCCCCGCTTCCGCCCTATCGCGCTCCATGCCGCCGCCCTCAGGCTCCTGCACCCGCTTTCCTATCAGCCACTGCTGCTCAGGGCCGAAGTCCCTGTTTTTTGGCAGCTGATATCCTCGCAACTAAGCCAGCATTGCCATGATTTTTTGGCAGAACTTTGACGGCTGCCCTGTGGTACAATGAAGAGGTTCCCCCGACATAACGCAGCACGAGCCTAGATCAGGCAGCAGCTGGAGCCGCATAAGAGAGCGCGTATGCAAAACAAAACGCACTTGAAGCAGAATTTCCATCGATTTTTCGCGGGTTTTTGGTTCTTCGGCAGCCCAGCCGTCGACCGCCCGGATCTTCGCCACTGGACGGACGATGTCTATCGGGCAGCACCCCAGTATAGCCACTTCGAGGATTTTCTCTCGAACCTGGACCTCGATGACGATCTCGAAGACCTCGACGAAGAGTTCGCCGAGCGGGCCGAGAAACTCAAAGTCCTGGAGGCTGAAGACCGCAGCCAGCAGTCGGTAGGGCAGGTTTTTCACGCTGATAAGCAGCGCGTCGAACTCATGCTACAGCAGGCCACCTATCTCAACTTCAAGGCTCAACGCGACTATTATTACCAGACTGCCCAGTGGCGCTTAGCGGAAACTGCAAACAAGCCTGTCCGCAGCCCGGAATGGGAAACCCTCTCGCTCAAGACCCTAGACGTGTCTCGGTCGATGGTGAACAATTCTAATTTCGAAGGCGACTCCAGCCTCGCCTTGCTCATTCGTTTGATGGGGCGAACCGAGAACGCTAACATCATGCTTTTTGCCGACCAGTTTAAAAAGAAATACCCTAGCTCGCCAGCTATGGCTTCCGTACAGCATACTCTAGGCGAATATTACCTCCAGAAGAAAGAATGGGACAAGGCCGAGACCTCGTTCAAAGCAGCTATGGAATTCAAAGAAGACCCTTTGCGTCCCTACAGCGTCTACAAGCTCGGTTGGCTCCACCTCGTACGCAGTAAAGACGAGAAAGACAAAGGCAAGCAAGAGGAGGGCATGAAAAAGGCCATCGCAGCGCTCCGCCTTTGCGTTAAATTGATGGATAAATGGGATGCTTACGAGCCGGTTTTCGATCTAAAGAAAGAGGCGTTGACCGACCTCGCTTGGACCCTGGCCGCCGTTCGTACCCCGCAGCCTGAAGTGGAGAAGATCCTGGACGAAGCCGACGGCGAGGACTCTCTCCGCGACTACTTCTATTATCTCGCCATCGACAGCGGCCGCAGTGGTGATTTCAAGACAGCAGCGGCTGGATTGAAGCAGCTCATAGCCCTCGATCCGGAGAATCGTGAAATTCCGCGCTATCTGCTCAACCTGAGCGAGATCCAACTCCTCGACCATGCTTACGATGGTTTGCTCAGCAGCTATAGAGATGTACAGGCCTTGTTCAAAGAAGAGAATCCTTGGTTCGAGGAATATGAGGACGACACTACTTATCAAGAACTGATCAAGAAACAGCTTTCTAACCATCTGGCCCATGCCGCGGAATACACCTATCGCATAGCCGAAAACACTCCCGAGGCAGCTCCAGCGGCAAACCCAGCTAACCCGCAGCAGGCCAATGCTCCTGCGGCTGCTAGCGCTAGCAAAGGCGGTAAGACTGCCCCGACGCGGCGCGAACTGTTTGCAAGCAGCAAGGAACTCTATCGGGTCTACAGCGAATGGTATCCAAACGGCGACGCTCAAGAGGAGGCTCGCTACAACAATGCCCTGAGCTTTTTCCACACCGGCGATTCCGCGAAATCATTGGAACTGCTGAAAGCCATATCGCAGGACGAAAAGAGTAAGTATCGCAAAGAGGCCAGCTATAACTCGGTAATGATCGCCGCGGCCTTCGATCAAAAGCAGCCCCTACCGAAACTGCCCGAGCCAGGCAAAGCCAAAGCACCCGTGCAGTTAGGAAAGTCGAAGAGTGATCTGCTCGAGCGCATCGATTACCTGGCGAAGAATTATCCTGAGACTGAGGACCTGCTAGGGCTGCAATTCATGGCAGCTCAGACCTATTTCGAGTTCGGGCATTATCCCGAGGCGCTCAAACGCTTCGATCTCATCATCCAAGCTGCACCCGAGACCGAGCAAGGTCAAAGCTCCTTGCACACCCTCCTGAGCTATCAGGTGGAAGCAGGCCTATGGGCAGAAACGATCACCAGCTGTGAAACCTACCTGAAAAACAAAAAGGTGACCGGAGCGGGTCACCGAAAGATTCTGAAACAGACTCTCACCTATGCGAAGAGTCAGGTAACGGGCGGCTGAAGTGCGCTGATCTTCTGAAATTCAATCCTATCGCCCTCAAGTACGGCTACATGATGCAAATCATGGAAGCCGTATTTATTTAACCAGTCGCTCAGTTGCTGCTGGGAGTCGGGATGAATCCAGGCCTTAGGGACCAGAACCGCGTCGGGGCTAGCCGCAGAGGGACTCTCGCAGAGGAGAGGCTTTTGTTCTAAAAAATTCTTGCCCTTCTCACTGCCGACTTTGATACTGAGCAGCGAGAGATCATCGTTCCAGCTGGGTCGACAGGCCCAAAGACGTTTCGAGTAGAAGTTGCTGTCATCCATCAGGTGCGGCGAAATTCCGAACGAGACCGTATCGAGGCCTTCGCGACAAGCTAGTTCGAGGGGAGCGGTGTTGAGAAGCAGGAGTATGTCGTGCTTCTCGCTACTTTCGTTGAGGCGTGGATGGGCTGCTTGGCGCCAGATGCGCAGCTGCTTCTGCTTCTGCCAGCGCGAGCGAAGGAGCAGGTTTCCGCCGAGTATTTCACCTGCTTCGTTGCGTAGGAGGAGCAGCTCCCAGTTTTCACCTTTGCTCGTAACGTCTTCAGGTCGCAAGATCTGCGAACGCCCACCATGACGATCTTCTGTCGATGGGTTCAGTATTTCCTTGAGGAAAAAAGCCAGAAGCTCGGTATCGCGGCTGAGCTCGGTGCGATAGGGAAATTTTTGGGCCTTCCGGATATAGGTGCGGCGCTTTTTGGGTAAAACTTCATAGAGGAACTGCTCGAAGTCGGGCCGTAGGGGTACGTCCATCTCTACATAAGGCTGCGTGAAGAGAAGAGGCTCGGATTCCTTCTGAGAGGAGTGCCGCACGCGCTGCTGACGCGAGAGGCTGCTCAGGATGAGATCGGCAGGCCAGTTGGCTTGTGCTTTGCGCTTGATGGGACTGAGGAGGAGGTTCTGCTCTTTGAACCAAATATTGAGGGTCGATTGGAGCACATCTTTATCCCCCTTGAGGAGGATTCGTAAGCCCTCAGGGCTAATGCAGCAATATGTGCCTTCAGGGCGTAAACTTGCTTTCTTGAGGCGGTACCAGCGGCGAGCTGTATGTAGGACTCGAATGAGGGCAGAAGCAAAAGCAAACTGCATTTTCTGTCTCCATAAGCATAAAGCGCCACGAAGGACCTGGTGATAGGTCAATGCGGCTTTTTCTACCAGGCCGTGTCGCCTTTGAAAAGTACTATATGCGTCTTATTGGCTATTAAAGCTTAATCGTTTTTGCTCAGATTTGCGATGGGAGATAGGATTGCGTTGAGCTCGATGTCGTCGGCACTGTTGAATTCTTCATCAGGGCCTGAGCTTATGAGGGTAATTTGCTGATTAGTACTACTGCAACGAGCTAGACGGCCCCAGGCATCGAAGAGAGGGGCACTCGCAAGGCCCTTTCCGCAAACTACTAGCTCTTCATCGACTTGAGCCATCTTCTGGAGAAGATAGAGCCGTTTTTCGAAGCTTTCATAGGTATAGCTGATCTGGCGTAGCGTCTGTCGCTGTTCTGCATCTTGGCTTTGAATCGAAAGACCAAAGATCCACGCGATGGCAATGCTGAGCAGTAGAATTTTCAGGAAGCGTCCTGGAAACGAGAACATAGAATACTCTCCACTAAGCCTTTGCAGGAGCCACATCGCCATAAGCCTAGCTGGGAGAATCTGAGAGGATCGTGAGTACGGGAATTTAAGGAGCCAAACCCGGAAAATAAAATAGGGAGACGGTTCTGCAAGGTTTCCCCGAAATCGAGGTGTTTTGAAAGATTCACTCTGCTGCTTTAAAAGAGCCGAAGACGCCTAGCAAAGCTTGGCATGACATCTCAAACAAACATACACACTTTCATAAAAAAAGTTTTCTGTATCAAAGCAGAGATTAACACTTTCAAAATCCTATGCCTAAACAGAACCGTCCGGAGGAGATGGTGAGAGAAGCTTGACGCTCGTTCTCAGAAAACCACCTTCCACAAAAACCAGAATAGCCCTAGAAATTTTTATGTCAAGATCGATCATTAAAAATTTTCGCGTTTCGCAGGGGCTACGCTTCTGTTTCTGCTTTCACAAGCGGTCTTTGCTCTGCAGACCTTTGCTCTGCAGACTATTGATGTAGCCGTGGACTTTAGTTTCCAAAAGCTGACGGGCAGCCGTCACAAGCATTGTAGCGACCAGACCCTTTACCAAGGGCAGAACACCGCTCCCAGCGCCCGTCTGGAAAGCTTTCGCGCTTGAGATCGAGCTGCCACGATGGGGTTTTTTCTTTTGAGCGATCCAGGCGCCAAACGCTAGACCAGCGACCATCACGCCACCGAGCGTCTTGTATGGATTTTTTTCTATGCGCGCTGGCAAATCAAACTGACTCTGAACCTGAGCTACCGAATGTTTTACCGTATCGGCAATATGATCGACGGTACCAACAATCTGGCCGCTTACGTGATCTACTGTATTGCGCACTTTATCTCCTACTTCTTCTTCGAGGCGATTCAATTTCCCCGCCAAAGACATACGGGTTTTTTCCATCTCCAACGCCAGCTCCTCTGAAGATAGCTTGTCATAACGATTGTGGTTCGAACTCGTCGCTTCTAAAGGTTCTTCCGGAGCCATTGCCATTCTTCCTTCCATTGCTTCAATATTTTGTCGGGGAGTCGCTGCAGCTTTTGAGCGGCTTTGACACCGATATAGAGCATGATTCCAGCCACTGCAAAGAGGAGCAAACTGTTGACCAGCTCAGTTGTTGCAGCCGTCCATTCAAAACTGCTAGCCAGAGCCAGCGCTATCGTCCTCAAGAGACTGATCAAGCCGGCGAAGAGCAAAACGGTTCCGACCCCGAGCATGGCCGTGCTGGCTTTGACGAAGCGCTTCGACTGCTGTAGTTCTAGTTTCGTCAGAGTCATGTGCTGCACAAAGAGATTTTCTATATCCCCCAGCACATCGCGAGCCATCAGGCGAAGTTGGGCCTTCTGCTCTCTTGCAGACGTTTGATCTTCGGGAGATTTCATAGGCTCACTGTCGGCTGTACGCCGAAATTCCAAAGTTTTTTGCATAACAATTGTCCTCGCTAGGCTGGCAAGAAGGGCTGCTCAGGAGCCGCGAAAAATCTTATGACCTAGAAGCGCACCAAGCGCAAAGGTCGCGAGCGTAGCTGGCCAGGGATAAGCGATGATCAACTCACGACCGCGCTCGAGCGCCTGGTCTTTGTCGAAGCTTTCTACTGCGGATTTTGCCTGCCCAAGACCATCTTTTAATTTGTTTAGATACTTCTCTTTTTGAGCCGCAAAAGAATTACCTTCTTCATAAGCAAATTCCGATTCGCTTTCGCGACCGTTGCTATAAAGCTGCGAGCTCGGCATGTAAACCCGCTGATCCTCTTCGACCAATGGGTGGGCATGACCCCAGTCTTCGGTGAGATCAACTCGCTCGTTGTTTTCTTCGAGCGCCGGCAGAACCGGATCCTGATGGCCTTTAATCATGTACGCCTCCTACTATAGTGCTCTTGCTCTAATCAACTATCACTCTTGGTCTCAGTACCATCAAGCCATCTGGTGCAGGTTCCATGCCATGGCCTACGATACGTTTTCCCTGTATCTATGTCCCATGACTGTAGGGCTGAGACTACAGTTTTAGCCGTGTTATGCACACACAGATGAACATAGGCGCTTAGGCTCCTTTGCGACAGCTTGCAAGAAGATTTAACTATAAGCTCATGAGTCGGCCCCAACCATTCATGAACTTCCCTATGGAGCGATGACTCTTGTGCGGCTTTACATGACATTAATGCCATGTAAAAAAGACTTACTTAACGGGTGCAAAGCTCGATTGGAGAAAGAGCTGGTAGGCAGGGTTGTCCGTTTCCCTCGTATAGGCATAGCCGATTTTTTCCAGATGCTCTTCGAAATCTACGCGCTCCAGCTCTTGCATCTCAAAAGCAATAAGGACCCTACCAAAGTCAGAACCTTGCGAGCGGTAGTGAAAGAGCGAAATATTCCAGCGACTGCTAATCACCGTTAGGAAACTTGAAAGAGCTCCGGGGCGCTCAGGAAAGGCAAAGCTGTAAAGCTCTTCCCGCTGTAGTTCGGGGGCTCGCCCTCCGACTAGATGCCGGATGTGTTCCTTAGCCAACTCATTGTCCGTGAGATCTTGGTACCAGTAAGCATTCTCTTTCAAAAGCCCATGAAGCCGCTGCCGATCCGAGCTGTTGAGGGTGGCTATGCCTAGGAAAATATAGGCTTCGCGCGTACCATTGCTGCGGTAATTAAATTCTGTGATGCTCTTGCCCGTGATGATTTTATGACAAAAATCTTTGAGAGCACCTTTTTGTTCCTGCAAGCGAATCGCAAACAGCGACTCGAGACCTGCTCCGGTCAGTGCGCGAGCCGCCGCAAACTGCAGACGCTGAAAATTCATATTGGCACCGGAATTGATCGTCACCAGACGTTTGCCCTCTAGCCCTAGCTTTTGCACATAAAGCTTGGCACCAGCCCAAGATAGTGCCCCTGCAGGTTCGACCACCATTCTCGTTTCTCGATAGATATCGTGGATCGCCGAGCAGATTTCATCGGTGCTGACGCGGATGAAGGCATCTACATGCTTTTGCGCTAGGGCGTAGGTGAGGCTTCCGACTTGTTTTACCGCGACACCATCGGCAAAGCCCCCGACGGCTTCGAGCTTAACCCGCTCGCCCTTCTCCAGAGATTGGGTCATGGCATCGCTATCCGCCGGCTCAACGCCGATGATCAAAATCCGTGGATCGATAGCTTTTATATAGCTGGCAATCCCAGCGATGAGACCACCACCGCCGACCGGCACGAAAATGTAATCGATAGCGGGGGCGTCTTCATAGATTTCTTTACCTATAGTGCCTTGTCCTGCGATCACCAGCATATCGTCGAAGGGATGAATCAGTGTAGCCTCATGGTGTCCCAGTAAGGACTGACAGTAATCGCTTGCCTCGCTATAGTGATCTCCATGGAGTATAATTTCAGCACCAAAGCGCGCGACAGCGCGAACTTTTATATCCGGCGTCGTACGCGGCATCACCACCCAGGCCGGTATTCCCAGGCGCTGTGCAGCGAGGGCGACGCCCTGACCATGATTGCCAGCAGAAGCGCAGATAACGCCGCGAGTAGGATGAGCAAGAGCAGCGATTCGATTGCAGGCACCGCGAATCTTGAAGGAAAAAATAGGCTGAAGGTCTTCGCGCTTGATAAAAATCTCATTGCCGCATTCTGCCGAAAGCGTTTCAGCGAAATCGAGCGGTGTGCGCTTGGCCAGTTGATAGACCCTAGCTTTTAGGATTTCTCGCAGCAGTTCTTGTTCCATGACTTTTCCTCTAGAGACATGCGGCTGAATTTCAGCTTGAGTTCACTTTGCTTTTAAATGATGCTGATGGAGACCCGCAAGAAACGAGTTCAGCCAGCGAGGCGTCTGCCAACGCGGAGGTATGAATCGGCCTTAGGAGACCTATTCGGCATGCGTAGACTCTTTTTGCTCCACGGACTGCCAGGTTCAGGTAAAAGTACGCTGCTGGCCCAGGAGGGACTTGCCGACTACGTCCTTTCCAGCGACGAACTAAGGCTCCGTCTCGCTTCACCTCAGCTGCAGGCAGACGGAAGTCTGAAGATCTCCCAAAAATTGGGAGGTCGGGTCTGGCATCTGCTCTTCGACATTCTCGAAAGTCGCATGCAGGAAGGGGCCACGACCCTTGTGGATGCTACCCATCTCACGGGAGCCTCGCTGCAGCCCTACCGCAAGCTTGCCGAACGCTATGGATATAGAGTGCAGCTCGTGAGTCTGGCCGAGGTGCCTTTCGCACTTTGCATGGCCCGTAACAGCTCCCGTGAAGAGCTTCGTCGGGTACCCGAAGCTGTTATGCTGGGGTTCCAGGAGCAGCTAGAGCGATTTGTTCCACCCGAGTGGCTAGAGGTGATCCCCGCGGCCTCCCTCAGGGCTGCTCTCGTTCCTCCGCTTATTGATTTAAAGCATGAGCGCTGGCAAGAACTTCACGTCATTGGCGACGTTAGGGGTTACAGTGCGCCTCTGATCGAAACCCTAAAAACTTCGGAGAGTGGGTCGCGCCTTGTGGTGTTCACCGGCGATCTCTTCGGTGAAGGGCCTGACAATGCCCTGATTTTCAGACACGTGAGCGAACTGATGCGGGACGGGCGTGCGCTCGTCTGCGAAGGTTACATGGAGCGGCAGCTGCGGCTCGATCTTTCGCAGAGGAAAGTACGCTCAGAGGTCTTCCTTGAAACAGTCAAGCCTCAGCTGCAAGCTGGAGACTTGAGTATGGAAGAGCTGCTGAGCTTTCGAGACGAATTAAGAGAACTCCTCTACTTCGAAATGCCGGCTTGGAGTCTCGTAGTCACGCATGGAGGTTTGCCCCTTCCCTTGAGCAAGCAAGAGCTCGGGCTCATCGCCGCTGACGATTTTATTTTGGGCGCAGGCGAGCTGGAGACGGCGATTGATGAAATCTTTAGCACCAAAGCCCAAGCTGGACAGTGGCAAGTTCACGGCCATCGCAATCCATCGGCGATGCCCCCGGACGCCTTTCCTCAGTCATTTAATCTAACCCGTCTCAATGGCGAGCTTAGAAGCTTGCGCATTCATCTTGCTTCGCAGAAGTGGACTCTTCATTCGGTGCCTATCTGAATTGGATATCCTGCCGTGTAGGGGTGCTGAAACATAGTGAAGGCCACGGGCGACGGTCAAAGCGCAGAGCAGCTCTGCCTAATCTTTCGCGCCGCTTCGATTCCGAGCCATCTTTTGGCTGCAAATTATCTTTGGTCCCGCATTTGCAACTCCTTTTGAGACCTTAGCCTCTGCTGTATGAGCCAGGAACACATAGCACTAAGGCAAAAAATGGGAGGAGAAATCAAATGGGTGCCGACTCAATCATTATTTGCGCTTTCGAAAATATACGAGATGCGCAGCGAGCTGCAAGCAACCTACACGGGGCCGACTTTCTCGCGAAAGATGTCAAGCTGATACCGAACGAGCTGGATGAACACCTAGACAACAATCGAACTGACTCGACCTGGTCGCAGACTTACCCACTGGGCTCGAAAGGGATTATGGGCTTTTTTGCTCGACTTTTCGGCAGAGACGACCATCCGCGCGATGTTGCCAGCTATGATGATGAAGCAGGTAGCTATTTCTCCGAGCACTACCACAAGCGACGCCACCTGATTCTAGTCCGCAATCCTCACGATAGAGAGGGAGCGATCCGCATCCTAGAATCTTGTGGTGGGCTTGTTGAGGATAGAGCCAGCAGCCTTTACCAGAAGGAGGTTTCGCGAGGTATTCAGCTGGAGCTAAGCGAGCAGCAGGAAAAGCAGCTTGCTCATGAAGGTGCAGAAATAGAAGCCGCAGCTGAAAGCCTTAGATTCGATGAAGCAATAGCTGAACGGGGGCCCGACCGCGATCCCCTCTCCAGGGACAGACCTGCGGGTTCGAAGCTGTACCTGTAGGAAAGACGTTTGCATACTTTGGGAGCCGCCTATCCGAATGATATGCGGCTCCCATTTTTTGTTTAGCGCATGCTGAACGTCTGTAGGGACTTGCCGCCTTTTTCGAGCTTGGGTACTGCCTCAGCGATGGGTTTCTTCTTTTTCTCTAGACGTACCATCATCAGATAGAGAGCTGGTACTACGAAGAGAGTGAGTAAAGTCGAAACCACGGTACCACCAATAATGGCTAATCC
>JBGSTX010000315.1:0-28150 GCA_041736305.1 Oligoflexus sp. | reverse complement strand
GTATCGGAGACGAGAGTCACTTCTAAGGAAGATCTCTACAAAGAAATGAACCTGACCGCTAACGCCAAGGTAAAATACGGGGCCTTCTCGGGTCGCGGGAGCTATTCTCAGTATGATAAATTCGCTGCCTCCAAGGAGAGTTTCACCTGGCTCTTTACCCTCAAAGCAGTTGTTGGCACCAAAACCCTGCAGTCAGAGCGCCTTTCCCTCGACTCTTTCAAACCTGAAGCCAAAGCCCTCATCGTCGGAGCAAGAGCTGGCAATGAGGAATCCAAGAAAGCCTTCTTTCGCATGTGTGGCACCCAGTTCATAAGATCGGTTCGCCTGGGTGGTTCTATCAGCGATGTCCTCGAAATAAGCGCGAAAGCTTTAGACCAGGTCAAAGAGATTTCTGCCAGAATGAAAGCCACCTTCGGTTCGGGTTTACTTAAGGTCCATGGCCATGCAGCCTATCGCTCGCTTTTCTTAAAGGCCGAGCAAAACAGTTTCCTAAAACGCGAGTTTGAGCAGAGCGGTGGCGAAAAAGTCAATTTCCAGCTGGCTGAGGAAAACCCCCAGGCTACGATCGATGCATTCGTCGAAACCCTAAAGCGCAAAAACGCTGCAGTCATCGAAGTTGAAATGAGCGACTGGAACACGATTGTCGATTTCTCCATGAGTGATCCGCTCGATATAGCCCGGAGTATTCGGATCGATCAGCTCTTGCGTCAGCTGTGGCGGTATCAGGATATTCTCCAAAAAGTCGATACCTTCATCTATCTTTACGATCAAGGAACCTATGACTTCTCTGCTGCCGAGCTCGCATCACTGCGCACTACCTATAGGGACATCTCCAGCGCTCTCGACGAGCTGATAGATCTTGGTAGGTCTTGTTATGCCGATCCACAAGCCTGTAGCAAAGCTACGCGACAGCTGATAGTCGAACTACCGAAACCTAAGGAAAAGCAGCATGAGCACGAGGCACTCTACAAAACTAAAGACTGGAACATCCTTTTTCCGAGCCGAACGGCGCGTCTCTTCGAAGAGCGATTCGGGGACACCAGGGCCTGGCGCTTTAGCGAGCTTCTCACGGAGACCGCTCTCGATGGCCAAGCCATAGAATTACAAATTGACCTGATGGATAGCAGCTGTAAGAAGATCGAACTACTGCTTAAGACTGATCCGGCCAAAATCCTCGCTTCTGCAGACGCAGAGCCCATCTATTATACGGAATCACTACGCCAATTTCCGGGCAAGATGAATCGTTACAACGCCAGCTTCGCTTTAAAATCTGAGGCTAGCTGCTTACTGGTGCAGGTCTCCTCGCATGCAACGGCGGCAGAAAGACTATCGATCCAAGACGAGTCTAACGCGGCGCGAGCTCTTCGCCGGCTTCTTTCAACTGTGAAAAACAGAAACTCAGAGGATCTTTGAACTATGCAAGCATCAGTATTGTTAAGCCTCCCCCTATGCCTCCTCCTTACTTTGCTCTCTTGCCCTGCTTACGGGCTCGACACCGAATATTTCGGCTACTGCAAAGATGCTCAGGCTTTTGAAGACGTCACTCTCAGTATACGCAAGGCTATAGCTGACTGGGTTTGCAGCGCACCGACGGCAGCTGAGACCGGAGCTGCGACGGAGAGAAATACTCTCCGCTGTCTCTTGGATCAACGCGAGAATTGCCAGTTGGATGCAGGCGGTTCGGAGGGCAGTCGCGGAGCCCACGTCGTAGCGCGGGGACAGTGGTACTGGGCTGCAGGCCAGAGCGAAGATTTCCCAGACGTTCGCTGTGAGTGCGGATGCTTTCCCGGGGATGTAAAGATTCTCACTCATCTCGGGGAGATGCGCATCGACTCTATGTCCCAGCTAGCCTCTTCGCTCGGTGGCATATCCGCGGCCGTGATCGATGAAAACACCTCATCCTATAAGGGGTCCGCTCGTCTAACGAACCAGGACTTTGTCGTAGGGCCTGAGAATAGTCCTCTCGTCCAAGTAGTCACGAGCAGCGGCAAGAGTTTGAGAATGACCGACCAGCATCCTGTATTAGTTCAGCGGAATAGTGCGTGGCAGATGGTCGAGGCCGCTCACCTTCGCCTGGGAGATACACTCAGGGGAGCTGATGGCGCTGAAGAGACTCTCAGCGAAATCAGCGCCTACCTTCCTGCTGAGCAAGATCGGCTCGTTTACAACTTCGACTCGCGAGGTGCGACAGACTCCGAACATACAATCATCGCGAACAATATTCGCGTCGGTGATCTCAACTGGCAGAAAAGACTGTCGGAGCGAAGATCCCGCATCGCGAATTTTTTAAAGCATAAGAAGGATGGGGCACCCTAAAAATGAGATCTATCCTGCTATTCTTCTTGCTCCTACAACTATCCCAAGAACTATCTGCAGAAGAACTGTGGGTCTACTGTGATCCCAAGCAGCAGGCCTATATAAACGTGCAAGTGCAAGTAGCCGACTGCCCCCATCGCCGACGTCGACCCGGAATGATGGAAGCGGCTCCAGATTTTGAGGCTCGAGCGGAATGCCCAAAACGCTCCATAATCCGCCCCGCTCGGCATGCAGATAAAGATTACATTTGTTCTTATCCCAGAGTCTTAGAATCAGGAGCAGATCAGAGCAGGAACAGCGTTCGTTGTCTGAACGCAGATAAGAAGCACTGCATGCAGGGCCAGGGGGGAGTCGAAGGTCCAGGAGCCCAGGCTATACCTGGCGGAGCCTGGTATCATCTATCGGGAGTCTCTGCTGACTATCCCGATATCCGCTGCCAGTGTGGCTGAAGCTATTTGTCTATTTCACAACTTTCGTATTCCCAGCTCGAGACCATTTCGGCTTTATTGATTTCAAGTTTGACGACGCAGTGTTTGACGGTCACCTGCCTAGAAATTGGTTCGAGGTCTTCGCTGCGGACATTCTTATAATGGACGATGCGTTTCTCGCCAGTGGCGACGTCGCTATCGGGGTCACCCCATTCGCCCTTGAGATACTCGAGCGACATCTCCTCGAGACCAGTCATTTCTTTACGTTCACGAGATCCAAGTAAAGGAGTCGCACAAGACGACTGAAATAAAACGCAGAGCAAAAGTCCCGAGCCAAGAATGCGAAAATCCATAAGCTCCTCTCTATGAGAAAAAAGCGGCGATGGCATTCAGTATACCACTATACGATCAAAGGAGAGCTTCGACTCTAGCTTTAATCGCCGAGGGTTCGGTTCGAGCAGAAAAACGCTCGACCACCTGCCCTTTTCTATCGACTAGAAATTTGGCGAAGTTCCACTCGATATCAGCCTTACCCTCAGCACCCGGCTGTTTTTTCTTCAGGTACTGATAGAGGGGATGAGCGCCGGGTCCGTTGACCTCGATCTTCGAAAACATGGGAAAACTAACGTCGAAGCTCGTGCTGCAAAACTGGGCTATTTCTTTCTCAGTACCAGGCTCCTGGGCACCGAACTGGTTGCAAGGAAAGCCTAGTACGCTAAAGCCCTTTTCCCCGTAGTTTTCATAGAGTTCCTGCAGACCCTGATACTGAGGCGTGAGCCCACACGCACTGGCGACATTGACGATGAGGAGAACTTTGCCTTCATAAGGTTTCAGCGTAGTAGCTTCGCCATCTATCGTCTTGGCTTCGAACGTATAAAGTTCAGACATCACATCACCTCTCGGTTTGAAAGAAATAAAACATTTACAAACTTGCCGAATTTCACTACCAAAAGCTACGTTATTCAGTCTCCATATCTACGCCAAAGTTTCGAGGTGATCTGTGAAACTCTCTCTTTTCGCCATCTTTCTTCTGAGCGCCTGCACCAGCTTCGGCGGAGCCGATGCTCTCGAAGAGGGGCTTGGTCTCAGCAACCAGCTAACCAAGAGTCTGCCTGCTGTATCGAGTACCCCCCTGCAAACGATCACCTTCGGCTCTTGCAACAAACAAGGGCTGCCTCAGCCTCTTTGGCGAAAAATCGCTGAGGAACAGCCAGATCTCTTCGTTTGGACAGGAGATGTAGTTTATGGCGACACGCCTGATATGCAGAAGCTGGCTCGCATCTATACTTCCGAACTTGAACAGCCGGAGTATCGAGCTTTTCTAGCGACAGAGGTCCCGGTGATAGGTGTCTATGATGACCATGACTACGGGAAAAACGACGGTGACGGTTCTTGGAAACCCAAGCTTACATCTCAGAAGCTCTTTCTCGATTTCATAGGTGAGGCTCAGGATTCGCCGCGCCGTCAGCGCGCTGGCATCTACACCAGCTATCTCTCGGGGCCTTTGACGAAGCGCGTGAAAACAATTTTGCTCGATACCCGCTATCACCTTACGAAGCCGGGTCCCGAGGGCGATGTGCTAGGAGCCGAACAGTGGCGTTGGCTCGAAGCCGAGTTAGCCAAGAAAGATGCTGAACTCGTACTCGTAGTATCTAGCATACAGGTTATTCCGAGTGAGCATCGCTTTGAAAAGTGGGCCAATTTCCCCGCGTCGCGGCAACGCCTGCTAAAGCTCATCGATGAGAGTCCGGCCTCCAATATTCTACTCATCAGTGGCGATCGCCACTTTGCTGAACTCAGCAAGCTCAATTTACCGTCCGGACGCGAGCTATGGGAAGTCACCTCGAGTGGCCTTACCCACAGCTACCTGGCCTTCGATCCTAGCAAGAACCAGAACAGTATGCGGGTCGGCCCGGTTTTGAACCGTCTCAACTACGGCTTGCTCAAACTTGATTGGCAGAAAAACACGATGAGAATCGAAGTAAGGGACATCAACCGAGAAGCCGTCATCGCGCAAAGTATTCCGCTTCTCCGCTAAATTTTCCGCATACAAAAACAGCAAGAGGCCAAGAATTAGTTCCCAGCCTCTTGCTCTATAGATCGCAGAAAATTAATGAGGAGCGTGGCCCGTTGAGGCACCTTCATCAGCGTGGTGAGGGTCACCAGCCCCAGTTCCGTGGCCTCCTCCACTCCCATGATGAACTGGGTAGCTGCTCTGAGAGGGTGTTCCACAGTAGACAAACTCATGCCGCAGACAATCAGGCTGGGTCTTGATATTCAATAGAATCACCAATAAAAGGGAGATCCCTATGACGGAAAGCATAGTCGGGACGATGACTTTCTCCCAACGAGCTACGTAGGCTTCTGCATCAAACTTATTCGACATGGTTCCCTCTCAAAGGACTATGGTTCGAAGCATAGTTTCTAACCAAAAATGCGCCAGACGCCAAGTTGAAAGCAGCAATTCATAAGTCCAACCAAATGGTAGCTTAGCACCTATCATTCCTACCTATGCGAATCATGATTCTTTCTTTCTGACTCAGACGCTTTGACTATTCTACGCATAAGTGAGCTTGTTTCAAGACATTTTTCCAGAAGACAAAAGCTGGCACAGCCTCTGCTTAGGGGCTGGAGTCGATCGCCGCAATTTCAACTTTTTGGATTTAGGAAGCGAACATGAGTCAATATAAGGCCGAGTATATTTGGATAGACGGAACGAAGCCTACTCCATTGCTCCGTTCTAAAACGAAGATTATCGATAGTGACTCAGAACCTCCTATCTGGGGTTTCGACGGATCGAGTACAAATCAGGCTCCTGGAAAAGCTTCCGACTGTGTTCTGAAACCTGTTTACGTCTGTCCGGACCCGATTCGCGGTGCTCAACACAGATTGGTCGTTTGTGAAGTTCTCACCATAGATATGGCCCCGCACCCCAGCAATACGCGGGCAAAGTGTGCAGAAATCGCTCAACGCTACCTCAAAGATGATATGTGGTTCGGCATTGAGCAGGAGTACACTCTCTTCAAAGAAGGACGTCCTCTCGGCTGGCCGACCGCTGGTTTTCCCCCACCCCAAGGTCCTTATTACTGCAGCGTCGGTGGTGATTATGTTTATGGTCGCGATATCGTCGAAGAGCACCTAGACGCCTGTCTGGCCGCTGGTCTAAAGATTTCCGGAATCAATGCTGAAGTCATGCCGGCTCAGTGGGAATTTCAAGTCGGTCCCGTTGCTGCTCCCGAAGTCGCCGACCAGATGGTCATCGCCCGCTGGCTCCTCAGCCGCATTTCTGAAAAATACGGCGTACACGTCAGCCTTGATCCCAAGCCAGTCAAGGGCGACTGGAATGGTGCCGGCTGCCATACCAACTTCTCGACAGCTTCGATGCGGGATTCCTACCAAAAATGTGTGCAGGCAGCGCAAGCTCTCGGCGAACGTCATGAGCTGCACATCTCTAACTACGGAGCAGGTATCGAAGATCGTCTGACTGGCATGCATGAAACCTGCTCTTATCGCGAATATAAGTACGGAGTTTCTGACCGCGGAGCTTCGGTGCGTATTCCTTGGCAGGTAGCTCAAGAAGGTAAGGGCTATATCGAAGATCGTCGTCCTGCTGCTAACTGTGACCCCTATATGGTTACTCAGCTCATTCTGGAAACAGTTTGTAGTCGCATCTGAACCATTCTCTGTCCTGCTATCATCTGCAGGACAGACTCACCCTTTAAATCAAACTCCAAAATCCCCCTCGCGCTTTTCAGTATCTGAAGACCAAGCCTTTAATGCTTTAATATCAGACACTTACCCAAATACTTTATTATTTTTAAGGACTTTGCCGATAGCCTTTGGAGCTTAGAGGAGGCTTCATGGCAAAAATGAGTGCGACCTATCTTACAATTCTGCTAGGTGCGATGCCCCTGCTCACTGTATGCCGCGAGTCCGGACAGACTTCCCAAACCTCAGCTCAAGATCAAAGTTCCGAAAACTCACAGCAGGCTATCGCCAAAGCGGCAATGCCAAAGGCCCCTTCTTGCCCCAACTCTGCTGCCTACAAAATAGTAGGTGGTGAGACTGTCGCAGCTGATGATTTAGCTACCGCTTCGACGCTAAAAATATGGGTACGCAATCAACGCTTTTGTACCGGAACTCTGATCGGCCCCGAGCACCTTGTGACTGCCGCCCATTGCCTCAAAGACGTCAAATCTCCTGACGAGCTGCGTCTGGGATTTGGCACGCAAGGTACGGTCATCGATGCGTTGAAAGTTACCGCCTTTCGGCTGCACCCGCAGTTCACGAGCATTTCAGCCGACAGTAACGGAATCCGTGAGCAGGCCTTCAACGACGTCGCAGTCATAAAATTTAAGGGCAACCTCCAAAAAGGCATGGTCCCTGTAGCTCTAGCCCAGCCAGAAAATATCGGCGCTGGCATGCCCGTTATTCTCTCGGGATATGGAGCCTACAACACGGGCGACCGGCAGCTTCGTCCTTTATCTACAGCTCGTCTTCAACTCGCTTCTCTTCGCTCCGACATCCGCGAGCTACAACTCGAGTCCGGAACTGGCAAGGGAGCCTGCTTCGGTGACTCGGGTGGCCCGACTTTCATTCAAGGGGAAGGCGGCTCCTGTCTTTTTCTAGTCGGCTCAACCACCGGCCCCGGTCGCAATACTGATCTCAGCTGCGAAGCAGGTGGTGGGACTCTCATGGACCTCACCCGTTATCAAGGCTGGATCAGCTGTACTTTCGAAGAGATCGGCGCGCGCTCGCTAGGCCTAGTTGCTGATAGCAGCAGTGAAGCTTGCCAAGAATCACCGACTCACTAAGCGACGATCGAAGCCCTCTAGCAAGGGATAGGCGCTGCGATTTTTAGCTAGTGCAAGGCAGCCGGAAAGAACGGCTGCTTCGGTCCTTCTTCCCAAACGAACATCCCGAGCCATAGAATTCTCATTGTTCTCTGTCGCTTTAATAAGCTGTAGAAGCCTGATCCAGAGCTGATCCCAGCTTTTCGTCCAATCCGGCCAGAGTTCCTGTCCTAGAGCAAACACTTCTTCAGCCAAGACCTCCAACTCCTGTGCAAAGAGTCGAAGTGCATCGCCGTTGCTCGGCAAATGATAGACGCCCGTCAGGGTATTCAGCACTGTATTAAAGAACCACTTTTCGCGTCGAAGTTCGCAAGCATCTTGAGCCCAGCCGAAACCAAAACTCTGCAGCGCATCAAATAGATTTTGCTCCAGAGGATGCACGGGGTCCCTGCCTCCCCAGAGGATTTTACCTTCGCTGCTCAAGACGAAGCGCTTCTCACCCTCGAGACGTACCCCTCGGGTGACCAGGCCTTTGCGCCAGAGAACCTGCGTCTGCCCCTGCCGCAGCTCTGAAACAAGCGCTTCGAGGTAGCCATTGCCAAGCAAGACCAGCACTCCTCCGGCTTTTAGACGGGGAAGTGAGTTCTCTAGTGCGACGAGGAGATCATAGCTTTTAACAACGACTAAGAGCATATCGCAGGGTTCATCGCTGAGAGGAACTTCGCAGGACTGCCAAGAGTTTTCCCAGAAAATCTCTGCGTGGATTTCTTGTGGGCCTTGTCTACCTATCAACTGGACCGGCGTATTCCCAGCCTTTTGAATAAAAAAGCTCAGCATATGACCGAGTGCCCCAGGGCCTACGATTCCTATCATCTTGAGACTCCATCGCTGAAAAAGCACCGGCTGCAGCCGCCGGCACCTTCCCAAGACATACGCGCGCGATAGGCCGCGAGCAAGCAGAAGCAGCATCTGCGTCTTTTATCTTTGAAACTAGAGGGAAGAGTCTCAATCTTGGACGGTCGAACGACCTCGCGCTTTATTCTGCACGGCGACGAGACGGACGATATCTTTTACTGAAATAGGGCGGGAAAAGTTCGGCGAAGTAATGATCCGAAAACCACAGAGTGCGCAGGCAATTTCATTGTCACTTGCTTTGTCATGAGTCACGTAGCTCTTGCACTTGCCGCAGATGCGTTGGCGATTGATTATTTTCTCACCGGAATAGCTAGTTGACATGCAGCAGCACCTTCTTAAGGGGACATTGAGACCTGAGCCAGCTCGCAAGTGAGGAGCGCGCAGGTTTCTATCGGACTATTTGAGGGCGGCCTCAAGGGCGGTTATTTCCGTTGCTACCGGCCATACCACAGCTTGGTGGGGGAGAGGTTTGCTAGTTTGCGCGGCCGAAAGTTGGGCAGCGGTCTTGAGGTTGATGCGAGGATCATTAGCTTTTTGAGCAATTGCCCCATGACAGGCAGCGCATTTTGCGTTGAAAACAGTAGTCCCCTGTTGAACCAAGGCAGCACTCGGCGGTGCCGCTGGTGTTGCCGTAGTGGCTGGGGGGGGGTTACAGCTGGTTTTGCTCCGGGCGTTGTGCCGGTGGCAGGCTTAGTTCCAGTCGTCGCTGGTTTAGTGCCTGGAGCAGTTCCCGTCGTACCTGAAGGCTCAGACGTCGCCGCAGGTACTGGGCCTCCCGCCACAGGTATATAAGGCCCTGGGGAAACCCCACAGGATGAAATAATCCAAATAGAGCTAAATAAAAGGAGAGAGATTTGCACCATAGAGTTCAGCTTCATCGTTTTAGGTCCTTTCCACTCAACACTTTTACCTTATCGGCATTTTTCGGTAAAAATTTAGTATAAATTGACAATCGAAACTTTTGTCTATGTTTATATGAACTTAGACTGCTGGCGTAAGATTGCTCGGCGCCGAAAGCTCATGATTCATTCCAAGCTTCCGAATAGATAGATAGCCTTTAAAATGAGGTATTTTTTTGCGGACTGCTGGAGCCATCTTAAGCTTTTGGATTTTGAGCGAAATCTTTGCTCTCCGAGCCTATGGCCAAACTTTTGAAGATGGATACCAACCCTATATGCGCAACCAGTATCCAGTTGCCGAGCTGCAATTTAAGGCAGCCCTCAAAAAGGTAAATACCAAAGAAGACCAGGCTTTCATCCTCAAGTTCATCGGCATTTGCCAGTATATGCGCAGCGATAAGAAGCTGGCAGCGGCAAGCTTTTTCCAAGCGGTCAGTCTCGATCGAGGTATAACCGTTGACGAGTCCGAGGTCCTCGATCCGGGAGTCATTAGTTTTTTCACAGCCTTGAAAAGTAAATGGATCAAAGAAAATAGGTTTGTTACACCTCCCCCGGTAGCTCAGGCACCAGCAGCTCCGGCTCAAGCCGCCGCTGCTTCCCCACAAGAGAAAACGTCAGGAGCTTCGGCTAAATCTCAGAAAGTGGCCAAGTCTTCTAAAATGGCTTTGGCTGCAAAGTCACAAGCCAAGACAAGAGACCCTAAGCAGAGAGACCCTGACAGCCGCTTTTCAATAGCGCATCTCTTACCTTTGGGTACTGGCCAGTTTTATAATGGTTCCTATATACTAGGCAGCGCGTTCGCCGCTGTCGAAATATTCGGCATATACCGCTTCCTCGATTTGAATAATCAAATCAAGGAGAGAGACGAGCTCGAAGTGAAGGTTGCGCAGGATGAGCGCCTGACTGCAGACCAAATCCTCACGTTTAACGAGGAGAACAAGACATTTATTAGCGACTTAAAAAGCGACCGGACAGCCGCCCTCGGTATATTCGTTGGTTTCTGGGCTATAGGTATCATAGAAGCTATCATCAACGCGCCTCAGCCTGAAAAAGTCGAAGTCGTTTCCGCCAACATGAGTCGCATGCCCGCCCAAGCAGCCGTCAAATGGAACGGTAGCTGGTTACCCAATAACGGCGGTCAGTGGCTCCTCCAGATGCACGTAGCACTCCCCTAGTCCTCATTCATTAAAGTAAGAATCAATGCACGCAAGTTCGTAAGGCTGAATTCCGATAAGTTCCGAAGCCCCGGATAAAAGCAGAGCATTTGCTTTTTCCTAGGGTCAATTCGGAGAGTCAATGAGTTGGAGGCAGTCAACACTAAACCTGGGTTTCATCTGGATTTTGAGCCAGCTGCCCCTGGCGTTTCCCTTACTTGCCGACGAGCGAGCAAAGTCTGCGTCGCTTAGCGTTTCGTTCGAACCGCTGCTATCGCAGGAATTCCCCTCGCAGATGCATCGCCTTTTGGTGCTAGCTGCACTCTCGACTGATTCGAAATATCTAGAAGCAGAAGAGGCAGAGGTCCTCTGGAATAAAACCCAGCAAACTATCAAGACCTTGAAAAATCCCATATCTGTCGAGACTAGTAAGAATTTAACCTTGGGAGCAGCTAAGCTCCTCCATTACTACTTGAGCCATGATGTAGAAGATCGCATCGCACCAACGGCCAAGTGGCTCGAGACCTATGCAGGATCGGGCTTTGAGGCCGTGAAAAATCCTCAGAAAAAAGCTAAGTTCGCCTACTATCAGAAATTAGCCCAGTTCTATCTTTCCAATGGTGCTGATGGCCTCAGTGAGCTGACGGCTCTTCGTCCACAGCTTAAAAACAGCAAAGCACTTGCGGCAAACCTTGATCTATTGACCGCTTATCCTCTGGCCTCGAGCCCAAATAATGCTGGTCAGGCCTCTAACTTACTGAATCAGGCAGCACCTTCCCTTGACAACTACGGGAAGATAGCTCTGAAGCTGATAGAAGCATCCATGGATATCGGTATAGATGGCGAAGGTCGTCAGACTGGAACGGTCAAAGCCACCTACGACGTGAAGCTCGCTGTAGCTGCCACAGCATCGAAAGCTCTGCCAGCTGCTGCGCAAAGCCATGTTCTCAACACGACGATTTCAATTTGGAATATGACGCCGAGCAGCAAAGAAAACAAGATCCCTAATTACCTCAGCAGCGGCTTTAAAAGCCAGCGTCCCATCGAAGCCCTTCGCGAACGCAAGGCGATCGCTCTGATAAAAGCGCAGAAATATCCGGCCGCCATCGCTCTCTACCGCACTATCGCGGAGAATCTGCCCGACCTTGCCCTAGACACAGACAAGCGGATTTGGGATACCAATCTGCTCATATATCAGAAGTCAAATGCCATAGCCGATTTGGAAAAGTCTTACCTCGATCTACGTGGACGGTATCGCGACGAGGCCAAGCGAAAATCCAGTCCGGCTGCAGGTCTTTGGCAGAGCGTCGCTGAAGGCTACCGGGGAGTTCTCGACCAACTCATCGTTCAAGCGAATCAAGCTCAGACCCCTGCGGCCCGGAAGTCCGCCATCGTCCAGACTCTCGTCAGCTACTGTAAAATAGAAAATGAATCGCCCTCGACCTTTCCTTACAAGGTGAAGCTAGCTCAGCTTTACCGCAGCCTCAATCAGTACCCAGAAGCGACAGCTCTCTACCTCGAACTTGCCCCGAAAGATAGCAGCGGCAAGCTCCTGCTAGCGGCCATCGAATCACAAAGCCAGCTCGCTAAATGGCCACAGCAGCCTCCGTTTGAAGGAATTCAGTCCGGCCCTGAAGAGGAAAGGCAGAAGCTGATCGGAATTTTCGAGCGGGGATTGAAAACCAAGGGCGCCGATGAATGGTTTTTCTTGGCTCACATGGGCCTCTTGCATCGAGCCCTCGGCCGGGATAAGGCTGCCGAAGAACTTTGGCGGCCCGCTCTGCAAAAGGCTCAGGGAAAGTTTGCAATGGAGGCCAGCGGAATCTTACTCACGGATTTCCATACCGCCAAACGCTGGCAAGACTTCATTGATCTGGCCCATCTCTGCAAAAACAAAAAACTCGAAGTGATGGTAAAATCAAAAGCTCTGGACTATGCTCCCTGGCTAGCTGATGCACTCTTCAATGGAGGTAGTGCCGACCTACTTAGCAAGGTTTATCCCCGGGCGGCCAAGAACCTAGAGGAATTCGTCCAATTGTATGGGAACGATCCCCGCATTCCTCAGGCGGTTCACTTCGCAGCCCTTGCTTACGTTGGACAAAACCGATACACGCCGGCCCTCAATGCGTGTAGGACGATAGCAGAGCGCTATCCCGCCTACCCGGCCCGCCCCAAGCTTCTCTTGCAGGCAGCCGAGTGGGCTCTGCTCGATAAATCGACGACTGAATTCGCGATTTATTTTTATACAAAATACCTAGCCGATTATAAAAATGAAGGCAATGCACCCCAAGTCCGACAGGCTCTCGCTGAGACCTACTTGAAGAGAAAGCTTTACGGCTGGGCCTCGCGGACCTATCGCGAGCAGAGCTCAGCAGCTAATGTTTCCAAAGAGATACAGCTGGACGCCGCAGCGAAGGTCATGGAGATCGAAGAACAGTTTGGCGAAATGAAAGATGCCTACTGGGGGGCTCAACGCATCCTCCAGCTCGCGTCGCCCCAAGATCCATTCACTATCCGGGGACTCGCTTTCATGGGTCGGTACCTCGCTCAAAGCAAAGAGCTGAAAGGTGTAGAAGAGCTTGAAGCCAGGCTCCTACCCCACGTTTCGCAATCGAAAGAGGCACTCGAAGCCCTAGCTCAACTTCGCTTTCGTCAGGCCGAGCTGACGACTCAGCCCATTTCCAACAATGAGAGTAACCTGCAAATTCGTGATCCCGAAGCGACCGTGAAGAAATATGCGGATCGCTTCGACGTCGAAAAGCAGCCTTACGCGAAAGTTTGCCAAATTGGCATGAATACAATGTGTGCGCCTGCTCTGTGGCGCCTGACTTCGGTTGCCAAGCAGGCTATGGAGGCTGTTCAGAAGGTCGAGATAGCCGACACGCTCGGTCCTTCTAGAGTTAAAAGCTTTAATGATTTCAAGACATTATACCTCAATAAGCTAGCCGCCGCGCGCAAAGATTTGAAAGAGCAAGCTCTCCGCTTGGCCAAGCAAGGAACAACTACGGAAAGCTGGCGTGAAGAAATCAACAAATCCGTTGATCTCGATGTAGATGCCAAATTAGCCCACTAAGTCTGCTTGAGCTTGCCCGCTTGTGGCCCAACGCGCAAGTCGCATACAATACATTATGACCACTTGTTGCCTAACGGCCAGGGACTTATATGGACTCTCGTCTGTTCAACCTGCGATCTTTTGTTTTTGCCCATAGCCTCAATATGATGGAACTAGCCAAGTCCTTATCGGCTTCGCAGTCTTCCATCGATCCCTGGGCTTCTCTGAGTGCCAAAGTTGGTAGCGATGGATACATCTTCATTTTCAACTATGGTTCAGTAGTATTCTGGAACGTGGCGGCCGAAGAGCAGTCTGATCACCTGAACCGACTTCTCGGACTCGATGCTGTCCCCAATCTGAAGCCTAAGTTCAGCGATAACTTTACTGTAGTCGAGCAAGCTGGTTCGGCCCAGGTTGAATTCAATCGTCTGATCATCGATCGCTTGAATCCCGACCGGATGGAAGTCATAGCCTCAACACTGGCTCAAAGCACGTCCATGGAATATTATGAGTCCTTGGTCGAAGAAGCTTGGAACCAGGTTGACGCGCTACTTAATCAGCTTAAATTGCGTGGGACGCTCTCCCTTCTACCCTCGCCTATCAATAAGCAAATTGCCGAATCCCTCTCGCTGCGCAGTACCGTAGTCCGCGTACTCCATCTTCTCGATAAGCCGGATCTGATTTGGGAAGACAAAGTCATGGATGAGATCTACGGCGACCTTCGTGCCATGTTCGATCTACCCGAACGCTTTCAAGCCTTGGAATACAAGCTGCAATTGATTCAGCAGACGCTTTCGGTCGTAGTCGAGACGGTCCGCGACCGTCGGCTTTATTGGCTGGAAATGGCTATTGTGCTTCTCATACTTTTCGAAATAGTTATTACCTTTGTTCATTAAGAGCATTGGTTCCTAAAAGGTAGAATCGCATGCCGACGCAGAACCTGCGCGTTCTGATCATCGATGAGCTTCCCGAAGTCCATGAGCAGCTGCGGAATCTGTTTCATGACAATCCTCGCTACGAGTTCGATTCGGCATTCGCCGCCGACGAAGCTCTTACTCATCTGCAAAAAAGCTACGAACAGGGCGAGCCCTATGCTCTGGCCATAGTCGATATCAACGAGCCCAGCGACTGGAACGGCCTCGAAACTATCGAGCGCATCAGAGCGGTTGATCCTGATATCGAATTAATTATCTGTTCAGCCTATGCCAGTGAATCGTGGATGGAGATTGCCGAGCAACTCGGCATCTGCGATAAGTACCTGTTCCTCAACAAGCCCTTCCGTGTCTCCGAAGTCAAGCAGATGGTGATGAATCTTGGAGCCAAGTGGCGCCTGCAGGCGCGGAACAAGGTTTATATGCAGGAGCTGGCCGCCGCCCGTTCGATGGCTGAGACTTCAGATCGGGCCAAGCGCGATTTTCTCGGCATCATCGGCCACGAGCTGCGGACGCCGCTCAATGTTATCCTGATGACTCTCGAAGATTTGCTCGAAAGCCACAACGATCAGACCGCTCTCGACGTTATCCGAAACTCCCATCGTTCAACGATGCGTCTTGGCCAGATAATTGAGGGAGTCCTCCTTTACACTCATCTGGACAGCTCCCAATTCAGCCTCTCCTTGGCCCCCTTTAAGCTCAACGACTTGGTCGCCTACTGCGAGCAGCAGTTTCATCCCCTTTGCAAAGAAAAGAAGCTCCAGCTGCATATACACGTCGCGCCCGAAGTGCCTGAGAACCTCATAGGCGACGTGAAGCTACTCCGCCACATGTTGACCCAAATCCTCTTCAACAGTGTGCGCTTCACTGATCGCGGCTACATCGAGATCCGGATTTCTGCAGTAGAAAGAGGATCGAGCAAGATTGCACTTGCCCCCGCCCATATCGCTCTGCAGTTTAAGATAAGCGACTCAGGGAGGGGGATGAACGATATCCAGCTCGAGCGCTGCTGTCAGCTTTTTTACCAAGGTGATAGTTTCCGTCATCACAGTCGCACCGGGATTGGACTGGGCCTGAATCTTTGCAAGAAGATTATCGATTCTATGCGCGGCGTGTTTCAGGTCGATTCGGAAGAGGCTCAGGGTACCGTGGTAGACGTTACGATTCCCGTATTGAAAGGCTATGACTCTGATAAAATAAAAAAGGCGCCAGAGCCATTAGCCCGGCACCTCGCCTCAGAAATCTGAGTCTGCTACTTACTTCTTAGCTTTCTTATCGAAAGTCTTGTATTCGTCAGAGCTCAACTTCTTGTCACCATCTTTGTCGAGAGTGGTGAAAGCAGTGTTGAGTTCAGTATGAGTAGCTGCTTCTTCAGCAGATACAAAGCCATCAGCATCTTTGTCGAGGGTTTTGAAATGATCTTCGCCTTTTTTCCCGCCAGCAAAAGCTACACCTGAAAAAAGAACGGCTAGAAAAAGCTTTTTCATCTGAAATCTCCAAAAATTGAGCAGACACTAACTGCTGCCAAAGAACCAAAAGCACCATTTCATACCAATAACATAATCAAAAAATTTCGCAAAAATCTTTTTTAAGTCTTAAGAAGTTCTCATCGAACTCACTGACTCAATGGTGACGTCTCGATACTTTAAAGTTGGAAGCTTGCAAATTATGTCTCGCCATAAGCTTATAAAAATCGGTGCGATTTCTTTTTGCTGCACGAGCGGCTTTACTGACATTGCCATGGGTTTTCTTCAATGCCTCGACTAGATAGTCGCGTTCAAACTGATTCTTTGCTTCGGCCAAGGACGGTGATTCCGCTTGGGTTTCGCCGAGGCACCATCTTACATGAGCCGCTGAAATAATAGGGCTCGGAGACAAAATCACCATTTTCTCTACAGCATTGTAGAGCTGACGGACATTCCCGGGCCATTCAGCAGCCGTTAAAAGCTCCAGAGCTCCCGAAGCAAAGGCTTTCACGCTGGGCTTCTGTCTTTCGGCATTCTCCTGCAGGAAAGCTTCAGCCAGCAGCGGTATGTCTTCTCGTCTTTCCCGAAGGGCTGGCAAGCTCAGATGAATTACGTTGAGCCTATAATAAAGATCCTCGCGAAACAATCGATCTTGTATCATGCCGAGTAAATCACGATGTGTCGCAGAAATGATACGGACATCGATAGGAACTGAGGTGGTGCTGCCGACCGGGCGGACTTTTTTCTCTTCTATCACCCTCAAGAGCTTGACCTGCAAGGGCAGAGGCATATCGCCGATTTCGTCGAGAAAAAGCGTCCCGCTGCGCGCCGACTGGAAGAGGCCCGAATGGTCCTTGTTTGCGCCGGTAAACGATCCACGCATATGTCCGAAGAGCTCAGACTCGAGAAGTTCAGCCGGTATTGCACCGCAGTTAATAGCGATGAAAGGACCCTGCGAACGAGGGCTGGCGGCATGGACTGCACGCGCGAAAAGCTCTTTGCCCGATCCACTTTCACCCGTGATCAGGACGCTCGCCTCGGAAGGCGCCACCATCCGGAGCTGCTCGTAGAGTTCGAGCATCTTCGGACTGCGCGACATACAGCTCACTTCGCTGCCTTCAATAAGCTGCGATGGCAGATGGCCCTTTTGCTCGAGAGCTTGATGAATCAGGTCGAAGAGTTGTTGGCGATCGACCGGTTTGGGCAAGAAGGAGAAAACACCCTGCTGCGTAGCAGCAACAGCTTCAGGAATACTGCCATGGGCCGTGATCATGATGACGGGAAGATAAGGCATCAGGCGATGGACGCGACCGTAGAGTTCCATCCCGTCCATTACGTCCATCCGCAGATCACTGATCATGAGGTCGGGCGTAAAACTTTCGATTTTGTTGAGACAGTCGCGGCCGTTGCTGGCTGTTTCAACCGTAAAACCTTCAGCGCCGAGGCGCATAGCTAGCAAAGTCAGAAATCCATGGTCGTCATCTACCAGCATAATTTTGGCAGCTGCTTCGCTCATCGGAAAGATCTCCTTTCAATCCATTGCTGTCTCTTAGCAGCGACAGCTGATCCGTGCTCATCTATCCTCGCTTGCGGGCTAGCGTACAGGATCGTTTTTTTGTCTCTGGCTCATTTCTAGTTCAATATTCGAGAGGGCTTTGAGTTTGGCTTCGAGTTCGCTGCGCTCTTTCTTTTGCTGATACAGCTCTTTTTCAAGCTGGGCACTCATTTGCAGCTGTTCTTTATACTGCGACAACCAAAGGCGCAGGTTGGGGCTGTAGTGCGCATTCTGCAGGAGAGGCTCGAAAGTCTCTAGGGCCTTTTGAAAAGAGCGGCCATTGAGCTGCTGCGCCGTCTGTACCAGACCTAAGCGCAGCTCGTCTTCCCAGGCTTGGGACTGCTCGAAGGAACGCCGCTGCTGCTCAAATTCTATCTTGAGATCGCGGGCATTCATTTTAGACACGAGGCTGTTATAGTAGAGCCACCCTTGGAGCTGTTCAGACGATTTCGCCTCGGGGCGTTCGTTCTCCTCTTTCGCTGCGAGAGGCATGTCCGTAAGCCTGGCCTGGGGCTCTTGCACCTGGAAGCGGTGTTGGCAAGCGAAACCGCTGAGAAGCAGAGAGGCGAGCATGGCTTTTGCGGTAGACTGCATTCTTACCCCTTCTTAAGAAGGTGTTTATTCTTATTCCATCTTCATCTTTTTTGTCTCTTGTCTCGTTCCTTCAGCCTCAGCCAGGGTGCAGATTAAGCGAGGTGCCTGGCAAAAACATCTCCAGCCAAGCACCTCGTTCGGCATCGAGTATACGAATCCGCCCCTTGTGCAGTTCAACGCATTCGCGTGCAACTGAGAGCCCTATGCCAGTACCCTTCAAGGGGCCGACACGGACAGCCTTGCCTTGGAAAAACGGCAAGAACACCTTATCTCGCTCGTCCGGAGCGATACCTGGCCCCTCATCACCGATCAGAAGCGTGAGGCCATCTGGTTTTCGCCACCAACGGACGTGCACTTTACCGCCTTCGGGTGAAAAATGCACGGCATTGGATATGAGATTGTCTATGGCGGCGTTCAGGACGGAGCGATCGACCAGCACACGCATGGCTTCACCGATGATTTCAAACTCGACCGATTTGCGCTGGGCGGTAAGCTGATGCAGGCGCACGATACCCTGAACGAGTTCGCGCAGATCGACCTCTTCGCGATTGAGCGCCTTGTTGCTGCGCACCAGATTAAAATCGAGGAGATTGTTGATTAGGACCTGGAAATGCTGAATACCGCTGCGCAGTATGGCGAGCACCTCCTTCTGCTGAGCGGTCAATGGCCCTGGGATGCCATCGGCCAGCAGTTCGATGCCTTCTTTGATTGTCGCCAGGGGTGTTTTGAGTTCGTGAGAGATGTGGCGGAGAAAGCGCTCCTGGGATTCTTCCGAAGCCCGAACGCGCTGGCCTAGCCATCTGACCCGTTCACCTACGAGCTGCAGGTCGCGGGGCCCTGAGAAGCGTTTGGGGACCTCATAACTGCCGGTTCCTATCTGTTTGATACCGCGATCGATCATCTTGATCGGGCGCGTGATAAGGATCGAGAAGAGGCCAATAAGAATCAAGGTGCCTGGCAAAACCGTAAAACTCAGAATAAGCAGGCGCGTACGAATGGTTTGAGCTGCATCTTTGGCCGCAGCTACCTTCCTCTTCAAATCGATTTCTAGAGCTTGACGCAGTTGGAGGAGACTGAGATTGAGCGGTTGGATCATCTCGATGGCACGCGCACTCGGGCGTTCTTGAAGAGTTTTTTCGAGTTTTAGCATCAGCTCTTGGGTCTGTTCGATGCTGCGCGCTATCTCGGGTTCCGGCCGCAGAAGACGTAGACTCTTCAGACTAGCGATACTGGAAGTTACTTCAGTCGACACAGCCGACAAGAGAGAGGGCTCTTTAAGCAACTTATACTGGCGGGTCAATCGCTCGATATCGGTTAAACCTTTAGCGAGTCGTTGCGTGATCTCCGCCGTATCAGCCACTTCTTCAAGATCATCGCTACCGCTCTGAGCGAGCGAGCTGAAGGAGCCAGCCCCGTAGACTAAGGCCCCGAGGATAGGAAGCAACACAACCAGAAAGCCGACCAAAACCAATTGTAGAATCGAGCGCGGCTGAAAAATCGGCATAGCCTACCTTTCCAGGTTAAAGCGACCGAGCACGATACTCGACAAATCGAATTATGGTCTACACCAGGGGAATGCGTAAGGTCCAGCCGATCCCGAGCCTCGGGACGATAGCGGAGCTTAAGAGTGCGCTCACTTGTTCACGATGATCGACGAACTGAGTCGCTTTTTTCATGAGCAAGATGGATAGAAGCTGAACCTAGGCTTGTTTTCTGCGGTTCTTGAGGAAGTGCGACGGCAAAACGGAAACTTAAGATACTCAAAGCGGCCAGGACTGCAATTCCAGACGCAACGGCAAAAAGACCTTGATCGCTGCTCTGCGTGAGGATGACTTGAGCCCAAAGAGGCGATGAAAATTGTCCCATGTAATTGACCGTGGTGAGGAGCCCAAGAAAGCGCCCGCGCTGCCTTATTTTGACAAGCTGCGCGATCCAAGCGGCTATCACCGGCATAATGGATCCGATGCCTACGCCGAGGAGGATCATCCCAACGACGAGCGCATATTTTTTGGGGATCAGGGCTAGAACGGCGAGGCCGAGCGCCATTTCTACAAAGCCCAGGCCCAATATCTTGGTCAGGGGGATATGTTTGCGCAGGATAGCTAAAGTGAAGGAGCTGAGTGAGCTAGCTGCCGTGAGCGTGCTGATCAATATCCCCGTACCGCGGGGCCCTATGCCGGCTGTGTGGCGAAAATAAAAGGGACTGTGTACGAGAACGAGTGAAAAGAGGCTCATTCCGGTGAAGGCCAGAGCACCGAGTATAAGTACGGAGGCTTTCCACGACTCAAGCTGGGAGGAGCTGCTCCCTTTGTCGTCGAGAGCCCCCTGATTAGGCTCCGGTATGCGCATGCCTGGTAGCAGCAGTAGAAGAGGCAGTCCTATCGCATAAAGCAGGAAGGGGCCACGCCAGTTATATTCGGCGAACCAGCCAGCGCCCAATTGTGCAATGATTCCCCAGCCGCCCATCAAACCTGCCTGGAGGCCAAGGGCCCGGCGCAGTTCGTCGCCTTCGACAAAGTCAGCGAGCAGCGTCGCCGTTGCGGTCATAATTGCTGCCACACCCAGTCCAAAGACGAAGCGTAGAGCGATCAATCCGTAAATGGTTTCAACCCAGTAACCTAGGGTTCCAGCGATGGAAAAAAGCAGGAGGCCCACACCTAGAACGGGTCGCCTTCCCCAGCGATCGAGGAGCAAGCCAATCAAACTGGCACCTACAGCAATAGCGAGAGCTGGAGTCGTCAAAGCCAGTTTGGATAGGATTTCTATGTCAGGATTATCGCTGTAGGCGGCGTGGAGTCCCGGTAACGAAGGAGTTAGTATCCCTGTCATCATGATGGGGAGAGCACCACAGGAGAGCAGCCAAACGAAGGATCGATGCTTTGGACTGATAGACACGACCCCTCCCCTTTTCTCCCACTCAGCTACCTCAGATCGTCTCCCTCATTATAACATGGAAGATTGTGCCTCAGCTCTCAATCCACAATGAGGAAATCGCCCGCGCGCACAGGAAAATCGACAAGCTGATCGCGCATCCTCCCCGTGTAGTAGCCATTAAAGGCCGACTGCAGGCGGATAACGCCGATTTCACGCAGATTGAGACCCTGACTATGGAGCTGGTCGGGTGTGAGGGCAGCATCGATCCGATAAACTGAAAAGGTCCGTTTTTTTGGGATCTTAATGCTTTCTGCGCGAATATATATCCAGCCGTCACCGTTGACGAAAGCAACTTGAGGATAGAGCGGCTGGCTGCCGAGAGGAGGCTGATAGTTCCGCAAGATCTCATCGTAAACGATAGAATCGAGCATAGTCGCTTGGCGACTCATTGAAGCTTCCCGATACTGCCCCAGCGCCTTCAGGAGTTCCCCCTGCCGTTCGAAGTGAACGCCGAGATTATGCAGAGCGAAGGGCTGCTTGGGTGCCTTAATCAGCACGTTTGTCCATTTCGCAGCTGCCAAAGTCCAGCGATCGTCCATCGCCAGCTCTATCCCTTCATTAATCGCTGGGGTCGATGGGTCAGCCGGGTCTTTCCCATAATAAAGCTTGCGGGTCACTGTGTCCCGACTGGGGCACGCATGAAACATCGCCTCTTTAACAAGGGATTTTTCAACAGTCTTGAGAAAGGTATTTTTCTTGATACCGGCTTTACGCGAATAATTGTAGAGCGAAGACTGGCTGCTCAGCAGACGGTCGTGGATGACGGCGCCCTTCAGCTTATTGTAGACAACGAGTCGGACGACGAATTGGGTTTTTTCACTGCGAACCAGGGTCTCACGACGCTTGTATCGTCGCTGCGGATTCGGCTCCGGCATATCGCCTAGACCCAGCGTGCCCAGAAAAGGGGCACTCGCGGCTCCTCCCCACTCGATGGTGGGTTTCTCTTCGAAAGACCAGAGCTGGACCTTTTCCGTATTGCTGCTCTGGGTGTTGGCTTCGATCTGCAGGCTCAGGATACCTTGTGCGTTTTGCGCGACTTCAGACGTTTTGATAAAAGCATCGAGGTAATCCTTGGGATTGGTCCCACTGACCTTGACGGGTTTTTCTAAGACAGTAATTTCTTGAAAGGCGGTGCAGGTTTTCAAACCGGCGATCATACTCTCCCTCAACTCAGGGTCGAGATAGGGATCGATGCTAAAGGCCAGTCTTTTGAGCTCGCTGTAGCCCTCTGTCGGAGTCAGCTGCTGCACGAAACTCACTTCCGTAGAGGTCTTGGCACAAGCGCAAAGCCCTATGCTGAGGAAGAGGACTCGAGTTTTAAGGAAGAGCACCCGCATAGGACCTCGCCGAAGGAGGAAGATCTCCATCCTTCCGATTATAGCAAGGGGCTAGCGGGGGAAGTTAGGGCAGGCTTTGCCTATGCCACCGTATTAGGATTCTCTCACGGCTAAGGGCTCTAAAGTACTGGCGTCTTGGAGAGCATACTCGCGCGGTAGGCGGGTCCGACTCCAGTAGTGCTTAGGTCCGAGGCGCTGATCCCATTCTTGCTGGATCCTCACGCGATCTTCTTTGGGCTTCGCTGCAATCTCCTGACAGACGCGCGAGCAGCAGGCATCGAAGTCGGCGCGACAGCTCGGGCACTGGATAAAAAGCCGATTGCAGCCTTCGTAGGCACAGTTGTGATGCGTATCGCAGGCTTCGAGGCACTGATGACATTGGGCGATGATATCTTCAGTTACCCGTTCGCCCATGCGCTGGTCGAAGACGAAGTTTTTGCCGATAAAGCGGTTGCTTAGACCTTCGGCCCTGACTTGCTGGGCGTAGGAAATGATACCGCCGTAGAGTTGCTTCACTTCTTTGAAACCCTGATGCCGCAGCCAGGCGCTGGCTTTCTCGCAGCGAATGCCGCCGGTGCAGTAGAGAAGTATCTTGCGATCTTTTTGATCGCCTAATTTATCGGCCACTTCGGGGAGAGCTTCGCGAAAGGTGTTGGCTTCAGGGCAGAATGCTCCTTCGAAACGCCCCACCTCTGACTCATAATGATTCCGCATATCGACGACGAGAGTATTGGGTTCGCTGAGCGCTTCGTTGAAAGCTTTGGCATCGAGGTGCTCGCCGACCTGACTCGAATCGAAGCTTGCGTCGCTAAGCCCATCGGCGACCAGCTTCTGTCTGACTTTGATTTTGAGTTTTACGAAGGGCTCGCCCTGCTCTTCGAGAGCTGTTTTGAAAGTCATGTCGGGAAAGACCGAGCAAACATGGGCTTTGTAGCTTTCCAGTGCCGATTCCACGACACTCACCTGAGCGTTGATGCCTTCAGCAGCCAGATACACCCGCCCTAAGACTCCGAGCGCCGACCATGCATCGCTGAGTTCTTGGCGCAAAGCTTCCGGATGTTCAAGCTTCACGTAGCGGTAAAAAGATACGGTACGGCGGGCACTGTTGGTCGTCACGACGGCTTCCCCTTTGAGTCCACTTTCACGAGCCAGTGGATTTTATAGACTCTGATCGTGAATGCAAGCCTTGCCCGGCGGCAGTGTTGAAGCTTTGGACGGTTCCATTGCGAAGACAAGCTCTTCTCCCCATTACTTGCTTTGATTTTCAGACACTTACTCCCTTTTTTATCTGTGTCAAGATGGCGACATTTTTGCATAGATTTCTAAATGGAGGTCCGTCAATGTTACCCATAAGCTTTAAAGCTCATGCTACAAAGCCTAAATTGCTAGCTCTGTTTCTGGCTATTCTCATGGGCCCTAGCCATCTAGCTTGCAAACCTATGCTGCCACCAACTAGCTTAAGTAATATATTTTCTATCGATAATTCGACCGATCCCCGTGGGAATCAGCGTCGCCATATAGCTCTGCGAAAAGATGCGATTTGGACCGTAGAAATAAAAAGTGCAGGATGTAGCGGGATCCTCCTCAGCGCGCGCTACATGATGACGGCGGCTCACTGCAAGAGCGAAGCAGGCGAGATATACCGAAGTGGTCTCGCGGCTGTGGCCAATGGTCCGAGCGATATTCAGGTGACCAGAGTTGTCGAGCAAAATGCGGCGCTCGACTACGCGATACTAGAGATAAAATGGATCCTACCCATGCCCAGTGACCAACAGTTTCCCCCGGCTGTCGCTACCAACCGTCAAAGTCTGAATTTGAGCTCTCAGGTCGGCGAAGGCGACGTTATTTTTACGGTCGGCTTTCCAGACGACAAGAAAGGGATCTGGGCTGCCACCTATGCCGAAGGGCAAGCTAAAGGTCTTAACGAGAAAGGCTGGTTATTGATAAACGTCGGCACCATCAATGGCAACTCAGGCGGCGGGATCCTACGAAAAGACAGCCTTATGCTGGTGGGCCTAGTGAGTTCCGGCCCTGACAATTACCTCGACGAAGGTTGGGACCAGAACGATCTTAATGCGAGCGAAAGCTGGAATACAGCTGTGCCGCTCTGGGTCATTTATCCGACATCCGCGATACTGAAGGAACTTTTTCCTCTAGGAGGCAAGGCCTCGACCGAAGAACGAGCTCTAGGGGCATTTTCCCAACTCTACAGCGGCATAGAAGAGTCAGCGAGTGGTAGCTATCTTTGGATTTCAGCCGTTAAAGAGGCTGAATCGGTCATGAGTTGTCCTTACCCTGCAATTAGCTGTGATGCTCGGAGCCCGGGAGCGCAGGCCCTGATTAAGCAGCCCCAAAAGGGCTCGCGACAGATATTTCGACAAGCTAATCCGGGCATCAGTGCTAAAGGCACGAGTCTCATGATTGTAGCCTACGATGCTCAAGGTAATATCCTGGCAAAACGTCAGATTCGCGTTAAGAAAAAGGATTAACTCATGCGCAGCCGACTTCATCAGCCCTTACTTTGCCTAATCTTTGCACTGAGCATGACGGCCTGCATGAAGACTGAGAGCTCGAACCTTAGAACTCCTAAATCTGCCAGCCTAGTGAACTCGACTCAAAAAAGTACCGATTTGCTGAAGAACTGGAACGGACAGAGCGATTTGAAGTCGGAAACCTGGATCGTCGAAGACATCTTCTCACCCCATTGAAATTAATCCTTGCACGCTTAGGCCAAGTCCAGGCAAGAAGGTCGAAGGGTTCCCCATTCATAAACCTGATTCCGAGCTTTGCAACAAGAGGCCGCGCATGAACTTTGGCAATGCCATCGACCCCTTATTTTGGACGAAAGTACTCTGCGCTGTGGGCTGTGGGCTGATTTTCGGCCTTGAACGCCAGATCCGCGGCAAACCTGTCGGTATCCGGACCAGTTCCATGATCTGTCTAGGGACCATGGCCTTTGTCCATCTCGGGCTCCTCCAATCGAAGTGGGAGGCGGACCATATTCGTCTTTTAGGCCAAATCGTGTCGGGAGTCGGTTTTCTAGGTGGAGGGGTCATATTTACACAGGGCGGCCTGGTAAATGGCGTCACTTCTGCTTCCGTTATCTGGGTGCTGACCGCTGTCGGCGCCTCTATAGGATTTGGCCACTTCGATATAGCTTTGGTTCTTTCGATAATTGGGGTCAGCCTACTCTGGGGCGTGCAAATGCTAGAGAAAGGATTTCGTGTCTTGAGGCGAGGAGTCCACTCACCGCGAGCTGAGCTTAAGGACAAATCTGACTGAAATATCTAGAAGTCCCAGGAGCAGCGGACCCCTACATAGGTTTGATAGGCTGTGTCCGCATAGGTTGTATCGGTTTTAATGCTGAGCAGCCGCATGCGATAGCCGAAGGTGAGATCGAAGAGCTTCGCGCTTAGATCGAGCGATCCACCGACATCAACATAGATCCTCGAAGGTATCGCAATTTCCTGAGGGAGCGCGTCCTTCATCGAGGATACGGTAACCCCCGATAGATCGACGTGAAAGCTTCCGCCTCGGCCGACGGCAAAGATCGCCCCAAGACCCCCGCCCATTCCCGATCCTGCAGCATCGACGAGTTCGACTCCCTGGCTCTTGATCTTGCTTTCTACCTGCGTGAAGATCCCAGCCAAGTAAAAGAAACCCAGGTGATAGCGAAAGGTCGTGTCTTGCCAGGCCATCTGCATACTGCTGTCGTTCAGAGCGAAAGTGGTCGTATCACTCTCGCGCATCAAGAGCAGTTCAAGATTCTTATTGTTACCGGCAAACATCCCTGCTCCGTAGCGAAGAGCAGTACCGGTGTCGTTGCTGTTTACCAGTTTGCTCTTGGATGTGCTCATCGCAAATTGAGTATCGAAGTAGAGATCTGGTTTAAGGCTATCATTCGCAGCCAGAGCGAGCGGGTCACAAGCGATGAGCGCTAGAACAAGCATGATGCTGCGTGAAACGCTAATCAAAATGTACCTCTCCGACCGTACTGATTTGAACCTCTTCGTGGTATCGGCAGTTTTATCCGACTATTGAGGATCAGCGGGGACGGAGAGTTGGAGCTTTCGGAATCGCAGAATTATTTCTTCGGGGCCTCAGTCTTCTTGCCCTTGCCTAGAGGCGCGACATTACCGTCGTTTACTCCATATTCTTTCTTAAAGGCCATCCACTTGCCCATTCCGTCTTTTTCACAGACTTCTTTGCTAGGTGCGCTCACCCAACCGACTAGCATCTTCTGATCGGTGTTAGCGCACTTGTTCTGGCTACCGCATTTTGCATTGCCTGCGCCTGCACATTCAGAATTGCCCGCGCACTTGGCGTTGGCACAAAAGTAAACTTTGCCATCTTTGTCTTTGACAGTTGCCACATCCATCGCAAAGGCACTCTTCGCACTGAGTAGGGCCAGAGTCGAGGCTGCCAGGAGGCCGAGGTTTTTCTTTTGCATCGAAAGATCCTTTCTTGCGGGTAAATATAAGGACTACTATAGCAAAGTCCCGCACTCGCGAATTAAAAAAGGCGCCGGACTTGCGACCGGCGCCTTCTGCTTTGAATAAAGAAAGATTACTTCACGAACTTGGCCTTTTCCCCTTCAAGATACTTGATGAGTCCGTCGATCTGCTCATCGGTCAGATCTTTAAAGCGTCTTGGGGGCATGGTCAGGAGGTGCTCGCCCTTGTGCAGTTCAACGGCTTCGCCGCTTTCTTTGGTGATGCGTACACCTTCGGCCTTGAGGCGCGCAGGGGAATAGCCCAAACGAATTCGCGAAATTGCGATATCGATTTCCGCGGCAGCATTAGGCATTGCAGCGAGGTTGACGTTGAACTTTGAACGGGAGACGTTCTGGTCGAGTTTACCGTTGTGGCACTGAGCACAGGCCAGCATGATCGTTTCCTGAGGACTCGTTCCAGGGGCTACTGCAAAACCCATATCGGCTCTTTGCTTCTGATCAGTGCGGAGGACATCCCTGTGATCTTTGAAGTCTTTAGCTGCTACGGTGCCGGCTTTGAAGCCCTGATATTGGGCTGTAAACTGGGCCAACAGCGCTGGCTCGGTGACCTTCACATCGTGATAGGGGATAGGTATAGTCAGGCCCTGTACCACGCGCTGGAACATAGCGTCCCAGGTAGCACTCCTGCCGGGAATCGTGTTATCTGCTGGTTGAGCTGGTGAACTGGCGACAACTTCCTGCTGAATAGTCTGTGTCTGGAACTCTCCAATAGTCTGCTGAGCACTGAATCCATTGCCGCGCATCATATTTTCGACTTTTTGGGGATCGGATCCTCGTATCATAGGGCCAGCGATGCCCGCATAAGTTTCATCTTGGCCGTGGGCCGCGAAGTAATCGTTGATCAGGTTGATTCCAGCGGTATTGTCGCGGAACCAGTGAGTCCAAGGGTTTCTGAGCTCAGACATGCGAAGGATTTTGGAACCTGTTAGCCCTTCGGGCTGGTGACAATGGCGGCAGTCGACGATAGAATTCTTCAGGTCTTCATCTTGATAGATCGTGAAGCCGGTCCAGTTGCTCTCAATAGCCGGCCCTAAGAGTTCGGCTGGGCTACAGTGGTTCGGTGGCTGATTACAAGCCTGAGTAAAGCCTACAAGGAAGAAGTCCGGCTGACCTGGAGTCGCAGGATTGTTAACAGCCACCTCAACGAATTGCTCACCACGAACGAAGCCCATGACGATAAAGTTGGGGTTCGCTACATTGTTTCCAAGAGCTTCCGTAGACAGGATGATAGCGCGGGGATTGATCGCTGAAGTGAAGCGGCC
>JBGSTX010000126.1:0-14245 GCA_041736305.1 Oligoflexus sp. | reverse complement strand
GGATTCAACATCTCAGGGGCCATCGTCGATCCGCCCTCGCGCAGGAGACTGGGCGGCTGATGCAGAGTGCGCCACCAGGTGACGCTCTTATAAATCACGGGTACGTCGAGCGCAATGATGATACCGAGCGCTGCAGAAATGCGATCACGCTGTGGGCCCGGGGACATGCTGCTGTAGAAAATCAGGTAACCCGCATACAGAAGACCGAGGACCAGAGTCGTCGTCAGACGAGCGTCCCAGGTCCACCAGACGCCCCAAGTAGGACGGCCCCAGATCGAACCGGTTGCGAGCGTGATGATCGTAAAAATTAATCCGACTTCAGCCGCCGCCTTCGCCCAAAGTGCAGCGCTTGTGCCGCGACGGAAGAGGGTGACGAAACTCAGCACCAGAATAACGCCTGCCGAAAAAAAAGCAGTAAAAGCTGCTGGAACATGAACATAAATGATCCGATAGACTTCACCCATGTGTTCTTCGGAAGGAGCGAAGCGCAGGGCCCAGACCCAGGCGATCCCCAGAATGAAGAAGGCCGCGGCTCCAAGGAGCAAGCTGAGGCGATCCTGCTTAGGTTGTGCGGTCATAATTCTCCCTACCAAGTAGATGAAACCTAATGTTCACTCGGGCTTAACCAGTTCACCGAAAAGTAGCAAGCCGAGAGTAAAATACATTATACCAAAAATTACAAGCAGTCCCAGCCACGAGCTCATCAATTTCTCGAGCGAAGTTCCATCGACGATATGCGCACGAGTCGCTTCAACTGCGGAGAGCAGCACAGGAGTGGTCAAAGGAAAGTATAGCAGAGGATAGAGAATCTGCTTAGCGTTTGAACGCAACATCATGGTCGAAAGTAAAACGCCGATTGCACCTAGTCCCAAGAGAGCCAGAAACGCGATGACGAAGACCGAGCCGCTCAAGAGGTTTTCGCGCCCCTCATTCAAGAAAAGATTAGAAAGTACTAAGGTCGGTGCCAGGATGAGGACGCCGAGCAGCAGGACCAGCACGTACTTGCCCAAAAACCAAGCAGACGGGGAGACAGGATAGCTGCGGAGCTGATCGAAAACCTTGTCCTGCATGTCGGGCTCGAGAATCCGGGAGAAAGCAATCTGCAGCGAGAAGAAAGCTGTGAGAAAGGTGGCAGCAATAAACATCTGCGGTAGAAACTGCGGGACAACGCGACCGAAGGCAAAAGCAAAGAGAATGAGGATAGTCATTGCAAAGAGGAGAGGCGAGAGCCAGCGTTCTGAACTGGCTAATTCCACCTGGATGCTCTGCCGCAGAAGCGCTTTGAGCTGCAAGACAGGCTTCTTCATCGTGTTTTCTCCTGAGCCAGATCGAGCGTTTTAAGGCCGAAAGGAGCTAGCGGCGCCGTATCGTGACTGACGATCAAGGCCAGACCCCCTGCATCAAGATGCTTCTTCAGCATAGCTTGAAACGTGGCGATACCACGGGTGTCGAGACCATAGAGAGGTTCGTCGAGCAACCAGCAAGGGGTCTGACTGAGGTTGACGCGAGCCAGGGCCAGCCGACGTTTCATACCGGTCGAAAAACGTTCGACCGGAAAATTCTGACGAACGAGAGCATGATTGAGCTCCCAGCGTGTAAGCTCGTTAATAATAAGCTGATTGTCGGGATGGTGACCGCGGAGCTGCATCCAAAAACCAAGATTATGCATCGCGTCCATCTTTCCGAACAGCGCGTTTGCTTCGGCGGGCAGATACTCGATCGCTTCGCGGCGGTCGTCGATGATCTTGCCATCGGGTCCTCGGTAGGAAATGGTGCCACCATTTTCTTTGCGAAGTCCGGCCAGGATGCTCATCAAGGTAGTCTTGCCGCAGCCATTGGGGCCCACGATATGCAGGATTTCGCCCGGACCTACCTGAAAGGAGAGCTGACGCAGAATGCGTCGATATTGAAAATGAAAATCGAGCTGTTGGATTTCAAGCACTGCTCAGTCCGCTATGTTGATAGCAAAATTTACGACGCTTCTTCGTTCTATCACGCGGGCTCCGCCGACACCAATATCTTCTGCGGTGGAGGCTAGTTGAAGACCCAGCATTCCGAGATTGAAGCCGAGCCCGAAACTTGGGCCCGCGTAGCGATAGCCGACTCTGAAGGCAAGTCCGGCTCGACTGCCGAAAGCATCGCCCATCGTCACTTCGGCTCCGGTACGAAACTTCTTGGAAAAATTCGGATCGCTGTCGCCGAGATGATCAGCTTCCAGGACCCAATTGAGCATGCCCCAGCTGCCAACGTTAGGGGAAAGTCCGAAGCCGAGCGTTGTGTTCTGCATATCTTTGTAGGGCAGCAACTCAGGGTCTTTGGACTTATAGTCCGTGTTGAGGAAGTTTTTCATCACCAGACTCATGGTCGGTCTGCCACGGAAGGGCATATGCCAGATCGTTCCGATATGGACAGGAGATCCCGCGTACTTGCTGGCTTGCAGTCCTTCGACGGATTCACTTGAGAGATTCGCTAAGGGAAATCTGCCTTGCACCTGGCTCCGCTCGACGTAGGCTGCGGTGACGCCCAGGTAGAACATGCGGTTGCTGGACGCCAGACTAAAGCCCAAGAGCGGACCGCTTTGAGTGCGATAATCGACGTCGATGTCGTCGCTCTCTGAGTCGTGAAGACTTGAGGCGGCACGAACATCGTAGGAATAGGCTAAGAACATGCGCTTTACGGTAATGCTCGGCGCCACAGATATGCGAGCATAAGGGTTCTCGCCGTCTGCAGCCCGTATAAGCTCGGAAGCTACATTAGGGTCGCTGAGGTTCTGCCCCTTTAGCAGTTTTTGACTGAAGGCAATGGAGGAGGCATCTGCCGCGGCGCCGAAATAAGGGAAATAGAGTTCGGAGATAGCTGCCTGGCTGGGTTTGGCGAACAGACCGCCTATGGCTGCGGGATTATAATAAGGAGCCTCCTGGCCGTTGGCGAAAGGGCTCACAGCTTCGCTGAGTGCCGCGGCACGAGCTGAAACCCAAGGAGCTTTGTCAAAAGTGGATCGGGAATTGAAATTTATCGGCCCGTCCTGTGCGAGGAGCTCAGAAGAAAAGAGCGAGATGAATAAAGCAGTAACGAAGCCCATATCTCGTTTGCGTTCGATTGTCATTTCATCTTCTCCTTACCCTCTGCCGGCCTCTTCGGTGGATTGGGATCCAGACGCGGAGCAAACTCAGAAAAGCAGCTGACTAAAGCATATACAAACTGAAAAGCATCCGTGTCGTAACATTCGATAACGCCGTTGCTGGGATCCCCGGGTGCTCCTGAAAACTTGTATCGGCAGACTCCATTCATACCTTGCGGTACGCTTGTTTCCATGAAGTGGGAGCTCGACATTTGGTAAGCGTTTCGCTTGCTAACACGGAAGGCGTAGGATTCGTCTTTGATGGTTTTATAATCTCCCGAGAGGAGCTGGCTGAGGATGGAACGCCGCTTGGTAGGACCTTCGCCCTCTGCATTCTCGGGTTTTTCTGTATCTGCGGCCGCCTCGGGCTTAGCCTCGACGGCTGGCGGGGCTGGGGGCGGCGTCGAAGTCGAGGTGGCTACCGGAGGTTCCTTTTTACTGTCGGTTCGGACGATGAGATTGGGCAGAGGTTCCTGCTTTTTCCAGACCGGGTCATCGAATTCGGGAAGGTAGATCAACCAGCGTCGGCCATCGAAAAGTTCGAGGACGATCTTGCGATCGCCGTTCTCAATGGACGCGGTGCAAGATTTTAAAGGTACATCGTAGTGCGTGTCGCTATTGGGAGCATCGACAGGAATATAGTTCGCAGAGCGATAAGGAGTCGTCCAGGTGAGAGGAGTACCTTGATCGTTTGGGCCGGCAATGACGGTAAAGCTGTAGCGACCAACAGCGTCGAGATCAAATAGTTCCCAGTTCCATGGAGTCGCACGGCAAACCTTGCGATCAGGCTGGCTGAGATCTTTGCGAATGACGAGGCACTGTCCTGGAGGAGGCTTAATCCAGAATTCGCCTTTGATCAGCATTTGATCTTCACCACGCCTCAACGCGATGCTGCGTTCGCTCAGCTTGAGAACCTGGCCCGGAGGCGGCTCAAAGAAAGGCGCGAGGATGCGGAGACGTTCCGCCAAAGGCGTGTCAGCTTCAATCAGCGCCGGTGCAGGTCGAGACCCAGTCGCCGCAGCAAGTAGAATAGCGGCAGACAGGCTCATTGTAGGCGTCCTGGTTCTTGCACTTTAATGGCTATGGGTTCGGGTAGTGCAAAGCGCATGCGAAAGAGATCTGTCGTCCGATCAGCCGTGAAAATAAGCGTATCCGCTCCGAGCCACAGCGGCCAGCGCTCAGCGAGGTCCGGCGTCGTGCGAACGAAGCGAGCTGGTGATTTGAGATCACTTATTTTGATGTCGTAGTCGTAGACCTTGCTGCCGATCTGTCTCGAAGCTACGTAAGCGAGCAGGGGACGGTCGGGGTGCCAGGCAGGATCGCGCCCTGCTTCGAGCATAATGGCCTCGGCTTTCGGAGCCGTTGCAGTAAAGATAGTTCCGGCTTTTGTTGCCCACGCTACCATCTGGCCATCAGGTGACACGGTAAAAGATTCGATGCCGCTGCCATCGTCGACGAGCTTTTTGAGACTCAAACCCCGGTCGCTCAACCAAAGCATACCTTTCTGGGTGGCTATCCAGTTGCCGTCGTAGGGCTTTTTGGTCTTCTGCCAGGCCGAAGGCCGTTCGCCAGGGAACTCGAGCTGGCGCGAATGAATACCTTTCTCATGCATCATCAGGATTTTCATCGCCCGTGGATCGAAAGTCGGATATCCGCTGAGGCCTGCGACGTGGCCGAGCTCGACGGTTTTATTGAGTTTGACATCGTAAGCTCGCAATTCGCTGACGATACTGCCGTCCTTCCCGAAAATTGCACGATAGAAGAGACGGGCGCCGTCGGGGCTCCAAAAGTAAGCTGGGCCAATCAAATCAGAACTGATCTCGACGACCTCATTATTGGAAAGGTCGAGGATGCGCAACGAACGACCATCGATTTCAGTGAAGGCCAGATATTTATTTTGTCCCTGCAATTTGGGATTCGCAATCGGCCCTTCCAGTCGAAGTACGGCTTCAGCCTGGGCCGTCCGCATCGCAGCCGCTTGACTGGTCGCCGGGAATAAAAAGCAGCTTGCTGCCAAGATAGCGAAGGCACCTAGCCTGATCGCTTGCCGGGTACTCTTTTTAATCTGACAATCTCTGCGCATAATGGCTTCCTGCTGGTATCTCGATGATTTGAGTATAGGCCATCAAAGGAGGGACGCATAGGCTAGGACCTGCCTGGTCCGGAGGCTTGTGGAGTTCAGGGATCGGATGGACAATATTATAAAGTCCAATTCAGATCGAGCCGAGCCCAATCGGCTATCTGGTGAATAAATACTCAAGTTTTTAGGACTTTTTGCCGATAAGACCGGAGTATTTGGAGGGGATGACCATGGTAAACATAAAAAGCTCTTTCTTCCTAGGAACCTATATCATTGCGGCCTTGGCCCTGATGGTCGAGATTCCGCGCGCAGAGGCAGCTCCCGGCAAGCGGCCGCTCTTGGCTCAAAATAAAGCTAAGAAAGACGACAAGGCAGGCCGTAAGAAGTTTCTTTCCTCTGAAGCTCGCTCGAAAGGTACCAAGACCAACATCGACTTCGATGCTGCTTCAATCGACGGGGAACGTAAAATTCCCGCTGGACTGGCCGTGGGTGGTAGCAAGCAGGATCATGAATACGACCTGATCAACCTCCGTTTGCGCTGGCATCCAGAAATGATCAAATCAACTTCCAATCTTGAAACCGGCAAGGGGCCCTAAAAGGCCGTCTGCAGTTCAAGAAATTTGTCGAGCGCAAGAATATCTCCTGCTTCAGCATTGAGCTTGCGCATGACGAGCCATCCATAACGATCACCGACATATATCGACGGCAGCTCTGGCTGATGAAAAGCCTCTAGCAGAGGGGCTGAAGCCGTGATGCCGTTTTTGCCAATTGCATAAGCCTTAGCGAACCCTCGGGCATCAGCCTCGGTATCATGGGCGAAGACATATACAAAATCGGTATAGCGTCGTTTATACTTTTCTTCCAACTTTTGTAAAGGTTTAGTCAATTCCTGGCACGGTAGACACCAGGACGCGAGAAAGACGCTGACGATCACCCGACCTTTTTTAGGCGTATAGATAAACGTCTTGTCGCCCTCTAAAGTCTTTCCCTGCAAGGCCGGGAAGCTCACCCATTGGTGTACATAATGCTGCGAAATGCTCGGAGCCGCCGAAGCTTCGGCCTTAGCTTGCGCATCCTTTGCTGCGGGCTTTTCTTTCTTCGCCGGTCCACCGGCCAGCGCGTGCTGTCCGTTGACGGCCAAGGCAATAATAGTCATGATGATAAGCTTGAAGATCACGGGGATATCTCCGGAGCTGAGAGGTCTGCCCAATTTCATTATAGCACGTTGTCGCAGTTGTGAGAGGTCGCGTGGATACCAATGCCGAAGAGCTGCTAAAACTCTGGGATTTTAACTGGGGTTTCATGGATGTCATGATCGGGGGCAAGTCTTCTATCGATCTGCACGAACTGAAAATCCGTAATTGGCAGGATGCGACGGAATTCCTTCGCTACTATGGTTTCGATCCAGATCTCAGCGCTGATGCCATGAAAATGCATGCCGTCATCTGCGAGGCCTGGAATTTTATCGAGCAATATCTGATGCCTTACGAATGGAGTCGGGGTAAGCAGCCGCCGCCCCACTTGCTTTTTGCCCACGATGCGAGGGATATCCTGCTTGCCGCATCGGATACCAGACCCGAGGTAGCTCTCTCTCAGGCATGGGCCTGTGCCGTGCTGCGGGTCATGCATACCATAGCCCATATCGATGGGGTCGCCAAATTCGCCGATGTAGAAGCTGCGCGTACGCAGATCATGAATCGATTTCTGCGCTTCATCTTTAGGGATCAAGAGGGCAAGCTACGTTTTGGTGATCGCCGTTCGAACGTAGTGCTCGATAGGATCGAGTGGAAGCTTCGCAAGTCGCGCGAATCCATCATCCTCAAGCTTTTGCATAAAAAAGCCAATGTCGCGGAAACGATATATGATTTGCTGGGTATACGGGTCGTAACCAAGCGAATTTCTGATGTGATGGTAGTGGTGAAATTTTTGCGCGTGTTCCACATGGTCACCTTCGCCAACTGTAACCCGTCGCGTGCCCGGAACTCGCTTATCGACGTCGAGAGCTTCAAGCATAACGTCGACATGTTGCGGGAAATGCTGGAAAATGGGCGGATCCAACCTCAGGAATTTACCAGCATCCTGCAGGGCCTGACCAAGCCTATCGCCTCGCACGCTACAGGTGCCCTCAATCCTCACAGCGGCCGCAACTACAAGGCTGTACAGCTGACCTGCCGCCAGCTGATCCGTTACCCCAATCCCGTTCTGCGGTGGCAGGAAAAACTGCGGCGGCATATGAATGACGGTGGGCTCGGTCCTGAAGCCCAGAAGATTTGCAATGAGTTCATGGGACTGACGCGCTGCGAATTGCAGGAGCAGGAAATTGAGGGTTTTTTCCCCTTCGAACTGCAAATCATGGACGAGCAATCGGCATCGCAGAACGCCCAGGGCGACGCGAGTCATGATCGCTATAAGCAGTCGCAGGTGCGCGCAGCCCGCCGTAGAATTTTGAACCGAGTGCTAAATTTGGTAGAACCGTCTCTGGTTTAATGAGACGGCTGTTTCAGGCAGTTTTGCGCTGGGTCTTGTCGGTCGATACGCAGATCAGAGTTTGATCGTCCTTAGACTTCGGATGGGCCATAGACTCTGTCAAAAATTTTTCTATGTCCTCGGAAGAACGGGGACTCTGTAGCTGACGCAAATTACGGATCACCCGCTTGAGGTCTTTGCTGCTCTGACAGTAGCCATCAGTAAAAGTGAAAAGAGTCTGCTGCGGCTCGAGCTGCAAACGGAGATGCCCGATGAGCGGTTTGGATTTGGCGCCTATAGGTTCGCTGCGGAGCGTCAGGTGCTCGGTATGATTTTTACCGCTTAAAAACCAGCCAGGTCCCCCTGCATTGTAAATTTCAACGTGACCATCGCGATGGACCGAAAGCGCGCTCAAGGTGCAGATGACCTGCTGGTCGAAAAGCTCGTAGAGACGCTGATTCAGACGATTGATCGTTTCTTCCAGCGTCAGCCGATGCTCTTCGCAGTCGTTCAAGAGACCTATTATCATCGCCATGGGTATCGCTGCCGAAGGTCCAGTTCCCATCACGTCGCCCATCAAAATTCGCCGTTCCCCAAGCGAAAAGTCCCAGGCGTAAAGCCAATCTCCCGAGAGACCCGAAGTCGGCTTGTAAAGCATCTCATAGTCAAAGCCAAAAAATTTCGCATTGAGCTCTTTGGGCAGCAAGAGTTTTTGTACGGCTCGCCCCAGCGAAAGATTTGATTCGAGTTCTGACTTTTTTTGCATTTCTTCTAGCCGAAGCGCTTTTTCTTCGTAATAATTCTTCTCGATCAAAATCAGTTTCATCTCATCCTGGATGCGGACATGAGCGAAGTGGATGAGGCTGGTGCCATTGAATGCTATCAGAGGCAGGAGCCAGGCGAACCATAGATTGCCGTAAGAGAAAGCGTAGAACACGATACCGCTGTAGATGATCCAGCTGCCGATGAGGATCATCCAGTAGTGCCCCGAGCGAGCGTTAATGCCCAGAACTATGCCGATGACCCCGAAGAGCAGAATGAGGAGCAGATCATTTTCAGAGCGCGTTATCCAAGAATTTTGATGAAGGTCTGAAATGAGCGATCCGATCATGAGACCACCCGGAATTTCACCGAAAGGCCCGCCTTCGTGAAAGTCGGTGTTACCCGTTGCGAATGCGAGCAGAACGAGAACGACATCGCCCTTTTTGATCGAGGGCTCAGGCTCTCCGGCGAGAGCTCGCTTCAGAATGGCTTTCAAGGAGATGGCGCTGTCGTAGAAGAGAGTAGGGGGCCGATGATTGATGACTATGGTGCCATTCTTGCTCATTGGCACTTTGTTTTCGTCGAGCCAAAGGCCGTCGTGCCGCAGCTTGATTGTGTCAGCGGCGAAGAGGCTGAGGTGCGGGAGGACAGTCTTATCGTTGACTTGATAAAATGCCGAAATCGTACCATCGAGATTGTAGGTGATGTGACCGGTACCATTGATGAGGTGCCCGTAGGACTTGGAGTGGCCATAGATTTTGTAGTCGTTGCGCTGATCCAAGGAGTAGGGCAGCCCTTCGAGGCTAGCTATTCCATCGAGATAAGACGAAAGCTGGTAGGTGCTCTTGCTGAAATCGATAGGGACCCGGTATTTCAGCTGAACGCGCGACGGAAAGCTGCCTGAATAGATCGGTAGACTCGCTGCTTTACCCGTAACAATTTCACTGCCGTCAGGTCGATCGGAGAGCAGCCCATCGATCAGAATAGACTCTGGTTCGGCAGCTGCCAGATGCAATAGAACATCTTCAAGTTGGTCGACTGGCAAACGCGGACCGCCGAGGTAGGAAAACGTACTGTCGTCCAGAGTAATCACTTTAAGTCTTGAACTGAGGGGAGGGGTCTTGCCCAGCATTTCACGCACTTGAAATAGCAGAGGAGCCGCGATCCGAGTTTCGATGTAGGAGGCCAGAGGGCTGATTTGGATAAGGAGCACGAGCAGGAGGAAAACGCTGGCGATACCGTGGAATATCGGCCACGACTGTCCGTTAAGATAGATCGAATGAGGTCTTTCGGGTCCTTCTCGCACAGTTTCTCGCTCCTTGCTGCTCACCTCTCTATCGGTCAATACTGAAAAATATCGAGTCCCTGTCTCAATTGAATATTTTTAGAGCGTCTCTCATTTCAGTAGAGCGAGCCGGCAAAGGCCCCTAGAATAGAATAAAAGCAGCAAACTGTCGGTATTTGCCAAATCAGAGACGAGGTATGGATGTCCTCCCCTTCCGCTCCCGAGTCAGGCTTTTCACTTTTAGAAATGATGGTGACTTTAGGCATTAGTTTAGCCGTGCTGGCCTTGGTCAGGGAACCGCTCCTCTCAACGCTCAGTCTCAGGAAAACAGTCCAGGATCAGAACGTCTGGCAGAATCTTGAAAATAACGTACGATGGAGCATTCTCAATGATGCCCTCTTCGATAGTGCGGTCAATGCTAACTCAGAACTGAGCGACTGCGTTCGTGCGGACTCAAAACTCTGCGACGAAACGCGGTATAGCATAGACTTGTTTTTAGGGCCTGGCCGCAAATCAACGGGCAAGTTCAAAGGTGCTGGCGAAACCTGTCAAAGCGGGGTCTGTCCTATCGTGGTGGAGGCATCGTTTGCGGGACTCTGTCGCGGCCTCGCTCCCTGCGACGCAGCCAGCTCTCTAGCCATCGACTATAGGATCCTAGTCGAGGGAAATTTATTCAAGCAAGGCAGCGTGTATCGACCCAACGTGATCATGAATATTGCAGATGATAATCGAGCTTGTGATGTTGATCGGCTAGGGCGGAGCTCGTTTGTGCATAAAATCGGCCCTCTTCCTCAAAACTTAGATTGTAGAGAGCCGCCTAAATTGGAGCGCAAAATAACGGGAGTCCAGATCGGCGAATGCAGCAATGTAAACGATATCCTGCTTGGATTTGACGGAGACGGAAAACTAATTTGCAAACCTTATCTCAGGGCAAATCCATGAATGGCCTCAAGCACCAGCGTCGACTCAATCGTGAATCAGGACTTACCATCGTTGAGCTGATGATCTCTCTATTCATCGTGCTCATGTTTGCTGTGGGAATTGGCGCGAGGTACCAAACTCTGCAAAAAAGCCTCCAGAATGTTTCCCGTTTGATGGCTCTCGACGCTTTTGAAGCGTCCCTTATTGACTTCATGCGCAGCGAGCTGGTTTTAGCCCATTCCTTTTCCAAAGCTAGTTCGATTGCGATCAAGAAGTGTTTTGTCGATAAAACGTTCTGCCTAAATGGGCAGGTTTTTCCGATGAATCTCTATCGCGAAGGACAGCGGCTAGCCTTCACTGGCACGGGAGTCAACTACGATCGAAACGCTCAGATCTGCCCTGGCGAATGCGCACATGGATCTATGTATCAGGTAAAAACATCGGTAAGCGCACACTGTGTTGGTACTGCGACTTGCGTTGGTCCTGCTTACGTGCTGGTTACCGCTGAAATCTATGCGGCGGGAAAGCCCACGCCGGTGCGTAAGATCGTGCAGGAAGTCGAAAAGGTAGGCAATCGAAAATATCCAGGCGTCACAATAGAATGTAGTAACCCCGATGGAGTGCTTTACGGGGTTGGCCTGCAGGGCGAGGCCCTCTGCGTGCCGATCAGCGAGGTAGTTCTGAAGGACCAAGAGCAGAAGAAATTCGAAGCAGTCGCCGTCGCACCAGTCGACTGCAGCACTCTCAACATGAGGGCTGACGATCAATTCTTCCTCAATGAAATCAGTGCTGAAGGCAAAATAATCTGTGCGCCACGGTTCTGGTGAAAGGACACTATGAAGAATTCCATTTTTGCTGAAGAAGGATTTAGTCTGGTTTCGGCGATGATACTAATCTCCGTCCTGAGCATCGTCTCGATCGGAGCCTCTCAGCTCTTCGATCAACAAATCGATGTTTTAAAGATCGTCCGTATGCAGCAGCGTCTCGGTCTCCTGGAGAAAAAGCTTACCAATACGGCTCGTAGCAGTGCAGCGATGCGAGAAAGCGCGCTTAGAAATCCCAATTCGATCCTCTCGCTCTGCATACTATCAAATGAATGCAAGGCTCTCTCCACCTTTGAAAAAATCGAGCTCTACGATGCCAACAAACAGAAAATCAGCGGCCTCTATGATCTGAACGGGGAGGCTTGCACTAAAAACTGTCCTATTGAAGCGGTGACAGCCATACGATTGCGCTGCGGTGGTGGCGTTTCCAGCTGCACGCTGCCGAGCGAAGTGCAAACGCTCTTCACTATCCGCAAAGCCAGCGCCGAGCAGTTGAAGGGGCGAGTCTTCAATCCTATCACCAAGACTATCAGCCTCTCAAGGTTCTCCTGCCCGAAGGGGGAATACGTTCGTTCGATCACAGGCGATGGCCAACTTATTTGTGACGCTTCCTTTGCCTCGTCTAACGGAGCTGTGTGTCCTGCAAAGACGGCAGCAATTGGTATCGATGCGGCTGGTTTCGTCAAGTGTCGCCAGATCGTGGACTACTGCAAGACGCCGCTCGGTCTGGCGACTGTTCTCGATACTTCGGCTTCGATGAGCGCTAACTCCGGCATCGATCTGGCCAAGCTAGGGCTGAGCAAATTCGTCGAGCGACTTAAGATCAAGGATCAAGGTTCCTTCACTTCCTTTAATGCCCAGGCGGCGGTCAGACAAAATCTGACCAACAATATTTCGGCGCTAGCTGCTGCCATTCTCAGGGAAAGGGCCAGCTCCAATACCGATATGGTGGCTGGTCTGACTAAAGCGGCGGGCACTCTTTCCGCCTATGCTGAAGGGGCGAAAGTGATGATTTTCGTTAGCGATGGTTTTCACAATGGAGTCGGTGATCCCGTTGCCGCAGCTGCTGCTCTGAAGGCCCAGGGTATCCGGGTTCTTACGGTGGGATTTTCGAGGAGTGCTGATACGCGCATGCTCCAGGAGATAGCCAGTTCACCACAGGATTTTTTTGATGCTACCGAAATCGGCAATTTGAACAGGGTCCTCGATACTCTGGGCGATTTAACCTGCCGCTGAGTTGTGCTGAGATCGATGCTGTACTCGCTCACGCTGAGCAGGAGTTATCGTACTCGGCTATCAGCATGAGTTGAGAGTTTTGCAGCTTACTTTCCTTTTAGTGCTTAGAGGAGTATAAAACGCTTATGGAGCCGACATCATGGCGACGTTTTGGGGGATTTTATCTATGTTGCATCACATCGTTTTAATTGCTGCGGGTTGGACAGCCGGGCAAGGTTTTGCCGCTGTCTCATCCCCGGAAAAATGTGTAACTGAAAGCTCGAATAAGAAAGTTTGTTATCGCTACGTCGACGAGGAGCGCGTACTCGACAAGCTCACGGTTACGCCAAGCAATGGGGGCATCAATCCTCGCGAAGCTGCGTACTCTATTCAGAGTAGCGTTGTCGTTGCCGGCAACAGCTGCCAGGCTAAGGGCTTAAAGGCCGTCCTTCGCGAAGAAGAGATCGCGGGTGAAAGCTATGTTGTAGCTCGCGTTCGCGGTTGGCAGCGTGTCGACCAGATTTGTATCGAAATTTATCAGCCGGTGCGTGCAGACCTAGATCTCACGCTGCGAGGTCCTAGTGCTGAGCTCTCCAAAGTAACGATCAAAAATGTTGGCGAACTCGGCCTCGACGTGCCTTTGCAGTCGGCGTGCCTAGTTCCGCTGAGCTGCCCTAGCAGCGGCCAGCCAAGCGTTTGCTTTTACGATGGCTTGGAGTTCACGGCAGAAACTCTTTGCCAAGCTGAAGCCGATGCACGCAAAAATGCTTGCCTAAAGGGCGTCGTTCTGGATAGAGTAAGCTGTGAAGATAGTCTGGCTCCTCTCTGATTTTCTTCCGTTTTTTGAAAGCTCAGGCCAGCTGCTCCGTATAATTCACACAGACGTGAATGCCACTTCTCCCGCTTTCAGTTTCCTGGATGCGGGATTTTTTTGACTCCCTACTTTTCTGTATCTCTTTCCCAGCATTGATCAAACCCGAAAATTCGTGCATCTTGGGTAGTCCTTCGCCCCTAGGGCTTGCCAAGAGAGGGTTCTTATGTCTCGCTCCACCGTTTTTAATTTTGTCAGTTTGGGCTTATTAGGCTTCTGCCTCGGAGCCCAAGCTACGGTTTCCTATGCGCAAGATTCTGCGACAAAGCCTGAAAGAATCGAAGTCACCGGTTCCCGCATCAAGCGCGTTGATTCTGAGGGTGTTACGCCCGTGAGCAAAGTCGATGCTGCCGCTATCGACCGGAGCGGGTCTGCTGATATTGCTGATGTCTTAGGGAAAACCTCCGCCGCTCCCACGGGTAACTTTGCTGGTGGTGGCCTATCTGTACGTTCAGGGGCGGGAACAGTTGATCTTTTAGGACTCGGATCGGATCGCTCTCTGGTTTTGATGGATGGTCGACGTTTGCCGGTAGAAGCTAGTCTTGGCGCCGCGAACGTTGCCAATATTCCACTGTCTATCATCGAAAGAATCGATGTTCTGCGTGGGGGTGCCTCAGCGATATACGGTGCCGATGCAGTGGGTGGTGTGGTGAACATCATCACCAAAAAAGATTTTGACGGTGTTGAAGGTACTTTCAAA
>JBGSTX010000295.1:0-16716 GCA_041736305.1 Oligoflexus sp. | reverse complement strand
CGGAGGGACCGCCAATGGCCCTGATCGGTCCCCTGCTGAGGGGGAAGGGGCTGATTCATGCTGGACTCTTTCTTTCGCAGAGGGCGTTTACTCAGCAAATATCACATCGCCGCTTTCGAGTGAAATAGTGTCGACATAGCGTTCGCCGCTCAGAATATCATCGTAGCGAATCGCGAAGCGCCGGACCTTATTGTTGCCGAGTTGTCGGACCAGGACGATGCGTCCGCTAGCAAATTCAGTAATGCCTCCCGCCAGCGTCAGAGCCTGGAGGAACGTCGTCTCGCTCGTCAGGGGCACGGCACCGACGCGCTTCACTTCTCCTCCAAAGTAGACCTGAAAGCTACGGATGCCGAGGAGTGAACAGACTACGCGCGGATTTTTGACTATGGAGTCGAGCCCTGTTTCGAGCCGCTTGGTCAGCTGCGCGGTCGTCATCCCAGTGACAGCAATAGGGGCTAGCAAGGGAAAGGCCAGCACGCCTGTTGGCGAGACGGTGAAACGTCCGCTGAGCTTTTCCTCGCCGAAGACGAAAATGTCGATCTCATCGCCTGCGCCGATGAGGAAGCTACCCTGCCGGTTGAAGGTCTTTCCCGCTTGGAGCTGGGCGATGTCTTCGGCTGGAATCTTGTAGCTGCAGGAAGTGATCGCTGAGCTCAGCAGCAGAACGAGACTGGTCGATTTGCAGCTCATGCCTTTTTTCTACTCCTCACCTATTTCTGTTGCTCTGTATCGCGGAGAGCAATACCGATGGTGAATGCGGTCTTTCTCTCGTTCTCATTTTCGAATGGATTGCGCTCGGTGAGCTTCAGTTCAGCGTTGAGAAAGTAGCAAAAGGACGAGCTCGTATAGTAACGAATATCGCTGCGAACACGCGCTGACAGCAGCTGTTCGAAATCGTCAGGCTCGATGAAGTAGCTGCGGAACACGGTTTCGATCAGAGCTTCCGTGCCAACCCGCAGGGTAGCGCCATCACCAAGCGCCAAGCGCAAGCCGAGGCCAGTCCGGGCCTCTTTCGGAAAAGTCACTAAATCTTGGCTGGGAAGCGGGCGATGCTGATAGGAAATGGGGATGAAAAATCCAAAGCCCAGATCAGTCTCCCGATTTAACAAGGCACCTATGCGCAGCTCAGCTTCGTAAAGCTCGAAAAATGCCTTTTCATCGTCTCGGTTGAAAGCTGCCTTGAAGCTTATTCTGCGGCGAAAACCACCTAAGAGAAACTCTCCTGTGTCACGCATGACCCCGCGCCTCGCACCGACCAGTGGCCGATCAAGGACCGCTATTGCTTCGCGTTGGGCGGCAACTCCGACGAGTAGAGAATCCAAAGGCAACCATTCGGCTTGGAGGCGGCCCGTGAAATTTTGAGGGCCGACTGTAAAGTAGCCGACGCGTGCTCCTGCTTTCCAAGAGCTGCCGCTCAAAGTCTTGCCAAGGTTTAGGGAGGCTTGATTTTCAGTTTCGGGGTCGAGGGGGTGCCTCGATTCAAAGGCATCGACGCCGATTTCCACGGGTCCATTGTATGCAAGTCCGATTCCTCGGCGTTCAAAACCTCGGTTGTCGCTATATTCGTTGCCGCTGATTCGCAACCAGGTACCCTTGCTGCCGAGCCATTCGCTCGAAGCGATGACGTCCTCTGGCCCTAGCAGGGCTTCGGCTCGATCAAGCGACTGGCGCAGATAAGGGCTAACGGCATAGCGTCGCATGGAACCGATTTGCAGGCGCGCCGCCTGTTTGTCTCCAGCCCAGAGATAGGCAAAGAGTCGCTCAGCCTCGACAGCTTCGTCGCTCTCTCTTTGTTTTAAGTATATTTCAAAGTTTTGAAGACCATCTTTATAAAGCCCAGCTCGCATTGAAGCTCTCGCTAGGGCCAATGTCATCTCGGGGTCATCGAAATAGCCTTTTTCGCTATTCTGAACTTTGCTTTTCAAAGTCTCTGTGTCGCCATTCCATGCCCGATAGCGCACCATATTCTTGTCAGAGCCTGTAGGTGCTGGCAGAAGCTTGAAAGTCTGACTGAAAGCAGCGTTTTGCTGTGTCATATGCAGGTAAAAAGCCAACCAGTAAAGACCGGCCTGACGGTAGTCTCCGCTTGGGCAAGTGATAATCGTGCGGCCCATGCTTTCGGTTTCGCTAGCCAAACTCTGGGCCTTGGCAATATAGAGCGCCCAGCTTGCGGCATCGCAGGCGATACCATTCGCCGGCGGAAGTTCTTTCGCCTCGAGCACGGCTCCTTGCCAGAGCCCGATGATAAAGCAGGCTCCGTAGCTTGTGGCTCGGAGAGAGCGAAGGAACCCTAAGTGAAGCGACAAGGCAGCCTCCTCAATCGTAATCATCGCAAGAACTGGATCCCGTTGCATCGACGAGGGCGCCTGCACGAGTCAGGGCACTGCGGATGCTCGGAATTTGGTCGATGCGAACAAAGGTGAACCCAAAGGTCTTCAATTGGGGAAGCAACTCGTTGAGCATTTCGAGGGATTTCGGCTGCGTGTCGTTGAAAGCCACGATGCCCTTCCCTATACGTTTGAGCTCATCGAAGTACTGCTGTGCACATACGGCTGGCGTCAGATTGTCGACCCAACACTGCTCGTCATAGCGAAACGTTTCGCTCGGCGTGGTGTCGTCGAAAATGGGTCCAACGTACTTGCCGAGGCCATTGGCCCGGTAAAGAGCCGCGGACTGCTCGTTAAAGGATTTCAGCGGCGCATGAAAGAGAAACATGTTGCCGGTCACGTACGGCGTGATGAGCCCGTCTGTGGTTCTGAGCTCGAGCACGGGGTGTTCGGCTTTAGTCAGATCTTGATAGCGATAGCCACCATTGCCGATGAGGTGGCCCTGGTCCTTGAGAATCGGCAGTTGGTCCTTATTACCTTCGATGGCAGAACCCTGCACAAAGAATAAGGCCGATATCCCATTGAGTTGTAGCACGTCGCCAATGTCGGCAGAGACGCCTGAAGGTCCCTTGAGGAAAATAAATGATAATTCCAGATCTTTGAGTTCGCTACTGTTCCAGCCTTCGCTTTTTAGACCGTTAGCGTCGAGATTGCAGGTGGTCTCATCTTCCGACTTGTTGCATGACGCTAGGAGAATTGCCGAAATCAGGATCAGACCCGTAGTCCGAGCTCTGGTACGGCGAGAGAAGAGGCTCAAGCCCAGCATATCTATGCTCCTTCCTGTTACCCGACCGTTCCCCATGCATCGCAGCGAGGCGTCTAGATATTGGTCATGATGCTTTGCTTCTAAGTTTAGCAGCAGCGGCTAATCCTATCAAATCTCATCAAAATTTTCCTGGCGCCACGGCTCTGCCGCTTGGTCAGATCCTTGCAGTAATTGAGATTGAAGCTTTCGCAAAAACGCGTCTATTCTCTTGAGGAGCCCCGGTCATGCGGAGTCAAACACTGATTTTTTTTAGCAGGATGTTCCAGGCTTCGGGCCTAATCCTCGCTCTGCAAGGGGGAGCCTGCCTGAAAAATCCTAAGGCCGCTGTCAAATCCCAAGATGTTCCCCTCAGCGTGAGCGGACAGGTACAAGACAGTTTCGGGCAAGCCGCTGCAGGGATAGGCGTATTTGTTGAGCAGGAGACTACTCCTGAACAGATCACCGATGCAGACGGGCGTTTTTCATTCAGCTGGTCCAGTGAACGTAAGGACGAGCTCAAGGTTCGCTACGGTGGTCTCGGTCAGCCTCTTCGTCTCTATTTTACCAACGCGGGCTTCCCTGGGGAATCAGCCGTCTACGATAAGCTAAAAGCAGTAGAAGTCGGTAACATGGATTTGGGGATCATCAGACTCCAGACCCCGGTTGTCATCAGCGGTCAGGTCATGGCTCCGAAGTCTTTCGCAGAGGGCGATTCACCCGCAGAAGGTGCGCTGGTTCATGTGGGCCGCTTGGCTGCTACGACCGATCTTGACGGAAATTTTAGGCTTTATGCTCCATCCGAAAGCCTGCTACCCGTTCGTATTTCCCTAAAAGGCTATGTACAAACTAAAGGCATCTGGAATGTGGGCACAAGTGACGACAATAGAGATTTTCGTCTTTACGATCGCTTGATCGTTGATGGTCGCCTGGAAATTCCTACGAGCTTTCGCACCGATGATCCAAATATTAAATCGTTGAATTTTTCGATGAGCGGAAATGCCATGTGTCGTTGGGTGCGGCTAGCTTTGAGTGAGGAAGAATTAAGCTTCAGCAATAACTGGATGAGTCTGGACGGGCAGATTCAAATTCCTATCAGCAGCAATACGCCAGCGGAAATTTTCTATCAGTTCAGTGATCAGGATAAGCAAACCTTCAGCCCGGCCTATAGCCTCCGGCTCGAGAATATCGGGTCTGAACCGATTACGGACCCACTTGGACCGCCTCTTCCGGATTCTGACACCGATAATAACCAACAAAACCAGATCCCATAAAAAAACGAGGCCAGCCTTTTGAGCTGAGCCTCGTTCTTGCCTTTTGAGCTTTTTGTTTCAGCTAGCATGGCGGCCGTTCTCCCAAGCTAGCCGGTCGCGGATTGCCCCTTGAACCGATTCAAACTTCTCCCGATCTGCACGGTAGTAGAAACTTTTCTTCCGGGCTTTAGCGGCAGCGATTTGTCTGATCTGGTGCAATTTGAAGAGGTAGAGGCGGATAGAATTTAACTTTCTCATCTGGGAACTCCTTAGTTAGGTAAAGCCCCTATTCCACCTTTCGTGCCAAATTTTAATTCCAATTATTACATGTACTTATGATTTATAGTCCGGCCGCGGAGGACAAATCTGGGCCATAAGCAAGACCTACGACTTGCAACTTGTCCCGATTTCGGCCATTTCTGGGGTATAGAAAACGCTTTCCGAAGGGATCGCATGCACCCCCTTAGCCCTATTTATCACCTCGATGATGATGAGCTTTTCCTGGCTCAGGTCCGAGAGATCCTCGGTGAAGCCGTCCGTTCGTTCACGAGTCCCGCCGAACTTTGGCAAGCTATAGACCGCGCTCCAGATCCCGCCGTCGTGATCTTGGATATCTTTCTGGCTGAGGGTGAAGAGGACGGCCGCGGTTTGGCCAAGCAGTTGAGAAGTCGCCTTCCCGGCACAATGATCGTCATGTGCTCTGACCTGCACGATACGCAAACGGTTCGCAGCTGCATTGCTCGCGGAGCCGACGATTTCCTCTTCAAAGGTCAGGACGAGCAGGGAATGCGGGCCCGGATCTTCGCCGCGCAGCAAGAATATCTCAGGCGGCAAGAGCAGGAAAAGCGCAAGCACGGCAATGCCGCTTCCCTAGCGACCGCAGCAGGACTAGCTCATGTCGCGGGTCGGACAGCGCGTGAACTCAGCGAACGCATTCCGCGCCTCATATCCTCAGCCCTGAGTTCAATACATATCTTTGGAGAAACAGGTACGGGTAAAGAGGTCGTTGCCGATATGTTTGCGGCGCATTTTGCTGGGCGACTCCCTTTCATCCGCATACACTGCGGAACTTTTCCCGCAGGACTTATCGAATCTGAACTTTTCGGTCACGTTAAGGGAGCGTTTACGGGCGCTCAGCAGAGCAAGATTGGACTTTTTGAACAGGCTGACGGTGGCTGGGTCTTTCTCGATGAAGTGGCCACTCTCAGTGCTGCAACGCAGGTGGCCTTGCTGCGTGTTCTCGAAAATCAAGAGCTGCGGCCGGTCGGCGCTTCCATGCCAAAGAAAATTAGCGTTCGCGTGCTCTCAGCTACCAACGAAAACCTAGAAAGTCTGGTGGAAAAGGGCTTATTTCGCCGAGATCTCTGGCAGCGGCTCTGCGAAGCCGTCATTCACCTGCCACCGCTCCATACGCGGAAGGATGAGCTCGACGAGCTGGTACCGCTCTTCTGTCAAACTATGAGGGGAGGGCCTTACAGCATTGCGGCAGCGACAGTTCAGGTATTAAAGCAATACGATTGGCGCCACGGCAATATTCGTGAACTTAGAAACTGTCTTCGCGCCATGACCGAGCACGCTTACGGGGGCCTTATGAGTCCTTCGGCCATCCCCGCTTACATCTGGTCCCAGATGACTGCCTTAGAAGCTGCTACAGAAGCAGGAGCAGAAGAAAAAGAAAAAGTTTCAAACTCTGCCTCCGTCTCTAGCAAAGAGCAGATAATTCTCGACTGGGATAGAGAAGCGCAAATTCCCTTCGAGCGACTGAGCATGCAGCTCCTATTAAGTCTTATTCGACGCTGCTATGCAAAAGAAGGCCGCATGACCCTCAGGCAGCTCGCACGCCTTCTCCTCATCCCGCGCTCGACCCTTTCAACGAAGCTGCAGGATCTCATCAAGAAAGATTTGGTGAGTGCGACTGAGTTAAAAGCGATGGTCAATGTCAGCGGAGACTCTATACCGCAGGAGGGTGCCTAATGGAAACGACTCGTCCACCTTTCGGAACTTGGCGCTTCAACGAAGCGATCGACGGGCGAATTGAAGCCTCGATCGATTTAGCAGCCGGGCCTGCCGGTGCGGAAGCTCGTCGGCGTCTCTATCACGATTACATAGGTGCTATCCGCACGCTCCGCTACCTCGCGCAGAAGGGTCTCAAAGGCGGAGAAGACTCGATAGATCCTCTCAAACAGGCTGCCTTCGATAAGCACCTGAGTAAGCTCGAAGCTCTCCAAACTCTCGTGATAGAACCGCTCCTTGGGAATCGTGAGAACGGACTGAACAATGCTCCTTGAAACCCGAGATCACATTCTTCACCTCTATCTTCCTCGTCTCCCTCATCTCGACCCAGAAAGCCTTCCTGCCGCCGACAGTTGGATAGAAGAGTTTTATTGGACCAACTGCGCTATTCGCTTGGTCGAGCTCCGCCAGGGTGGGCAGACCGATCGATCTCTGCTCGAATCATGTTCCATAAGTAAAGAAGATGGCAGCTACAGACTACAGATTAAAAAAGGTCGACGCTTCCATCAAGGTGATGAGATATGTGCAGCTGACGTTATATCCTGCCTTTTGCGGGTGGCAAGGCGAGCGAGCAGCGCATCGCAACTCGGAAGGCTTCTGCGCTTTCAGGGCTTAGGCTCTGAAAAAAGTTTCAAGCTCCATTCCCGCTATCGCTTTGAAATCCTCTTGCACGGTCTAGTGCCGGATCTCCTCGAACGTCTGGCCCTACCTGAGTGCAGCATCTATCGGCCTAGTGGGATCAGCAGCGGCCCTTGGTTTGTGTCGAGCCAGTCGCCCAGCTCCCTTCGGCTCAAGCTCCACCCCGATGAGCCCCGAAACTCTCGGATCTACGAGGAAGTCGTGGTGCAGACCCTTGAGCAGCTTCCACTAGACCAGAGTCATGACTCGGCTGCTTACCTTGCAATTTTTCCGAGTACTCTCAGCAGGGCACCTCAGACCAGCTCACTGAGCGGAGTCATGAACCTAAACCTGCGGCCTGAGATGCAGCTTGCTGTCTGGCTGCGGAACCGCTTCCAGGGCAGTGAGACCCTTCGGACGGCTCTGCAGGGATTTGCTCAGCGCCGCAATGCCTGGAATCTTCGACGACTTGGCGAACTCTACAGCGAGCATAGTTTCGCAGTTGATGCCGACATCCATCCTTTGCCGTCAGATCCTCACTTGCAGCGGAAGTCCTGGACGTTCGCTTACGATCCGGGGGTCTGTTCGCAAGTTTTTCTTGAGGACCTAGCGGCTTTCGCTACTCATCATTTTCAGCTTGAGCTGCACTTTCAAGCTGAAGGCGACGGTGTAGACGGTTGGATTTTTGCGCTGCCTAACTACAGCCGCGAGGCCAGTCTCTCTGCCGCTGAGCTGGGTTTACGTCTCCTTTACCGGCAAGCTATTGGTGGCGTCGAGCAACGACCTTTCCTTGAAAAGCTTCTCCTCGACCCTAGCACTATCCAGCGCGACCGTCGTCTTCGCGACTGGCTGCACGCTCTCGTTCACAATCCGCAGTTTCTCCCTCTCGGCATCTGCAATCTGCTAGCCTTTAGCAATCGCATGCTACTGAGCGATTTACCTGCCCTTGGCTCGCTCATTCTCAATTCAGTAGGCGAGAGTCGTCCTCGACAGGAGTCGAAAAAGCTGCGCGAAGCGACAGTCAGCGCTCTTGGATCAGCAGTACAGATGCTCGCCCACGATATCCGTCGTCCTTTCGGGACTCTCGAGGGCGTGCTCAGTCTACTTGCGACTACTGAAGATCCGGAGAAACTCAAAGAACTGGCTAAGCAGTATCTGCCGCACGTCCGGCGCATGACCCATACCGTTAATGAAATGATTACAGACATACTTGAGATGGGGGCCACTGGCGAGACTCTGACAGAAGCTATGAGTCCGTTGACCGCGCTGGAGGAGAGTTTGCGCCTGCTTCTTCCCAGCAAGAAGTCGATCGCTTTGACCTGTGAGCTGGAGCACCGACTCATGCTAGAAGCGGATAGCTACAAGCTGATCCGCATTTTCAACAACATTTTGAATAATGCGGTTCAGGCTACTCCCGACGGAGGGCGCATCTCGATTTCGACTAAAGATCGCAGCGAAGGCGGACGGACTTGGATAGAGATTGTCATCCATAACTCAGGCAGTTTCATCGGCGAAGAAAAGCGCAAACGCATTTTCGAAGCCTTCTACACCGAAGGTGGCACAGGACTCGGCCTCGCTATCGTCAAGAAGTTTGTCCTCGCGCATGGTGGACAAATAGCTTGTCAGTCTGATAGCGAGAAGGGAACCAGCTTCATCGTGACTCTCCCGAGTTCCTATCGGAAAGACATCCAGCCTCCTGAGCTTCTGGATAGACTCGCCGCGATCTGGAGTACCATCAGCCCGCAAGCGCCGACGTCCGCGCCGCTACCCTCTTCCTACAAGCGGAAACTGTCCTTGCTTTGGGTCGACGATGATCCTCTGGATCTGCTGTATGGCAAAGAATTGGTCGAGAGTTTGGAGGAGGCCTCATTCGGCGTCTCGCTTGAAAGCCATGAGCATCCCGAAGCCGCGCTCGAAAGGGCCCGCACCGAACGATTTGATCTTATTATTATTGACTATCAGCTCGGCTCGAGCAATGGACTCAGTTGGATTCCCCAGTTTCGCAAGCTGCAAGCTCATGCCCGCATTGCCTTGCACTCACATCGCAGTAGCTCTGCCATTCGCGAGGCAGCCTTAAAGGTCGGTGCTGACGTCTTTTTCCCCAAGCCCTTGCAAAAAACCGCGCTGATCGACTTATGCCAAAGCTTTTTAGCCCGGCGAGTGCAGCTCATCCTCGTCGAAGACGACCCGCTTTTTACGGATATCTGGCAAGCCTCGGCTGCAGAGTCTCACCTCAGTCTAGCTTGTTTCCCAGAGCCAAAAGCTATGCTGCAAGCATGGGACGAGAATCCCGATCTCTTAGCTGACTGTCGCGCGCTGATAAGTGACGGCTTGTTCGAGGAGGGGGAGGAAGATGGTCCAGGGTTTTTACGAAAACTCAGGGCTCTCTGCCCTGAGCTCAAACTCTTCCTCTGTACGCACCTACCCGAGATAGGCAGAGGCAGCGCGGCAGAGCCTTGGGGACGTCTCAGTAAGGAACCGGAGGCTATCGCCTCCTTCGTCAAACAAATTCAATCAGGCCACATATAGACTACGCCGCGCATTTCGCTCTTGACCATATCGAGAAAGCGGCGGCTTTCCTCGCTCTTCAGATCGACTTTTTCCTTATCGATGAAGTAGGAGGCCTCGTCCATACGAGTCCTGAGCATCTTTGTCTGCCAGATATTGTCTGACTGCAGGGCGATATCTATGCAGTGATAGTCGTCAAGAATATTCTCGTTAACGAAATCTTGAATGCTGCGGAGCTCGTGGTCCATATAGACCCGACGTCCGTCTTCGTCGCGGGTATAACCGCGCACCACGTAGTCGACGACGACGACGTCTGATTCAAAGGCTTCGAACATGAAGTTCAAGGCCCGCAGAGGCGAGATCTCACCGCAAGTAGCGATGTCGATGTCGATGCGGAAGGAGCAAACCTGGCCATTGACCCGAAAATCAGGATAGGTATGCGCACAAATATGGCTCTTATCGAGGTGCATCTTAACATCGCCGACGCCACTGCCCTTGATATCGCTCATAAGCACTAGCGAGGATGCGCCCCAGGGATCGTAATCCTGGTCGGAGACCGCGAGGACCTGTGCTTCGATGATATCGCAGATGCCCTTGAGGATTTCTGTGATTCGTTTCGCACTGAAACGTTCGTGAATATATTTGACGTATGCTGCGCGTTCCTCGTCGTTGCGCGCGATGCAGAAATCATAGAGATTGAAGCTCAAGGCCTTGGTGAGGTTGTTGAAACCCTCCAACTTGATTGGTCCAGCATTTGGTACCACTCTTTTCATCGAAAAACCTCCCAGGGTTTGTTGAAAATTCTTAGCGTTAGCTTGAGAAATCAAGGATTGGTCCGGCCACGATCGCCAACGAACTCTTTCTCAAAAGCTGGAGAAATATCGCCCGACCGCCGATTCCCCAGAAAAATGACTGCCAGCTGCAAGATATAGTTGGCGTCCTCTTCGTTCTGATTCAAATCTTTTTCACGAAGAAACTGGAGGCCCCAGCAGCCTGATAAATCATCGTAAGCCAACTGATAGGAAGTTCCATACTGAACCTTCTGATCAGCTGCACTAGCCAGAACCTGCCCTTTCTGATCATCCACCTGCTTACGGATGAGGTTAGCCCCCAAAGTAATGTAGGGGAGCAAGCGCGTCGTAAAACCCAGAGTCGTGGTCTTAGTGCGCCGAAAAAGAAAGGTGTTGGTACTGGTATTGAGCTCTGGGGTCTTCTCAAGTACGTACCCTAGACCGAGCTGAGAGCTGTAAAAAGGAGGTAGTCCTAACGCAAAACTAAGGGAAGTGCTAGTTCTTTCGTAAAGGTTATAGATGAGTCCGCTGGAGAGAGAAAAACCCTTGTAGTTCATGCCAAGAGTGGCGAAAGGTCCTTGCCACGACTCAGGCAAGTCATAATACCCTATCTTTTTCTGTCGCACAGCTTCTGCGGTAGCAGGATCGGCACTTGCCTGCGCTTGGCGTTCAATTTCTTCATTTTTCTCCAACTGCTGCCGCCGCAGTTTTTCCTGCTGATAATCGTAGCTAATACTAGCGGAGAACCACAGAGGTTCGACCCGATTCTGATCTACCGAAGCATAGCGCGGCACATACCATTTAACCTCGCCACTCCCTTGTTCACTGTACATGTCTTCGGGACGCTTGACCGGCTGGTCCTTGACTGCCTGCAGCTCGCGCAGGGCCTGCTCTTTCAAGTCATCGAGATTTCTCTTCAGGGCTTTGTTCTTAGTTTCCCCTTGAGCCGGCAGAGTTTGCCAGAGTCGATCGAAAGTCTGCCAACGCTGGAAGGTACTGAAAGTGATCCTTTGGTGAGGGACCATAACATCTTCGTCAGCGATGTCGCGGTCATCGCTATAAAGAACCTTTCGATCGCTTGGAAAATAGACTAGAGGCGCCCCCTTTCCATCGATGATGTCACCGTAGGGACCATCGCGTATGACTACCGGTCTAACTGAAGCGCTTAGGCTCCAATTCATAAGGTGTTGGACATAGCTTGTTCCTTTAGAATTTTTAGACTGCAAAAAGCCCGGGAGAGGACCTGTTCCATCGATGGGCAGATTGAGAGTCAGACCGGTTCGCCACGAGCGCACCATGCTATTGCGCTTATCGAGACCCTGATGCTCGATTCTGCGCAATTCCGCATCCGCAAAATGATCGATGCGCACGATAGAATCGCTCAGCAAAGGAGTCGTCAGCTGCAGAGCATAGCGCTGCCATTGCCCATCGCCGAGGCTTATATCCTGTACTTTGAAAGGTCCTCGGGCGCTGAATCGCTGCTCATCGATGCTGATCGAGCGAGCCTGAAGTTCCGCGTAAATCGGCATGGGCAGAATGCCGTCAGGCAGCAGACGAAAGTAACGAGACTGCAGCTGGAAAATCAGCGGAGCCTGCTGCCCGGAATATTTTTCGGCACTGATAATATTGTCACCATAGGAGCTACCGATCGAGGCAAAAAAGTCTTTGCCATCGAAGTTGAGACTGCCTTTCGCTGTTGAGAACTGGGTGGCATTGTTTAAATTGGCAAAGGCTGTGATGAAATTTTCGGGCAAATAGAGATCTTCGATATAACGATGATCGGATACTATTCTGCCGTTGCTGACCAGCGAAAGACGGGGTGCAAGAAAATAGCGCCCTTCCCATTCCTGCTTACCCCGCTGCGTATCGGAAGGGGATGCGAGATTTTCCCGCACCTTCTGCTCGCAGAATTGTCTGGCTATGAGATCTGTTTCACTTGCACAGAAGGGACTTTCTTCGAGATGATAGCGGAGAAGGTCTTCGCGCTGATTGGCAAGCTGCAGCCAAGAGGTATCCCGGATTCCTTCTACCTGATAGCGAAATCCTGAAAAAGCCCTTGCCTCATAACGCGTCTCGAGCCCGAGCCGCGTACCGCGCCGCTGGAATATATCGGTGGTCAGGGTAGCGTCAGCGTTGGGAGCTATATCGAAGAAGACCGGCTGGGTATAGACGAAACCATTTTTCGCCTCGCCCGTTTGCACGCTAGGCGGGAGGAAGCCGGACTGTCGCTTGGCTTTCAGCGGGAGCTTCAAGTAGGGCAGATACAGTACAGGCAAGCCTTTGATCTTCAGTATAGGATGAACCATATCAATGTAACCCTCTTGCTGCGCTTCGATCGTTTCGGCTTGAAAAGCCCAAGCAGGCGTCTCATCAGCTTCGCAGAAGCAAGGAGTAAAGGTCGCGTCCTTCGCTCGGTAGAGATGACCATCGACACGCTCCAGAACTTCGCCCTCGATTTTGAAATAGAATTCGCGCGGTAAGGCGTCTTTCGCCGCCTCGGCTCTCGCCTTCTCCCAAAACGTTCGGCGGCGCTCATATCGCTGACGGCGCTCCGGATCTCGTTCACCCTGAGTCGGTGCTTGGCTCTCCCTAACGAGTTTCTGCTGTTCCAGTAAACGCGCGTAGGAGCCCACTGTGGCTGGATCAGGTTCTTCTCCAGGCTGCAGGCGAAACAGTTCCCTCAAATCGCCTTTTTCTTTTTCGATGGCCTGCAAGCGTTTGACTCGCGCCGTTTCGTAGCTCAGCTCCTCAGCAGACTGACCTAGAACGCGACGGGTGACTTTTTCAATTTCTTTAGCGTCATTGGCGACGAGCACCGCCTCTTTGATTCGAAAATCGCCGGTATCCCACTGAATGTGAACCTGTTCGCCGGTGAATATCTGATTTTGGTGAATAAAGAGAACGTGGCCGCTTGCCGTCATTTCTTTTTTAAAGTATTCGACGACTATTTTATCAGCGGTTATGACATAACCACCGCCGATAAGCACCACATCGCCGTCGAAGAAATAGGTATTCCCTCCACGATCGAAGCCGTAGGAGCGCGCATCGTAGAGCACACCTTCACCTGAATTAAGTTCCAGGTCAGGAATTTCACTCTCACTAGGGCTCCTAGCTTCCTGTGCCCTGAGATTATTAAGACTGCTGAAGATCAGCCCAAGGCCAATCACCGCCAATAACTCTCGCAACATGCATGTCCTTCGGTGACACGTCCAAACTCTGCAGGACCTGACCTACAGCTAATACTGATCCGCAAACAGCCCAGGGCCGCGGCTCTGAAGATCCTTTCTGCCCTTGCAGCGCATCCAACGCTGCCTGAAAATTCGGAAAGAAGGGAAGATCACGATGTCGGCTCGCTAAGATCTCCGGCTCCCATGCTCGAGTATGCTCGATGCCAAAGAGCATTACAGGCTGAAAAGCAGAACGCAAGATATCTAAGATAAGATCGTAATCTTTGTCGCGCAAAACCGAAACGAGAGCCCCGAGAGGACGCCCCTGCTCTCCTCGCCGAGCCTTCACGGACGCAACGAAGTTCCGCGCTCCGTCCGGATTGTGACAGACGTCTACCAGGAACTTCTGTGACCCAGGCCCCGCGCTGAGCCGCTGGCAGCGCCCAATCAGACTTACCGGACTGGCCTGTTTCCCCTCAAGAAAATTGTCCCAGACCTCAGCCAATGGCAAGAGCCCATAGGCACTTTCTCTTTGGCTGAGCCAGCAGTAAACAGCGGCTGCGAGACTTAGATTCTTCAAAAGAAAACGGGGCAGCCCCTGCCAGTGAGGGGTCAACGCTAGAGTCAGCGGCGCTAGGTTGGGGAGATTAAGTCGGATGCACGCTGCGGCTTCGTCAAATGCAAAGTGCTCGTCTGCGACTATAAGCTGAGCCCCTTTAGCCTTAGCTTCCTCTTCGATAATCGATCGATGCTGCGGCAGTTCTAATATTTCGCCTCCGCCTCCCCAGAAAAAGGGTCGGCCCTGGCGCATAATACCGAGCTTCTCGCGGAGAATTCCTTCGAGATCACTGCCCAAATATTCCGCATGATCGAGTGAGACGCTGACCAGCACAGAGGCAGCTGGATCGCTGATATTGGTCGCGTCCCAACGTCCGCCAAGGCCGACTTCGAGAACCTGAAAACGCGCCTGTCGCTCTGCGAAAAGTTGAAAGGCGATCAGAGTCGTCGCCTCGAAAAAAGACAGCTCATCATAAAGCTCAGTCGTTAGACTTTCTTTCAAATGCTCTATGTAAGTGGAGATTTCTGCGTCGGATGTGGGCTGTAATGAGAGTTGAAAGCGTTCAGAAAATGCGGCCAGATGAGGCGAGGTGAAGAGCGCTGCTTCAAGTTGGTTGGCGGCAATGAGTGACCAGAGAAACCCGCTCGTGCTGCCTTTGCCATTGGTGCCACCGATGAGAACCGAAGGAATATCTTTCGCAGGACGAGCTAAATATTCATAGCTTCGAGCTATCCGCTCAAGGCCTGGTTTGATATGCGTCGATCGTTTCGAAAATAGCGCATCGAATTCCATAAAAGAAATACCTTTTAAACCACTAATACTCATCAAGATTTCTAGGCAAACTCCGCCCTTTTGCGGACTCTTGAATCGCCGGAGCAACAAAGTCATAAGGGCTTAATAATCCAGCGAAAGGGGCCCTTTTTCTAAGAGGGCTAAAACGAATTTTCCCAAAAATTACAAATATTTTCGCCTTGCACTGCTATTTGGCTTCGCCTAAGATGACCCTACTCCATCGAAAAATTAATGGTTGACAGCGTAGACACTTAGCCTGAGACAGCAGGTCTTAGAATTATATTGTCGCGTGCGTCGCCTGCATTGCTAGGAAAGGCTGCTGGATGCTGTGCAAGCGTTGTCCTCACCTCGTGCGCCATGGTCAGTATAATCAAGACTCCAAGGCGATTGACTTCAAGAACCTTTGCGGACTCATCATGAAGAAGCATCTGGCTCAGGATCAAGTCCCTGAGGATCTCAAGGCCAAAGGCCCCAAAAAGCCTATCAAGAAGCCTAGCAAGAAGGGCGAAGTTGAACCCGTCATGGAATGCATCAATCATCCTTTTCCCGGCGTTTTTGACTACATTGAATGCGCAGTCTATCAAGAGACTTTCAAATCTACTTCACGCAAGAACGATGTCATCCCAACCAAAGACTTCCAGTACTCAGACATTCTATCTGGAAGCTCCATCACGGACATGGAGCTTCTCTAATCGATAGGAACTTGTGATGCCTAGAGCGGGCACGGGTGCCTACGCACCGGTGCCCACTTTTATGGCCTTCTTCTGACGCCACTCTTCCGACCACAACACAAAAGAAGTTGCGAGGAAAGAGGAGGTGATCGTCGCTGAGACGATACCGACCATCATCGCGAGGGCGAAGTTCAGAATTTGTGATGTGCCGAAGATCAGGATTCCAACCAGCGAAATCATCGACGCAATCGAAGTGTTGATCGAGCGAGCTAAAGTCTCGTTCAGGGCGACGTTGATATTATCGTAGAGCTTGCGCCGGGGGAAATTCATGATGTTCTCCCTGATGCGGTCGTAGATAACGATGACATCGTTAACTGAATAACCAACGACAGTCAGGACTCCCGCCACCGCCGTGAGATCGAAGGATCTCTGGAAGAAGAGATAGAAGGCCAGGACGCAAAAGACATCCTGCACCATCTTCGCCATCGCACCAGGCGTGAAGCGCATATCGAAGCGAAGTCCAACATAAATTAAGATGCCAAGTACCGCCCAGATGATAGAGAGTATGCCCTGCCTGCGGAGCTCTTTACCGATCGCCGGGCCAACGTATTCAACCCTCTGCACGTCGGGCTCGAAATCTTTGAGCTGTGTGATGACGTTTGAGCGAATAGAATTCGCCTGCTCAGGATTCACTTTCTGGTCAGCAGAATCGAGACTGCTGCCTTCAAAGCGAACCAGATAGTGCTGGTCTTTCTCACCGACAGCTTGTACCGAAGGCTCTTTGATACCCGCTGTTTCCAGGGCAGTACGCAGATTTTCAGAAGTGAGCGGCTTTTTGAAAGTCACTTCCATTTCAGTACCACCAGCAAAGTCCACGGCCCAGTTGAAGCCTAAAGTGCCTGCCAGCACGAGGACTGAAAGAATAATAGCCAGACCGATACCCGTTATTAATTTGCCATACTTAAGAAAATCAAAGGCGCGCTTAGGACTATTCTGCGCTTTTTGAACGTTCGACCAACCCAGCCACCGTTTTACTTCGGCATCTGTCTTAGCGCGGCTCAAGACTATATAGAAGAGCATGCGGGTGACGGAAAGAGCCGTAAAAAGCGAAACCAGAAGACCTAAGATAAGGGAGATAGAGAAGCCTTTGATGGGACCAGAGGAGCTGGTTTCCAAAAGGACAAAAGCTGCGATCAGAGTCGTTACGTTGGCATC
>JBGSTX010000123.1:0-12027 GCA_041736305.1 Oligoflexus sp. | reverse complement strand
TGTTTAAATCCTAGACGAGCCGAAGCTCGATTTTTTCATATAAGACTCAGTCTTCTTTTTTCTGCCGAAGCAGATCCGAAAGACTAAGAATTGACGTTCGCACTTATCTTACTTTCGTCTTCTATTCAGTTTTCAAAGAACTTGTCGGTGTCTCGCTTCGTTTCTTTTCTCTGCAATTCCCGACCGGAAGATGGGTATATACCCACCAAAAATTTTGGTCAAACATTTTCTTCCATTTATTTTTTCGGTTCTCAATGACTGCTCTTTGTGTACGAGAACATCATCTCGTGAATGAATTGGTTCTATATAGATCATGTGACAACCAAGTCATTTTTACTTGATGTACGAGTTGGGCTCTAGTTATATGCGGCTTAAAAGATAGATATTAAAGTTAAGTATTAGTGGGGGGATAGAGTGAGTAATGAAGCGGTAATGTTCGAGCTAACCGAAGTTTTTGAGTCTTCGCAAAATATGTAGAGATAGAACTCAAGTTTTTTTGACACCGTGCCGAAATCTACTTAGTTACTGGCGTGAAGTCTGCGTTTGTGACGAAATACCAATAGGGCCTTTTAGCCGATTCGGATGACAACGATGATTACACTCAAGCTTCGTTCTAAGATTACTGCTCCACGCGTATTAGTGATTGAAGATGAAGTTCAGCTAGCAGAAGTCTGCCGGGTAATTCTGCAAAATGCAGGTGCGCGAGTAAAAGTCATTTATGACGCAGCAGATGCAGCGGATGCGATCAAAGCTTTTGGACCAGACCTCATTATTTCCGACATCAAGATGCCCGAACTCCGGGGGGATGAATTGCTTATTCAGCTCCACGATGCTGGCAGCAGTATTCCGGTGATTTTTATCACTGGTTTAGACCGCAGCAAAATCTCGATTCCGCGCGATAGTGCAAATCTTTTCGCGGTGATAAACAAGCCTTTTGATTACGATCAATTGATTCGCACTGTGCAGAACTCTCTGAACCTCATTGAGAGTCAGCGGGTTAATGATCTCCTCCTTCGTCAACTTCATAGTCAAAGCGCCTCACAGCAGGACTTTCAGACCTGGCAAGAGTCGACCCTTTCGACTGTCGCGCTCGAACTGAACAAGCGCCGCGCTTCCTAAGAGACTTCTTCTCTCCCGACCGGATAGATCTGGCGCCCACCACCCGTTTCTTATACATTGTCGGCTTCGTCTCGCTTTAATTTTTACGGGTGGAACTCCATGTCTGATAAAACCGTAATTTATTCTATGGTAGGTGTGACCAAAACGTACGGCCAGAAGACCGTGCTTAAGAACATCTACCTTTCGTATTTTTACGGCGCCAAGATCGGTGTATTGGGCACCAACGGCTCCGGAAAAAGCTCTCTTCTCAAAATCCTCGCCGGTGTCGATGAAGAATACGCGGGCGAAGCCCATCTTTCTGATGGCTACACCGTCGGCTATCTCTCGCAAGAACCGAATCTGCAGGCCGGCAAGACCGTTCGTCAGATCGTCGAGGAAGGCGTCCAGAGTGTCGTCGATCTCGTGAAGGAATTCGAAGAGATTAATCTGAAGTTTGGTGAAGATCTGAGTCCAGAAGAAATGGATAAGGTCATCAATCGCCAAGCTGAGGTCCAGGACTTGCTTGATCGCATGGACGCTTGGACTCTCGATGATCGTCTTAACTTTGCGATGGCCGCTCTCAATTGTCCGCCGCCTGATGCGCTGGTCGATAATCTCTCCGGAGGTGAGCGTCGCCGCGTAGCACTTTGCCGTCTGCTCTTACAAAAGCCAGACATTCTCCTCCTCGATGAGCCGACTAACCATTTGGATGCTGAGTCGGTGCAGTGGCTAGAACGCCATTTACAGGAATACAAAGGCACGATCATCGCCGTAACGCATGATCGCTACTTCCTCGATAATGTCGCCGGCTGGATCCTCGAGTTGGACAGAGGCCAGGGCATACCTTGGAAAGGCAACTATACCTCCTGGCTCGAGCAGAAGGACAAGCGCCTCGAGTCCGAAGCCAAAGCTGACGACAAGCGCCGCAAGACCCTCCAGCACGAACTCGAGTGGGTTCGTCTCGCCCCACGAGCGCGTCAAGCTAAGAGCAAGGCTCGTATTTCCGCCTATGAAAAACTGCTCAATCAGGAGCAGGGTAGCTTTGAAAAAGAGCTGCAACTCTACATACCGCCCGGACCTCGTCTGGGTGATGTGGTTATCGAAGCCGATCATGTGGCCAAAGCCTTCGGCGGCAAGACCCTTTATAGAGACCTCACGTTCCGCCTTCCAGCAGGTGGTATAGTTGGGATCATTGGACCGAACGGCGCTGGTAAGACCACGCTCTTCCGTATGATTTCCGATATGGACAAGCCCGATGGCGGTACTTTCCGCGTCGGCCCTACGGCGACTGTGGGCTACATGGAGCAATCGCGCCTCGCTCTTGATCCAGAGAAGACGATCTATGAGACCATCTCGAATGGTTACGATTCGATTCTGCTGGGTAAGCAGGAAGTTAATGCGCGGGCCTACGTTGGCAAGTTCAACTTCAGTGGTCAGGATCAGCAGAAGAAGGTCGGTGCTCTCTCAGGCGGTGAACGCAATCGCGTGCAGCTGGCATTGCTCTGCAAGTCAGGTGCGAACGTACTCCTGATGGATGAGCCGACGAACGATCTGGACATTGCCACGATGCGCGCTCTCGAAGAAGCGCTGCTGAATTTCGCTGGTTGTGCCGTCGTCATCAGTCACGATCGCTGGTTCCTCGATCGCGTGGCCACCCACATCCTGGCTTTTGAAGGTGATGGGGAAGCCTCCTGGTACGAAGGCAACTATAGCGAGTACGAAGAAGACAAGCGTCGACGCCTTGGCACTGACGCGGATGTGCCCAAACGCGTCCGCAATGCAAGACTCGAACGTTAATACTGCTGAGGAAACATCCGATGAGCAAAGCTCCGCAAAACGCCATCCAACCCACCCGGGCCGAGGATTACCCAGAGTGGTATCAGCAGGTCGTCAAGGCTGCTGAACTTGCCGAGAACTCGGCTGTTCGCGGCTGCATGGTGATCAAGCCCTGGGGCTACGGGATCTGGGAAAATATTCAGAAAGAACTCGACAAGAAGTTCAAGGAAACGGGCCACGAGAACGCCTATTTCCCCCTCTTCATTCCTCTGAGTTATCTCGAGAAGGAAGCTGAGCACGTCGACGGTTTTGCTAAAGAATGCGCCGTCGTCACTCACCACCGACTCGAAGCTGGACCCGATGGGGGCCTGGTTCCTGCGGGGCCTTTGGATGAACCTCTCGTAGTCAGACCGACCAGTGAAATGATAATCGGTGCGACCTATTCGAAGTGGGTTCAGTCCTACCGAGATCTGCCTATCCTCATCAACCAATGGGCGAACGTCGTCCGTTGGGAGATGCGCACGAGGCTTTTTCTCCGGACAACTGAATTCCTCTGGCAAGAGGGTCACACTGTACACGCGACCGCGGACGAGGCCATAGAAGAGACGCTCAAGATGCTCGATGTCTATGCGGACTTCGCCCAGAACTACATGGCGATGCCTGTCATCAAAGGCGAGAAAGCACCGCACGAGCGTTTCCCAGGAGCGATCGACACCTATACGATCGAAGCCATGATGCAGGATCGCAAAGCGCTGCAAGCTGGGACCTCGCACTTCCTGGGCCAGAACTTTGCGAAGGCCATGGATATCCGCTTTCAGAATGAAAAGAGTGAAGAAGTTCATGCCTGGACCACCTCTTGGGGTGTGTCTACGCGCCTCATAGGAGGCATGATCATGACGCATGCCGACGACGATGGAATGGTCATTCCTCCCCGTTTGGCTCCTAAGCATGTCGTTATTCTCCCTATCTATCGCAACGACGAGGAGCGCAGCAAGGTGCTCGCTGCCTGTAAGAGTCTGCAGCAAGAGCTCTCAGCTCAGATCTATGGCGAGGAAAAGGTGAGAGTTGCGATCGATGATCGCGATCTCCGCGGCGGCGAAAAAATGTGGCAGCACATCAAGAAGGGCGTGCCTCTGCGCGTTGAAATCGGCCCTCGGGATATTGATCAGGGAGCTGTCTTTGTCGGTCAGCGGAATCAGACGCCGAAAGAGAAGAAGAGCATTCCTCGGGCTCAATTTGTCGAGACAGTGGCTGCGATTCTAGATGGGATTCAGACTGATCTCTATCAGAAGGCGTTGCGCTATCGAGACGAGAATACGGTCAAGATCAACTCACTCGCCGATTTGAAGGCTTATTTCACGCCGAAGAGCAAGAATGAGGAGAAGCCAGAAATCCATGGCGGCTTTGCTCTGGTACACTGGGCCGACGATCCAAGTATTCCGGATCAGCTCAAGGAGCTGAAGCTCACGCATCGTTGCATTCCGCTCGATGGACCTGAAGAAGCTGGCACCTGTATTTTCACAGGCAAGCCTAGCAAGAAGCGTTCGATTATTGCCAAGTCCTACTGACTCGATCGCGGCGAGGCTTCCGTTTAGGGAGTCACGCCGCCTTGCTGATTGAGTGCCCCCAATACTTTTTGCATCTCATCGCGCAGTGTCTCGGCGATTTTCAGCTGACCTTTCAGGTTCAGGTGAAAGCAGTCGTTTGCCATGTCTTCCCCTTGGAAGACTATTTCGGCTGTCGCACCCACGTGATGAACTTTGAAGTGCGTGGGCAGGTCCTGCAGTTTAGCTGGTAGTTTCGCCAGTTGAGCCCTATAAGCCGTGAGGAGTCCGCCGAGTTTCATCTGGAGCTCGCTAGGGGCACCGTGAACCGCGAAGAGTCCGGGGCAGTAAGCCAGGGGCCCAACGCTGAAGACGTTCACAAACAGTTCGGCTAGCTGCGCACTCGTATCGGTGCCGAGATTGGGATTGGGCGGAGCTTTTTGTGCTTTGAACTGGCCCGCTTGTAAGTCGCGGCAGCTCATCTCTTGTCCATACGCCCGGACCTTGTGATTCAGGATAGAAGGCGAACTCACGATCTGCAAAATTCCGAGGGGGTCCAAGAGCCACACATGGGCCACTCCATCCAGTGGCACCCTCGCATTGCGCGCGTAATACCGCACGGCTTTTTCCACGCCTTCCGCATAGCTTTCCGGATCGGTGCCCAAACCGCCGATGGCGGAGCAGATGTCGTTACCCGTAAAAAACATGAAGACGTGATTGAGCGCCTTACCTTCGGTAGCATCGAGCAGGCGATCGATCTGTCTCGAAGCGTCTTCCGCCCGCTCGCCGTTACGAGCTGCGATGTAGACCCGATCTGGAGAACTCGAGAGCTGGCGACTAAGGAGATAGCCCCAGCTATATTCTTCCGCATCGAGGTAGCGATGCGAAAAGTAGTGAAAACCCCTCTCATAGACCCAAGTCAGCGGGTTGCCAAATTCTCGTCTCGAAAGAGGCAGGCGCAGAGGTGCGCCAAGCTCCGGCACGGCTTGCCCCCATTTACGTTCAAGTTCCTCTCGATAGCGGGCATCGGGCTTAAGATCGATCTCATCGCGAAAGATCTTCTCCATCACCTCGCGGTCGAAGGATAGAGAGGGGTGTGCACCTCCTCCGGTGCTGATGCTATCGCCCACGAAACCGATAGTTTCGGTGAAGTTTCCCGCGAGGACTTTGTCCAAAGGCATAAAAAGCAAAAACAAAATGAAGAGGCTGACCACTGGTCCTAGTCTCTTAGTGCAGGGAGGGGGGAAGTTCTTTGACATCTTCTTCCGATTCAGGACCGCCAGAACTTTCGGCAGGGATGCGCGAAAGAGGGAATAATTGCAGCGCCAGACAGTACACAACATCTTTATCCTTTTCTCCGTGCTCAAGATCTATAGTTTCTGCGAGCCGGTCGCTGCTGTCTTTAAGTATGCGGAGGATATGCGGCACTTGGCTTTCAGGAAGTGCGAGAATGTAGCTATGCATAGCCGTCAGCTGGGCCTTATCGACCGCTTCGAGAGCTCTCCATAGTATCTGCCGCGCGTATTTTTGGAAAGACTCGGCGTGCATTGAACCACTGAATCGTTGATTGGCATCGACCAAAACGGGTCGGCCTTCCGGATCTGGCGCGATTAGTCCAAGGCGAATCAATCGATCGAGGGCTGCGCTGGCCTCTTCGGTTTCGATACTCAGGGCTTCGGCGATCCACTGGGGAGAATTTTGGTGATGGGGCAGACGAAGGAGTTCAAGTATGGCGACGTGATACCAGTCACTGATGACTCGAAAGGCATCTTCACCCATTTTTTCGGCGAAGGGGATGCGGCGATAGCGATGGAGGCGAAGGCGGGCGGCATCGCGGAGCAGCCGGCTACGACCATGCTGACTTTCGACCAGGTCGAGGAAATAGGCACTTTCCTCGTCGCTAAAGTGCAGCCCCTTGCTAATTTGCGTGGCAACCTTGGTCGACACGCCTTGCTTACCATGTAAAATTTCGCTGAGACGTCCTGGAGTTAGCGCCAGATCGCGCGCAAAAGCACCTTGCGAGTAGCGAGGGTTTTGTCTGATACGCCGGGCGAGTTCGCTGCGCAGAATCTCCCGGTAGTCCTGGTAGCCAAACACATCCATTTGACACGCTCCGCCCTGGAGTTCTTCTAAGCGTAAACGACTTTCTCTAAGGCCCTCTAGACAGGCATTGTGAGCCTCGCTCTAGTCCGATAGCAAGCTCTCTGCCAGTCACAGTAGGACTCTTGCCCCCTTTTGTATGTCACGGCTGGGCCTCAAGGCAAGAAGAGCCTAAATATCGAGACTACCCTGCATGAAAAAAGGGTTCACTCTGAACAAGTGGACCCCGCAAGCTTTTCCTGCGCCAAATCTGTCGGACACGATCAGGGAGAACTTCCCAGAATGTTTTATTTGTTCAAAAAGTTGACCTGTCGGCCAGAATTCGATTTGAATAGGGTAAAACTACCCGTAGCTGATCTGGGGACATGAATGCAAAAGGAGGTCGCGTCATGGAATTACACGGCGATAAGTATAAGAGACTTCGCATGTTGGACATTGACGACCTCATCCTCCTCCAGCACTTGCTGCGTGGTGGCAGACCGTCGACGGGCGCGGCCCTCTTGGGCTTGACGCCTCCTGCGGTGAGTCATCGTTTGAGGAAGATTGAAGATGTCTTTGAGATCAAACTGTTCGATCGTATTGGATCGCGTCTCAGTCTCAATAGTGCAGGAAAAGCACTTTCTGAGAAAGCTGATCGAGCTCTCCTTCTGATGTCCAACTAGTGCTGCCTAAGACAAGCCTCTTCCTTCTCTAATGGCGTACTCCCCTCTCCCATGTCTTTATTGAGCCAAGAACTGGGTCCGATCTGCCTTAAAAAATTCGCTGACTGCAGAGCTCAGTCAGGAGCAGTGTTAGAAATTATGCGCTGGGAAATTTTCTTTGTTAAGAATATTTCTCAGTCCCAATTTCCTTTGCACTCAAGCTGCGACTCGATATAGTTCGAGTGCATTTGGCCTAGCATTGGAAAATATTTTTTACTCGCGAGCTCCACGCCTTCATCGATGGACCTAAGATGGCTGATCACACGCCTCCGATTCCAGAGCTCTTACAAAAGGAATTTGAAGAACTTGTTCGCAAGCGCTTTAGCGGCAAGCAACAAATCTTTAGCAGCGCTATTGCTGCTGAGGGTCCGGTGGGGGACGAGAAGCGACTGGACTGGGATTTCAACTATACGCCGCGGGAAGTTAAAGATTTTCTCGACCGTTTTGTGATTCGTCAGGATGAAGCGAAGAAAGTCTTGGCTATTGCCATCTGCGACCATTATAAGCACGTGAAGTCGTGTGTAGAGGGCCGTTTCAATGCCGAGGATGAATATGCGAAGCAAAACATCCTTCTACTCGGACCGACGGGAGTAGGTAAGACCTATCTAATCCGTAAAATCGCCAACTTGATCGGTGTCCCCTTCGTCAAGGCGGATGCGACCAAGTTCAGCGAAACGGGCTATGTCGGGGGCAATGTCGAGGACATGCTCAAGGAGCTCGTCGCTCAGGCTAAGGGGGACGTGCAGAAAGCTGAAACAGGTATTATTTATCTGGATGAGGTCGACAAGCTAGCAACCCGAGTGAAGAGCAGTATCAAAGACGTCAATACGAGAGGTGTTCAATTTGGCTTACTCAGGCTTATGGAAGAAACAGAAGTCGATCTGCGTGGCGGTCCGGACTTACACACCCAGCTGCAAGCAATTATGGATTTGCAGAGAGGCAAGTCAGGCCATTCCAAGATCAACACGAAGCATATTCTCTTCATTGTCAGTGGAGCCTTTAGCGGCCTCGAAGACATTGTCCAGCAGCGTCTACACACCCGTAGCATCGGCTTCCAAGATGGTCGTGGTCTTAGCGACCGACGAGAGCGAGCCGGCGATATCCTGAATGAAGCGGGAGTATCAGACTTTGTGAGCTACGGTTTGGAGCCAGAGTTTATTGGTCGGCTGCCGGTGAGAGTGGCTTGCCATTCCCTCAATAAGAATGATTACTTCAGGATACTTACTGAGTCTCATGGGTCCATTATCAAGCAGTACAAGCGTTCCTTTGCGGCTTATGGGATCGAGCTCAGCTTCACTGACGAAGCTTTAGAAGATCTGGCCGCCGCTGCTGCGGCTGAGTCCACCGGGGCTCGCGCTCTCTTGTCCCTTCTCGAGCGTGCCCTGCGTCCTTTCAAATTCGAGTTGCCGTCGACATCGATTCGCGAGTTACGCATAACGCGGGACCTACTCGCTGATCCTCAGCATTATTTGCAAAGGCTTCTCAACTAACCGAGGCGTTGCTTTCCTCCAGACATCGACTCCTCGCCTCGCAATCGCCTCAACAAAAGCCCAGAAAAGCTTTAATATAGCTGACAGTACTGCAGAAGCTCTCGCTCGGAGATGCTTCGGCAGTTCAGCGCTGCTGTTTCCGAACGTTTCATTAAGGGAGTTCGCATGGAAAACAGTCTTACCTGGGTGCAGGACAACGGCACTCTGCTCACTCTACTGGCTTTTTTAGGAGCTCTTTATCTAGGCTTTTTGGGCGTTAAACTCTGGATGGTCACTATCTACACGGTTTTCTGGTTCTGGCTTTTGGATGCCCATCCAGCGCTTTGGGTTATCGTTGGAATTCCACTTCTGGTCTTAAACATTGTTCCGCTGCGCAGGCTCATACTCAGCGCTCCCGTAGTCCTCTTACTGAAGAAGCTAAACATCCTGCCGGAAATTTCAGAAACCGAGCAGGTAGCCCTTGAAGCTGGTACCACATGGGTGGACAAGGAGCTCTTTTCCGGCAAGCCGAATTTTACGGCTATTAGCAAGAATGTTTATGGAAAGTTGAAGGGGGAGGAAAAGGCTTTCATCGATGTGCAGTGCGAGAAGCTCTGTTCGCTGATGACCGACTGGGACATTTTTCAGAAAGGCGATTTGAGTCCAGAGGTCTGGGCTTATATTAAGAAAGAGAAGTTCTTCGGCCTGGTGATCCCGAAGGAACATGGTGGATTGGGTTTTTCAGCTCTCGCTAACAGCGAAGTCGTGAGTAAGATAGCCAGTCGCTCGATGCCTTTGGCGGTAACGGTCATGGTCCCTAACTCACTGGGTCCAGGAGAGCTCATCTCGCATTACGGAACCGCACATCAAAAGGAATACTATCTACCTCGTCTAGCGGATGGTCGTGAACTGCCTTGTTTCGCTCTGACCGAAGCTCATGCCGGTTCTGATGCCGGCGGCATGACTTCCTATGGCGTGGTATTCAAGGGCGAGGACGGGAAGCTATACATCCGCCTCAACTGGAGCAAGCGTTACATCACCTTAGCAGCGGTCGCGACTTTGCTGGGGATGGCGATTAAACTGAGGGATCCGGACAATCTGCTGGGCAAGGGGAAGGACCCCGGAATTACCTGTGTTTTGGTTCCGCATACGACTCCAGGGGTAGTTTTAGGGCAGCGCCATAATCCGATGGGTGTGCCCTTCTACAATTGTCCGACCGAAGGCAAGGACGTGGTGATATCGGCCGATCAAATTATCGGGGGCCCCGAGTTTGCGGGTCGTGGTTGGCAGATGCTGATGGAGTGTCTGGCGATAGGTCGTTCGATCTCTCTCCCGGCTCAGTCGGCTGGCAGTGCAAAGATGATCCTGAGGGTAGCTGGCGCCTATGCTGCCATCAGAAAGCAGTTCGGTATTGAAATAGGTCGCTTCGAGGGAATCGAAGAACCTCTGGCCCGTATAGGTGGTCTGAGTTATCTGCTCGAGGCTTCGCGGATCTTTACAGTAGGTGCCGTCGATTCGGGCATCAAGCCTGCCGTAGTGTCGGCTATCGCCAAGTACAATTCGACGGAAATAGCCCGCCAGCTTATCAACGACGGGATGGACATACTTGCAGGAGCGGCCATCTCTCGGGGTCCTCGCAATCTATTAGCGAACGCTTATATAGCGACGCCTATAGGAATTACGGTCGAGGGGGCCAACATTCTGACTCGCTCACTGATGATCTTCGGACAGGGAGCGATTCGCTGTCACCCTTACGCCTATTCAGAAGTGAAGGCTTTGCAGTCGAATGACACCAAGGCTTTTGATAAGGCTTTCTGGGCTCACATCGGTTTCGTTATACGCAACGGCTGTCGGGCCTTGCTCCTCAGTCTCACGCGTGGCTATCTAGCTGGCGTACCTTCCGGTCCTTGTAAACGCTATTATCAGAAGCTTTCCTGGGCCTCAGCGACTTTTTCCTTCATGTCCGATCTAGCTCTAGGTTCTTACGGTGGTGCCTTGAAACTCCGTGAGAGCATTACGGGGCGTTATGCCGATGTCTTGTCTTGGATGTATATGGCGACGGCGGTGATCCAGCGCTTTGAGGCGGAGGGACGTCAGGCCGAGCATAAACCATATGTAGACTGGGCTTTGCAGCATTGTTTCATGAAGATTCAGACTGCATTCGAGGGAATTTTCGACAACATCGAAGTGCCTTTGATCCGCTTCATTTTCCGTGGCCCCGTAGCTTTCTGGTCACGCTTGAACAGTATCGGCATGGGCCCAGACGACAAGCTAAGTCACAAAGTAGCGCAGGGAATCTGTCGGCCAGGTGCTCTACGGGATGCTTTGGGTGAGGGTGTCTATCTACCCAGTGATCCGCATGAAGCGTTAGCGCGTTATGAGCAGACCTTGAAGCTCGTCTATGAGGCTAGTGCTGTCTTCCAGAAGGTTTCAAGGGCTGTGAAAGAGAAGAAGTTGCCCAAGGGCAAGCCTGAGCGTTTGGTGCAAAAAGCTCTCGATGAGGGAATTATCACGCGCGACGAGTTTCATCTCGTTCAGCGGGCTGAGGCAGCGCGCGAGGATGCGATTCAGGTCGATTCTTTCCGACTGGAAGATTTCCAATTCGGCCTGCTGACCGATAAACCTAAGGAAGCGGTTCGAGCCTAGAGCGGGTGGTGGTGGCGGGACATCGTCACCACCTCCTGACTTCAGGCTCTTCCTAATCTGACATACCAGGTCATTATTTCCAAACCCTTCGTACTCAAGCGCCGAATATTTTTTTTCACCCCCGCTTTGTAGTGGTGCGGGTATTGTCAGCTGTTTTTTCTCCGAATAAGGTTCTGTTTGCCTGCTAAGGTTTTTTTGCGTTTGAATTATCTTAACAGTCCCAGCTGCTCCTCAATAAACTTTTCATGAATCACCAATAATTCCTCCTCAATGCCGAACATCCTGAAAGTCTCGAAGTAGTCCGGAAGATTCGCCTCGAACTCGCTCACGAAGTCATCGATGGTCTGCACCTTGATCCCCATCTTGACAGCCAGGCTTTGAAAATCGTTTTTGGCTATACTCCGCTTTTTACCATTTAGGGTAAGCGCGAGTTGATCCTTGTCCTGCCGCGCAAAGAGATGGATGGGCAGGATATCGTAGAAGGGGGTCAGGTGGAAACGGGCTACACCGTTTTCCAGTCTATGGAAAATAGAGTAGTTTTTGAGATGCCCATCCCCCCTGTTTCACGGTACCTGTCGCTTAACTCAGATTTAACTTAAAGCGGGCGAGCAAGAACAGACAAGTGGGAAAACGGTCGACCTATTCCAAAGAATTCAAAGAAGCCATCGTATCAAAAATCGTAAATAGGCGTAA
>JBGSTX010000121.1:0-8828 GCA_041736305.1 Oligoflexus sp. | reverse complement strand
CGATCTCAGAGATTTGGCGAATATCTGAAGCAAGGCATGAGCAAGACGGTGTGGAAAGGTGGCTGCCAAAGCTGGTACCTGAGTGCCGATGGAGAGCCTGCCATGTGGCCCTATTCTTGGAAGCAGTGGGTCAAAGAAATGCACGAACCTGATTATAGAGATTTTACTTTGCGGCATTTTACTCACGAAGAAGAGCCGCAAGCTCAGCCGGACGGCCAGCCGCAGCTGCTCTGTCAGCTATAAAAGCCGGGGGAATATGAAATCAGAGCAGGAATTTGATTGCCTTGTAATTGGATCCGGCTTCGGCGGTAGCGTCTCGGCGCTGCGCATGAGCGAGAAGGGTTATAGCACAGCTGTGCTCGAACAGGGCAGGCGCTATGAGGCGAAAGATTTCCCTGCCACCAACTGGGACCTTAAGCGTTGGCTTTGGGTACCTGTCCTGAACTTTACTGGACCTTTTCGCATGAGTTTCTTCAGCAAGGTCACCATCTTTTCAGGCGTGGGAGTTGGCGGTGGCTCCTTGGTTTATGCCAATACTTTGCCCGTTCCGAAGGATGCTTTCTTTCAGACGGGTTTCTGGTCAAAGCTTGCGGACTGGAAACAAGAGCTGCAGCCCCATTACGAGACGGCCAAACGCATGCTAGGCGCCAGTCGGAATTCTCATCTTACCTTGACCGACCAGGTCATGCGGAGCATTGCCCAGGATAATCGTATGGAGGCTAATTTCGAGCCGACCGATGTCGCGATCTACTTCGGGTCTCCTGGCAAAACCCAGCCAGACCCCTATTTTGGAGGCGAAGGCCCTAGGCGCACAGGTTGCATCTACTGTGGTGCTTGTATGACCGGATGCCGCTTCGGGGCTAAAAATACTCTTGATAAGAATTATCTCTATTTAGCCGAGAAACGAGGGGCTGAGGTATTTCCGAACACCCGCGTGACCGCTGTCCGTCCTCTCGCCGATGGGGGTTATCGGATTGAGGCCAAAGAACGGGTAGGCTGGCTAAGGTATCGGCGAAGGGTCTATGCTGCAAAAAAAGTTATTTTTGCAGGAGGGGTTCTCGGTACCGTTCCTCTGCTTCTCAAGATGCAGCAGGATCCAGCTGGGCTACCGCGACTTTCGAAAACTCTCGGCCGCTTTATACGGACTAACAACGAGTCCATCATTGGGGTTGTGAGCAACAATCCTCAGTTCGATTTTACGAAGGGTATTGCGATCAGCTCTATTATTCATACCGACGAACACTCCCATCTCGAACCTGTTCGCTATGGTCGTGGTTCAGGTTTTTTCCGCTTGCTGATGGCTCCTCATGCTCCGGGCTCTAATATTTTTAAGCGCGGCTTGGCGATGCTGAGTTCGCTGCTGCGAAATCCCCTGCGCTGGCTGCGAATTTTTGCAATTGGGGATTTTAGCAAGCAGACTCAGATTTTGCTTTATATGCGGAGTCTGGAGAGTACCTTAACTTTCAAACTGCGTCGTCGTCCTTGGCTGGCCTTCCGTTCCACCATGGGAACCACGCTTGAGCCGCACGGGCAAAAGCCCAAGGCTTTCATGAAAGAAGCCACCGAGCTTGCGCAGTCTTTTGCAAACAAGGTAGATGGAACTCTGGCCAATGTTTTTACCGAATCGCTCTTCGGCATAGCCTCGACAGCTCACGTGCTTGGCGGTTGCTGTATGGGAAGCAATCAGGATGAAGGAGTTATAGATAGCAAGCACGAAGTATTCAACTATCCGGGTCTCTATGTGGTCGATGGTTCTGCGGTGTCGGCCAATCCTGGGGTCAACCCCTCGCTGACAATCACAGCCTTGGCGGAACGCGCTCTCAGTTTGATGAGCATCTCGCCTAAGCTGGCACGTCGATCTTCAATCTAGACGCATTTTTTATAAAATATTTTTGGGATCTTCATGCTTATGCTTGATCGCTTGACAGTCCCAGAGGCTGAGCCGATGGCCTCAGATATCCAGCCTTTCGTAAAAATAAGTCGTCGGCTACCCGCCTGGGAAAAGATGCCGATACCGCTGCAGCGGGCCCTCTATAAGGGTTTGGGCAAGTTCTTGAACCCGCATCCAAGATTGTGGGCTCGGATACGAAAAGAAGGTAAAAACTTGCTCATTTTCGAGCCGAAAAGTCCACGTCCTGCTCGCCGAGCCTACTTCTTTATTCACGGGGGCGGTTGGACGCTAGGGTCAGCTAGTACCTATAGCAGCTATTGTGCTTGGCTGGCTGAACGAACGGGTTCGTCAGTCTATGCGCTGGATTATCGTCTTGCACCCGAACATCCTTATCCGGCTGCTCTTGAAGACTGTATCAACGGCTATAGTGAACTTAAGCAGCAGCTGGGGTCGGATATTTCGCTTCAGCTCATTGGGGACAGTGCCGGCGCGAATCTGGCTCTAGCCCTCTCCCATCGTCTGCACAACATGCAGTTAGCCCTCCCTTCGGCCCTGATTCTCTACTACCCCGTGCTGGGGGCTCCGGGTCAAGGAGGCTCCTTCGAGACTTTTGGGGATGGCTTGCTCACCAAATCGATGATGAACTGGTTTTGGAAGCAATACCGTCAGGCTGAAGAGGATGAAGGAGGATTTGCTCTTCGCTGGAAAAACTATAAATGGCTACCCCCCGTCTCTCTCCATCTTGCCCGCCATGACGTTCTTTTCGATGAAGGATTTGCGCTCGGAAAGGCCCTCCATGGGGCAGGTGTTCTGCAAAACCTCTGCGTGCAGCCGCATCTACCTCATGCCTACCTTACCTTAATGAAATTTCCATCAGTGATGGCGGCTATGGAACAGCAGATAGTAGATGGCAAGCTCATCTAACATGCATTTGTGACATATTAAGCCTGGATTATGGAGCGGGTAGGTAGTAGCTTTACCTCAGGCCGATCTTGTCGCCTCCGCTCGAGCCGGCGAGGAGGCCAGGGTTGAGGGACTGGCTACAATTCTTGACGGCAATCAATATCATCATTCAAAATGCTGATTTGCAGACGCGTCTCGTGAACGAACTGCTGGATGTTTCTAAGATTACTTGTGGCAAAATGCTCTTAGATGCGCAGAAAATATGTCTCAGTGATGTGGTGATATCTGCGGTCCGCTCGGTATGCCTCAGCGCAAAAGCAAAAGGGGTCGGTTTGCATGTCGATCTTCCTCCCCAAATTCCGCCCATCAAAGGCGACGCTGGCCGTCTGCAGCAGATGCTCTATAATCTTTTGTCGAACTCCATTCGTTTTACGAGTCGAGATGGATTGGTTGCTGTTAGGGTGAAGCCTGAAGGAAAGGAGCTTTCTATTGTAGTGAGTGATGACGGGGAGGGGATAGACCAGAAGTTTCTGCCCTACGCGATGGATCCTTTACGGCAGGAAGACGGCAGTTACAAGCGCCGGCACGGTGGATTAGGCATTGGCCTGAGTATCCTCGTTGAATGTTTAAAAGCGCTTTAAGATTTTTACCCGAAATATAAATGATTTTGTAAGAAAGGCTCGGATCAATGGCCCCTGCTAAAATCTTTACACTGATCAAGGCTGCGGTTTTTACCATCTTTGTCTTTCTGCCCCTTCTGGTGATTAACTTGATGCAGGCTGCGGTCTGGATCTTCTCGCCTTTGTTCCCTGCTTTTTCCGACCGAGCTACGTATTTCTTTGCGGATAACTACTGGTCATTCGTCGTCTGGGTTATGGAGCGCGTGGAAAAAATACGTCTTGATATAAGCTACGAGCCAGGGCCCTTTCCTGTGGGCGAAAAAGTTTTGATGACGGCCAATCATCAGTCCCACGTCGACTCCATATTGCTCTTGGCCTTTGCGAAACGTCAGGGAGCGCTCGGTGCCCTAAAATTTTTCGTGAAAGATGAGTTGAAGTATGTGCCTGGACCAGGCTGGGGGATGTATTTTCTCGGCTGCATTTTTCTCAAGCGCAACTGGCAAGAGGATGGGAAGGGCCTGGACGCGACTTTTGCACGTTACAAGCGCAGCATCTATCCCGTATGGATTCACATTTTCACGGAAGGTACCCGGCGGACTCCCGAAAAGCAAGCACAGGCCACTCAATACTCGCTGTCGAAACGTCCGACCCCTCTCACTCGCGTTCTCTGGCCAAGGACTAAAGGCTTTGTCGCGACCATCCAGGGGATGGGGGAGCATATCGATGCCGTTTATGATCTCACGATTATCTATGATGCTGAGATTCCGACCCTCTGGGACGTATTTAAGGGTGAGCTGAAGGGGGTCCGTATCATCGCGAAGCGGACGCCGAGAGCTGATCTCCCTAAGGATCCCTCAGCTCTCGGCGAGTGGTTGGTCGATAGGTTTTATGAGAAGGAAGTGGCTCTTGCGCCAGCCCGACCTCTAGATCCTGCGCTAAGCAACTGAAACTCTTGATTGCCGAACTGGTCTTGCTTGCGCTTCGAGGGAAGGAGAGAAGGGCTAAAACAAAGCAATTGCTACTGCCAAAGTGAATGCATAGATTCAGGGGCGATGACTCATAAATGCAGGCAAAATCCTGGATAAAGAGATTATCGCCACTGAACGGAGATTTAGTCTATGAGTTCAAAGTCGGATATTTTCGCGAGCATGCAAACAGAAACAGGTTCACGGACTCGGGCCATCGAAGCTGTAAATCCAGAACTTCTTCCCTCTCCTGCATTCGCATCCAAGCATCTAGACTCATTTAAGAAAGTACTCATGGCCCGGCGCTCGATTCGGGTATACGACGGGGAGCGAATTCCGGAAGCTAGCATGCGCGAAATTTTGCAGGAAGCAACTCTCGCTCCTAGTTCTTCGAATCTACAAACCTATGAACTCTATTGGGTTCGCGATGCTGAAAAGAAAAAGGCATTGGGCGCAGCCTGCCTGGGTCAACCCGCAGCGACTACAGCCGGTGAGCTGATCGTAGTCGTGGCCCGTGCCGATCTTTGGCAGCAGAATCTCCAGAAGCTTCTTACAGTCATGAAAGCCGATGGTAGGAAGCTCTCGCCCTCAGTCGAGTTCTACTATGGAACACTTATACCCAAGATAATGACCAGGGGCCCGCTGGGCATCTTCGACTTTTTACGCAGGGTGAATTTCAGCTTGGTCGGTCGCAAAAGAGCTACGACTCGTACCCCAGTGAGCTACGGCGACCATCGCGTGTTTGGCCATACTCAGGCGGCTCTTGCTGCACAAACCCTGATGCTTTCTCTGACGGCTCACGGCTACGATAGCTGTCCGATGGGTGGCTTTGATTCTGTGCGGGTGAAAAACATACTGGGGCTAGCGCCAAAGGCCGAAGTCGTGATGGTGGTAAGTGCTGGTACGCGTAAACCTGAAGGCCTCTATGGGCCTCAGATGCGGCTTGCGCCGCAGGATCTCATCAAAGAAATTTAAGGGCTTGTGACGCCGGTCAGTACCATAGACCGGCGTCCGGTACTTGAATTTAAGGGTAGAAGTTTGTTGTCTTAAGGCTGACCTTCAGGTCTTGCTGATGGACAGCGCTGATGCCGAGTGAACTGATCGCGTAGATATAATCGTCGGCAAAGATTGAGCGATTCGGCTGAGCCGCCCACTGCCATTGATTAAATTCTACAGGTTTAGCCGTATAGAGCTTGCTCATATCGATAGCACCTTTGGGTTCGATACCCTTAGCAAGATCGATACTAAAGACTTGCAGCTCTGCGAAATAAGAATCCCACCAGTTGTTGGTAAGAGAGTCTGAGCGCAGGCCCATCACAGGCAAGGCGAGTAGATTTCTGCTAGCGAACCAATTGAACGCGTGATGGTCGTAAAGGGTCTCCGAGTAGGCGGCAGGCACCACATACTTGTATTGTTCGCTCGGCTTGCTGGGATCAGTGACATCAAAAACGGAAATCTTAAGGCCTAGGCGGCGGAGGGTAACAGGATCGACCTCTTGGCCCACGGTCAGCAAATGCGTATCGTCGATCATATGAATGTAGCTCGAGAAGCCGCTTACTTTCAGTTCGCCTACAACCTTAGGGGCTCGTGGATCACGCAGGTCGAGCGTATAAAGTGGATCAACCTGACGGAAAGTCACGACATAGCCCTTATCTCCCGCAAAGCGAACGCCATAGATTAGCTCGCCTGGGGCAAGATCCTGCGTGCGGCCAAGCTCCTCAAGGCCATCGGCGCCGACGCCTAAGGTCAACACGCGATTCACTCTCGTGCTCCCGCTTCCACCTGCTTGCAAAGAAGTGGCTACTGGGGCATTGGGCAGCACTGGAGCCGAAGGGTCATCGACAGTTACGGCTATTCTCAAGACGTCTTGATACTCATCGAGAGCAAATTGATTGAGGATGTAGCCGTCGACCACTCCAGAGCCCTGGTAAGCGATTCTAACTGAGTCGGGACTCTCGTACTTGAACCTGTGGATATAGGTTTTGGTCCCTTCAGAAGCCATGGGCTCCCCCCGCCAGCTACTATACATCGTATTTGCTAGATAGAGCGCTCCACGCGAGGCGTAAAGCTGGATAGCGGGTGCTAAGACTGCTGCCTGACTGATTTGTCCATCTTGGATGTTCAGGCTAGTGACTGTGGTATAGCCGAGTTCTCCTAGCTGCTTACTAGCATAGATTGAGGTGCAGTCGTAGTTGTCCGCTAAGAGGGGATCGTCAGTGCTGAGAACTCCAAACGATTCTGCGATCGTTGCCTTGAGCGTTGCCTTGAGGCTGTAGGTCTCAATTAACCCTTCGTTCCTTTTTTCAATTTCTGCACGGCGCCGTTCAAATTCTTGAATCGAAATTCTCGTTGCTTCGAGGTAGCCGTTGGGCCTCTGGGTAGTCACATAGGGCTCAATATAGTTTACGATTCCCTTTGGAAAAGCAATGCCATACTGGGTCTGGGCCCAGCGAAGCAGCTTGCCTTCTCTGCGAAGGTTGATGTGGCTGCCCCAGAAGTTATGCTCCTTTATCAACTGGGCTTGGGCAGGCTGAGCGACGTTATAAATAGCCAGACGAACGAAGCTTTGATTGCCGTAGCGAGGTGCCCATGGGTAGAGTGCTGGCATCGGCATCTCTATCGGCTGCGGTGCAGCCATATCATTTCCATTGCCTTGGAATTTATGCGTAGGGTGGTAGATCACTACGAGTTTTTTATCCTCGGTGAGCAAGAGCCCCAGAGGCTGCCCATCGATGGGAAGGCTAGCAATTTTTTGCATGGATGCGACAGGCCAGCTCGTCGTAATTTGTATATTTGAGCCGCTGATCGAATAGATAGTCGTGCCATCGGTCTTAACTAAATCAGGTTCGTCGACTCCCGCAACTTGAGTGTTTGTGCGTGAGAAATCTTGAGGTCCTGAGGAGGAGTTAGTAGCCGAATCTGAGCTGGCGGGTGAGGATTCCGCCACCATGCCCTTTTCGATTGTTCCGGAGGAAGACCCTTGCGGGAAATCGAATTCTAAGCGCTGCCGATCAAAGCCGTCTTTGAGAATCCTACGCAGGTTCTCGCGCATAAAGCTGTCGGTGGCCGCACAGCTGTCAAAACCCTGCAAGCGCAGAAAAGAGGTGGGATCCTGGGTGATGCCCCTGCTTTGATTTTCGTTCTTTGTGGTATTTGTCTCGCCTCCTTTGCAGGCACCTAAGAGAAGAAGGCTCAGTATAAGGGCGGAATATGGTCGAAGCATCATGATAGAGTCCTTTCGTTTGTTAGGCTACTCTTCGGATCTTTTGATCTGCTCCCCGATGGCAAGTCCCGTCTTTCCGTATTCGCCCGTATTCTTGATCGGCTAAGTGCGGGCAATAGATTTTTATCTTGTAAAATCGGATATTTGCAGTGAATGAAATGACGAACTATAAAAAGGCTTAGGTCTTTAAATCGGTTTTGGGCTGGAAATTCGGCATTTTAACTTCGGATTTCATGACATAAGGTAAGGGCCGGTTCGGCATCAACACTGATCAGGATCTTCTCTATGTACAGCCCACCCACCGTCAGCGTAGCTCCCATGGAAGGCGTTACGAACTTTCCGATGCGTCTCTGGTTACAGATGGTTGCTCAGCCAGGGGCCATGACCAGCCCCTTTCTCCGCATCACCCGGAGTTCTCCCGAATCTTCGCTCCCCCTGACGTTTGTTCCCGAACTGTTGCAGTTGCGAGGAGTTTTGCCTTACGAAATTGTTCCGCAGTTTATTACCGGAGAGCCGCAGCAGTTTTTGCATGCGCGCGATCTCCTGCCTGAAGAAATCGCGCCGATTTTAGAACTCAACTGCGGCTGTCCTTCGCCAAATTCCCTTGGCCGTTATGCCGGCAGTGGCATGCTGCGCGAGCCTGATTTCTTGGCCCGTAGTTTGGAAACGCTGACGAGAGAGTTAGGGCCCCAGCGTTTGTCGATTAAGATGCGACTGGGCATCGCCAGTGATGAGGAATTTCCTGAGCTCTTAGCCGTGCTCGCAGATCTGCCGCTTGCGCGTCTGACAGTGCATGCTCGCACGCGTGCAGATGGCTATCGAGCTCAGGCTCGCTGGGCTGCCATTCAAATGGCTGCTGAACGAACGAGCATTCCTGTTCATGCATCGGGGGATATTTGGGGGCTAGAGAGTTGGCTTGAGCTGCGTCGAGTAGCACCGAGTATCCAGGGGGCGATGATCGGTCGTGGTTTGCTCCGCAATCCTTGGATCTTCAGCGAAATTTCCAGTGGGTGTGAGACGCGCCTAGCCTTTCTCACCTTCGTTAACGCTCTATTCTGCTATGTCTTGCTTCAGGAACTCTCGCTGACCCCCTGTTTCACGGTACCTGTCGCTTAACTCAGATTTAACTTAAAGCGGGCGAGCAAGAACAGACAAGTGGGAAAACGGTCGACCTATTCCAAAGAATTCAAAGAAGCCATCGTATCAAAAATCGTAAATAGGCGTAA